>CASBRB010000191.1 GCA_949127975.1 Oscillatoriales cyanobacterium PMM_0019 | reverse complement strand
TGTGAAACTACTTGTCTATTAAGCAGTCTGCAATGCCGCCTTGGGGCGGTAATCCTCGCTTGCGCTAGGGATTGGACAGTTGAGACTAATAAATTAGCATACTATGTACGAAAGAGCCGTACATAAAGCCCTTTCTGTTAACATTTAGTTGCAGTCTGCCTCGGATGTCGTTTCAGAGAAAGCATCCTACTAATTTCAGTCAGCTTTACTAGCTTAGTAGGTTAAGGTTAAAAAAAAGTTATTAAAAGAATATAATCTTCTTAAGGAAAGCAGTTTTTATCAAAATCAGGACTTACGCACTGGCCTCTACATATAGCCGTTCGTAGGGGCAATCCCCCTGTGGTTGCCCCTACATATGCTAGCCCTGTCAAGGTGTTACTTCTCGTTATTTCTTGTTTTCTCGTTCCCAGGCTCTGCCTCAAGAGACAGACATTCCGCTTTAGCCCTATTCTGAGGACTAAAGCCCTTACTACGAACCTTTAGCCAAGCGTTGCACAAAAGCTTGATGTTCTTCACTCGCTAATCCCTGTTGTAAAACTTCTAAAACCACCACTAAATTTCTCGCTAATAAAGCAGATTTATCTAACCACAATCCAGGGAAAACTTGAGAACAAATTACACCAGCAGTATTTAATAATAGCGATATATACTCCACTCCTTGTAAGCAAAACCAATCTAGTTCGCTCTCCAAAACTCGCCAAACTAGATATTCTTGTACCCCATTACGGCGATAAACGTTGAGTTTCTGATGCATATCTATGGAAGCGCTACTAGCAGCGACTTCCACAATTAATTCAGTAGCACCCTCGATATAATCATCTTCGCTAATCCGCGACTGCCCCCCCAGTTCTATCCTTAACAGTGCATCCGGCTGCGGTTCGTTATCGTTATCCAGGCGAACTGTGGCATTATCTGCTGGACCTACACCAGGGGTGACTGCCGAATAATTGCCTAACCAAGTCATAATGAGTACATGGGGTTCTCCATGTCTCTTGATTCGTAAAGCGGATGGCATATAAACAATTCCTTCAATTAGTTCTGCTTTTTTCACATGGGGCATTGCCTCATACCGACGCTCAAATTCGGCACGGGTGAGCTTGTCGCCGTTTTCTAAAGGAGGAATAGTTAGCTGAGGAGAAATTACCTGAGAGGTTGTCATGCTTCTTTTTCCTATTACCTTTGGCAATACTATATGTTTCTAATTTTAGCCTTCGGGTGATTCCTAATGGAGTTGATTTGGATGTGTTTACTTACAGCCCTCCTCAAGTTACCGCTAATAAAACTGAACCGATGCAGATGCTGTACTTTGGCACCCTCTCTGCTTGGCAGGGAGTTGATTTAGCAGTCAGAGCCTTGGCACTTGCCTGCCAAGATTTTACCACTGAGTTGACGGTGATTTGTTCGGCTAATCAGCGACAGGTACGGGCAATTAAGGATTTGGCGCATAAGTTAGGTGTGGGGAAGCGCCTGAATTTACTCGAACCAACTTCACAGGCAGCACTGGTGTGGTATATTCATCAAAGCCACTGTATTGTTGCTCCCCTGACTTTAAACGATCGTAATGTTGTTCAGGGCTGTTGTCCGCTAAAGGTTTTGGAAGGGATGGCAGCGGGAACCCCGGTGATTGCTAGTGACTTGCCAGTGGTAAGAGAGTTAGGCAGTAATGAAGAACATTTACTGCTGGTTAAGCCAGGTTCAGTGCAGCAGATTAAAGATGCTTTAGTGCGATTGCGACAAGAATCAGAGCTGGGATTGAAACTATCAATTGCTGCCCGTCAACGAGTTGAGAGTTGTTATACCTGGAATCTTGCAGGAGCATCTTTGGTAGCTGCTTATCAGCAGTTAGGGGTAAAAAGTTTGTAGTAGGCGCTTTAGCGCCCTAGGGCGGCGTTCGCCGCCCCAGTTGGCACGCGAGCGTGCTTACTACCAACTTGAGTTTGTAGTAGGTATGGTTGACTTTCCAGCTAATTACCCCACTGCCAACTCTGTAAACTTACGCATATAAAGCGGTCTATATCCTAGCACGATATCAGACTTAGGCACTCCGGCTTCACTCTAGACATTTTAAGTGATCGACACCCAGAAACCCGGTTTTTTGAAAAAACCGGGTTTCTTTGTATGAGTTTAAATGTCCTCAAAATAAAAAGAATGTTAATCGCTGTTGGCGTGCCGACTGGCGGCGTTCGCCGCCCTAGGGCGGGCACGGGGGCACCGCCCCTACTACAAACTAGGGTCTTATCATCCAATGGGAGCTAATGACTAAGCGAGAAATGACGGCTTGAAGGCTGGCTTGCTCTTGTGCGGGGGAGAAGTCTGCCAAAATGCGCTCGCGCCCAGCTTGCTTAATTACCTGCCCGATAGAGGTATCCAACTCTAAACATTCTAGGATCGCTTCTCCTAGTTTATGTAAATGCGATCGCTCGATAATAAATCCAGTTTTACCATGTTCCATCACTTCTGGTATCCCGCCAGCATCACTACCAATACAAACACACCCACAAGCCATTGCTTCTAAAAGAGCATTAGGCATTCCCTCCCACAGAGAAGGCTGGAGATAGACATCACACAAGCGTAAATGTTGGGCAACGGCGGCTGGCTCTGTCAAATGCCCTGTGATAATTATTCTTTGAGCATCTTCTGGATATTGAGTCGCATAAATTTGCAAGGCAGCTTCTTGATTCGCTCGCACTTCTCCTATAACTAGCAAACAGGCAGGGCGCTGACTCCGAACCTTGGTTAGCGCTTTGAATAGGAAAGACTGCCCTTTCTTTTCCCGCACCTCTCCTGCAAACCCTAAGACTATTTCATCAGAGGCAATTCCTAGTTGAGTACGCAGCGCTACCGCTGCCGCCTTATCTCCCTCAGAGGCAATAGGCGAGAAAATTTCAGGATTGACGGCATTTTTCAGTAACATCACATCATCCCGGCGGCTCAAATGCCTAATCTTGTATTTTAAATCTTGACTGACTGCCGTGATTAAGCTAGCTCTTTCCAAAGTCCACAGCAAGCGGGCAAAATCACCAGGGGGAAACATCCCTTTGTCAATATCATTGCCACGGGCGCTAATAGTACTGGGTAATCCTTTAAGTTGGGCAAACCAAACTGCGAGAAACCCAGCGGGAAATAAATAGTGACCCCAAACTGCATCATACTGACGAGTTTGATAGAGCCAGTCTAACACGTTCAGGGTGTGAGGCATGGACATATCCCAGTGGCGATAGAGTCCTACCCGATAAACTTGCGGTGTTTTAGCATTCTCTGCTATTGGTTCTGGTGGTAAGACTTCTCCTGGTTGTAAGTAACGGCTCCATACCAATACATCTACTTCTATTCCCAGTTGGCATAAGGCGGCGGCAATTCGCCCTCCGCTGCTGGCTAACCCGCCAATATCAGGGGGAAATCGTTCGGCAATAAATAATAATCGTGGCATATCTGGCTAGTTTTTCGGTCTTGGGGCTGAAGCCCTTACTACAAACTTTTTACGGGGAGTATAGCATTAAGCTGGCGATTCTGTTGTAAAAACATATCGCAGTGCCGACAAGTTTCAAACTGGGGTAAATGTTGGCTGCGACGCAGGGCAGTGTAGGTTTCCCCTGTCCAAATTTCGGTAAAAGATTGCTGGCGCAAGTCTCCTATTATCGGACTGTTAGGCATCATACAGCATATACTTACCTGACCTAAATGATCTATTAGTGCGTGCGTCCAGGGAGCAAAACACTGATGATGGTTGTAGTAGCCTTGAGCATAAAATCCAGCGGCACTGTTTGATAATTCCTCAGCAGTTGTCCCAAAAGGATAAGCTTCTCTTTCCTGTTGGATGAGTCCTACTGCTAGGGCTTTTTTAGCTATTATAGGGGCAATGCGATCGTTGTAATCTAGAATTTGCTCTCGACTCATGCAGTGCAAATCGTTGGTGTTTTCATCCAAGGGAATTAGGTTTAATCTGTCGGCCTCCAGGGCAGCAGCTAAAGAAGGTAATTCAACTAAACTTGCATAATTAAGCTGGCTAATTACAGTGTTTATCCGCATTCCTCCCGATTTTAACCATTTACGAAGATAGCGGAATCCCTTGGTTGCTTTTTGCCATCCGCCATTAACTCCACGCAGACGATCGTGTATGTTGGGATTAGGACTATCTATTGAAATATTAACCTTACGTAATCCTGCTTTAGACAGAGAATAGGCGCGTTTTTCTGTAATCAGGGTAGCATTTGTTGTCATGGTGACGCGGATGCCCCGTGAGGTAATGTAAGCGATAAAATCTTCCAAATTTGGGCGCAAAGTTGGCTCTCCACCAGATAGATGAATTTTACGACATCCTAACTGTGCCAGTTCGTCAATAATGGGTTGGAAAAAGTTGAGGTCTAGAGGAGGTTCGGATAAGTCGCGCCAGTGATTGCACATACTACAGCGCAGGTTGCAGTTCCAAACAATCTTTATTTTGACATAAAGCGGCTTGTAAGGTTGTCCGCTCAGTACCGCCTCGCGGAAAGCAACACCATCAACAGCAATAGCTTCTAGGTCGTTCATCTAGTTTTGTGCCACGATATCTTATCTAGAATATTAGCTAGGAAACTCGGATGTCTGCGATCGTAATTACAGGTTTGCCTGGGACTGGGAAAACTCGCTTAGCAATGAGTTTAGGTGTGGCTTTGATGGATGCAGGAAGCTCAGCCCTGATTCTACACACAGATGTCCTCAAGGTGACTCTGCGTCAATTTTATCCTAGAGAACTTGCCAAAGCTGGATATAGTGGTGATTTTTATGCTAAAGTGCGGTTAGTGCGCCCTTTTATGGAAGCTCAGGTGGCTAAGGCGGAGCGCGATCGATACGTTATAATTATTGAAGGAACGCTAGCACTGGGGTTTTGTCCGCCGTCAGCTCTTTACTTGCTCTTAGAGCTGAGCGATGAAGAGCGCCAGCATCGTATTGACAAAAAGCACCCATCAGCTAGGCTTGAACTTTCTGGTTTGTCGTTAGAGCCTTATCGCCAAGCTTTAGAGACTGTTGACACTTCTAGTCTTCTGAGGTTAGATGCTAGATTGCCAGTAGAAGTTCTAGTTGCCCAAATCTTAGAAAATCTTTGTTCGTAGTGGGCATTGCCCACTAGCCCTGTCAAGGTGACAAAGTTTGTAGTAAGCGCTTTAGCGCCCCAGGGCGGCGTCAGCCGCCCGAATCAGAAGTTTGTCAGTTGTAGGTTGGGTTGAGGAACGAAACCCAACCTACAAATATAGCAACCGCCAAGGCGGTTGCTATATTTACTAAAGATGCTGCTGTATTGGGGGGGATTAGCAGTGCGTGAGTCGCTCTTGTAGGGTGCGTTAATGAAATGTAACGCACCATAATTATGCTAATTTTCGGTGCGTTACGAGTCAAGCTAACACACCCTAATCAATGAGACTTTAGCTAGTGGTAGTGATGACAAAACTATCAAACTTTGGGGGATTCGATCGCCAGAACTTGTTAGCTGATAAATGACAACAGTTACACCTTATGATTCGTAAGTCCTGTATATTTCTTCTGCCACCCGTTTTAGGCGTCGTAGTTGCGCCTTCATATCTGATTGAGTCCAAGTGGTGGCAAAAGTGTTAAAGCCCCAACTAATTATTGGGTTAGGAATATCGAATTCAAAGCGGTTGAGCAAGTTCGTTCCTTGCTTTATAGGTTGACATTCCCAGCGATCGCGTCCTTTGAAAAATCCTCTAAACTCCCAGACAACTAACCCTGGCTCCCGCTCAACCACGACAGTTTTCAGGGTAGGTTGTAACCAGGGAATTTGAATTATAAAGCGACTCTTACTTCCCACATCTGTGCCCCACTCGCCAACAGGTTCGCAACGGAGAACCGGATTAAGCCATCGGTGCATTAAAACACGGTCTGTAATGCAGCGATCGACTACAGTGGCACTGGCATTAATTTCGATAGATTGTTCAAACACTTTCAGCGACATAGTTTTTGATCTTATGATAACTAATCCTTTGTACAACTACTGAAAACGCGCTATATTAATTGAGCAGAGGTTGAAAAGCTAGAGCAGTAAGGACGAATTTAAACTCAGATGACAAACAGTACAAATGAAAGGTTAGAGAATATTGACAGCAGGTTAGAGCGATTAGTGCAAGCTACCAGCCAGCTAGCAGAGGGGACGACTGAATTCAGGGAAGATTTAGCCGAACTTAAACAAATTACCCGTCAGCAAGCTGAAACAGCGAAGGCAGAACAACAAACAATTCAGCAATTTGCTGTGGTCATGGCGGAACAAGTTAGAACATTGAGTCGTGTTGTTCCAGAATTGGTAGAATCAAGCCGTCGCGCTTCACAAGCTGCTGAAGCTGCCTCCATCTTAGCTCAAAACAATCAAAACGCCATTCGTGACCTGATTGAAGAGTTGAGACAAGGACGTGCCTAGAACACCGATTTCTGAATTGGTACTCTAGGTAGTAGAGCGGCGCAAATCGAGTTTGGCAGTCAGTTCATGCTTAATGCGGTTGAGGATAGAGGTTTCATCAAGCGTGGACAGAATGCGGCTCACAACCGCTTTAGGACCATCTGGTCCCCAAGAGGCTCCAGAAGCCAGATAAGTCTTAGTAACCTGCCCGATGGCATAAGAAGAGACACCAGCGACACCTGCTTGAGTCAGTGCCACGGAGATATAAGGAGCTAAAGAAGCTCCACCAGTTGCTGGTACAGAAATACCAAGTAAGCCTTTGAGGGAACTCAACCCCAAGGTTGTGAGAAGATCTCCGGCAGTGATGCCGCCCATACTGAGGGCGATTTTTTTCAACAAACTTACGGCTCCCTGCTCAGTCATGGTGATGCCGTAGAGCTTGGATAAAGCCAAAATCATAACAATATCAATAATGGCACCAGTGAGGATATCTACTACAGTGATGGGGTTGAGTGCTACTGCTACTGCCTTGGCTAGAGTTGCCTTCCAAATCAACTGATTAGCACTCTCATCTCTAATTGCCATTTTTCGCTGCACCAGTTGTTCATTGATATCCCCTGCATATAGCATGGTGTTAATGGCAACCAGAGATTTACCTTCCCGGTGTAAAATTTCTAGGATTTTCAGCTTTAGTTCCTGCACCTGAGGCGTTCCTGGAAGGCGCTGGACACCCATGCTACCATCAGAGCGTCTAACTTTTTTTGCCACTAAGGGAGAAGCTGCCACCATGACAATTTCATTAGGTGATAGCAATTCTCTTACCCGATCGTCCCGAATTTTGTGGTAAATTGCTAGGCGATCGGCTTCCGGATATTGATCTATTTTATTAAATACGAGCAACATTGGTTTACCTGCTTCCCGCAGTTGGGAAAGCGCTTCGTATTCCACCTTGTTAATATCACCTGCAATTACAAACAAAATCAGATCTACCGCTCTGGCAACATCATGAGCCAAAACTTCCCGCTGTACCCCGTCTACTTCGTCAATTCCAGGAGTGTCAATCAGTTCCACCTGGGAATTGCCCAACCCTGGTAGGGATACTCGCAGCAAACCATTGTTATCGGGTTCCTGTACGGACCAACTAACGCCTTGAGTAGTGCGGGTGACACCATGAAGTGGCCCCGTTTCAAATACGTTTTTACCCACAAGGGCATTCAGCACCGAAGATTTGCCCCGTCCTACCATACCAAAGACGGCAATCTGAACTACCGATCGTTCTAACTTGTCGAGCATAGTTGTCAGCCCTTGGATTTCTGATTCTAAGCCTGATCGCTCTTGGGGCTGCAAGTCAAGCTTGTCTACCAGTTCTCGTAGGGCATCTTGGGCTTGTTTATAGTTAAGTTCCGACTGAATTTCTTCAAATGTTAATATTGCGCTGTCTAGTTCCTGATCTAAACCAGGGTAACTGAAGTTCATAGATTTAGTAGCAAACGCCTTGTCAGTCATGGATTGCAGTTATTTCTATATTAGCATTTGTTCCCGCGATCGGAGCAGGGATGGGAAACCTAATCGCTTGCTGACTCACGAGGTAGCTGTGACGTTCTCCCGCACCAACCCTAAACGGCTATCCTGGGGGCTTCACAAAAATCAAAAGCTCGCACTGTCAGTCATGTTAATTTCTTCAGTACTGTAGCACTGTCACTATATTCCCGGTTTTAGTAGGAGGACAGGCTCTAGCCTAAATTAGTGAATGCCTATGCCAAACACCTTAAAGCCAACTCCCAGTAAAGACAGTACTATCCCTACACCTACCCCACGTAGCCAAAAAGCTTGGCTATCAAGTCTTTTTTCAATAGCGGCTTGTCCAGCATTTACTCTCTCTTGCAAAACTCTTACTTCAGTTTTTAAGTCGCCAACATCCTTGGCTACTGTAGTTTTTAGATCTGCGACATCCTGGGCTACTGTAGTTTTTAGATCTGCGAAATCCTTGGTAAGGGTATCAAGCTTTTGATCGAGTTTAGCTAGTACGTCTTTTAGATCGAATTCAATAGTAGTTGACATTTGTAAAATACCTCCTAGGTTTTAGAATCCCATACCGATGTACAGCATCCAGGCGACTCCACCCAGCGAAATTTTGGAATAATGAACGATCGCATTCTCCAAGACTCCTTTCTCTATTCAAACAACTTGCGATCAAATAGTCAAATCTTGTCCACCGTTAGCGTTAGCAGCTTTCATCCCTTTAATTGCATTTAATCATATCTAGCTGCTTACAGGCTTCGATGGTTGCGTGAACCCAACCATTGGTAAGGGCGATCGTCAGTTTAACAGAACCCACATTCTGCCAACATCTAGGGAATGAGGAGGTATATAATAGTATAGTGGTGCGAAAAACAGCCGTCAGAGTTAGATAATGGAAATTAGTAGCATGAGTCTTGTAATTCCAGATGAGTTTCTCCAAAATGCAAACATTTCTGAAGCAGATCTCAAATTGGAGATTGCCATTATACTGTTTCAGCAGTCAAAGATTACCTTGGGCACTGCCAGCCAGTTTGCGAATATGAATCAATTGGAGTTTCAGCGAATTTTGGGCAGTCGTCAAATTCCGATTCACTACGGAGTTGAGGAGTTTAGACAAGATCTAAGAACGCTGGAGACTAACAGTAATGTTGGGTTTCGCTATCGCTCAACCCAACCTACAATTATACAATAGTTTTTAAAGGCTCTGAGAGTATCGATCAATTGTGAGTACGAAGCGTCTGCCTGAAACCACTGCCCACGTCAGGATTACCCAGCAGTCCTGGCAACAGGGAAAAATTGAAGGTGAGGTGAGCGCCGGTGAATTTGTGTGGCAGTTCCAGTGGTGTTTTCGACGGGGGCAACTGTCGGTGAAACCTACTCTGGGACGAGCCTTGATTCACGAGCCACTAGGCCGTTTTTTAGAACAGTCGGACTATCGGTTAGAGCCTGGAGGAGACTATGCTTTTACTATCCGAGCTGAGCTTTGAAGGCTGTTTCTGCGTGTATCTGCGTTCGCCACTTTGGTTTTCCTCATTTTTTCAGACTTCCCGATTCAGCGCAGATAAAACAGCTTGTTGGCTGACAGCCTGATAAACACTATCCAGATACTGCATTACTGTCTGAGCTGAATTCGCTCCGGGAGTTCCAACACTATCCGACGCTAGGGGAATAGGTCCGAGTACGTCCAAAACTGTTTCGCTGCTTGATGCTGGTACTATCACAACCAGTGATGAGTCTAATGGCTCGTTATATTCCCAGAATTGCTCAATTTTCAGTGGGGTTGGCTGTTGCAGTGGCTTTGATATAGCTTCAGGCGTTTCACTATATTCTTCGCTTTCTGCCAAGGGGCTGTTACCACGCCTTAACTGGCGTAAGGCTTGGAGAATTTGCTCTTTGGTGCGTCCCCGTAGTTGGAATAGCACAAAGGGATCTTCACTGAAGCTAGAGCCTAATAAATAATACACTGCCCCAATATGTTTACAAGGAACTTCTTGATCCGGACAACTACACTGTGCGTGTACTTCAGATAGTCTAAAGGGATATAAGCTCAAGCCATTGGCACCGAACACTTTTTGAATGTCAGTTGGCATGTCTCCCGCCAACAACTTTGCTGAATAAAGTGCTTCCTGGGATAAGGTTGTAATTACATAATTCCAGTCTTCATCGCTAAAGCAGTCTAGGGAGATAGACACTTGATAGGGTATGGGCTCTGTGCCTTGTACTTTAGCTAACACTTCTGCACCTTGAAAATCTATGCTGAGGACGTTGCCCTGTCTAGCATAGTTACGTGCCCTCTCTAAGCGCTTTTTGAAGCGAGAGGTTTCTAGCAAATCTACCCACTGTTGCGCCCACCATTCTCGGTTTTGAATCTCGTAATTGCCCATGGATGAAATTATAGCAGGAGTCACCTGACTCCTGCTATACTAATCAATTGGCATCTGGGCTTCAACAGAGGGAAACCCAACCCACCCCAACCCCTCCCGGGAGGGGCTAGGGGTGGGTTGGGTTTCGTTCCTCAACCCAACCTACAACGTTTATCCTCAAAGGAGGCCTTTAGATGATAAACACTCCTGCTCTCCTTGATGAAAGCGGGAGTGTTGGATATTATCCGCAATGGGATGCTACCAATTGTGCCTTTCTAAACGATCGGTTCCCGATACTCAGCATTGGCTGGTGCGTCGTAGACTTCCCAATGCTGAATACCCCGCTTACTCAAAATAGCTTCAGCGCGACGAATTTCATCATTTGTACCGTCTACCATCACCAGATAATCCCCGTGGGTAATACGCTCATTATAAACGTGCGCTCGCTCTTCAGGAATACCCGCCCCAACCAAAGCTCCAATCAAACCACCTGCGGCAGCGCCGATGCCAGTACCAGCAATTGTGGTGGCTAGAGTAGTTGCAGCAGCACCCGCTAACATTATCGGACCAACACCGGGGATAGCCAATAAACCTAGACCTACCAGTAAGCCGGTAAGCCCACCCACTGTACCACCTGAGAGCACACCCTTGGTAGCGTCTAAGTTAGTATTCTTGTCCTGAGCCTCAGGGACACCCGCGTCGGTTGTTATTTCATGAGCGCGTTTTGTGTCTTTAGCGACTACGGAAACATTTGCCATCGAAAACCCAGACTCTTTTAGTTCGTGAAGCGCATCTTCCGCCGCTCGATCGCTAGGAAATACACCAACAGCCCGTTTGTGTAGCAATACAGCCATTTTTTCTCCTTCTGACAACTACTGATAATTTTGCCCAAACCATATTGTCAAATCGGTGGTTCAACAAACCACCAAATTTGACATAAATATAGATTAACGCCTTTAGGGCTTTTTGGGTTTAGCGTTTATTTTTTGGTTGGTGCCGCAACAGCTACCTTACTAGAATCAACGGTTTTGACTCCTTTTATCTGCTTTACCAAACCATCAATTTTAGTTTTATCCGACGCATTAGGAACCGTCCCTGTTACAATCATCTTTCCATCTTTGTCCCCATGAACGTCAAGCTGAGAAGCCGGAATGTTGGCTTCTAACTTACTACGAACTTCGCTACTCAGGTCGCCCCCTGGTCTTTTTTCTGCAGAACCCCCGTTAACGGCATTGTTCCGGTCTTCCCGTGCTTTTATGTCAGCATTAACTTGATTTTTACGAGTCTGATCGGTGGCGTCATTTTTGGTAGCGTCAGCAGACTTAGCATCGGGAGCTTTAGGGCTTTCCTTAACGGAACTAGGAGCGTCAGAACTCGTCTCATTATCAGCTTTTTGGCAAGCTGCAGCACCAACCAATAGCAGACTGCTGAGTATCAAGGGCATGATGGTTTTCATTTTTTTACTTTCCTCAAAAAGATATGTTTCTAAAAGCCCATTGTCCACTCGTTAACTTGGGCAACGGTTAACGATGTTAATCGGAAGACTATTACACGGCGAACAGTCACTTGCCCGACTGTTGTGCTTGTCTTGTGGTGTTCGCGACACCATCGGCTGCAGGAGGTACATTATAAACACCCCAATCCTGAACACCTCCACTGCGCACAATAGCTTCGGCAAGACGAATTTCGTCTGATGTGCCTTCTACCATTAGCAAATAATCTCCTCGCACCACGCGATCGTTATAACCTCTAGCTTCCTCTTCAGGAATTCCTAAACCTATTAGTACGCCAATGCACCCCCCGGCTGCTGCACCAATAGCGCCACCAGCAAGGGTTGTAGCCAGAGCCGAAGCCGCAATGCCTCCTGCCAAGACCGGACCGATTCCAGGTACAGTCAATGCGCCCAGCGCTCCTAATAAGCCCATGATGCCTCCCACAGCGCCACCTGTAACAGCACCTGCCACCGCACCATCGCCAGCTTCATTGCCACCCCTAGCCCGCACATCAACGCCAGCTAAATTATCCTCGCGATCGATATCCCTCACCACAACCGAAACTTTCTCCATCGGAAAACCCGACTTTTTCAGTTCCTCAAGGGCATAGGCGATATCTCTACGTCTGGAAAAAACTCCAGCCCCCCGCTGATATAAGCCTATAGTCATTTTTTTGTTCCTTCCCTTTACCACACATGTATAGCTTTTTGCAAGTTTTTGTTGTAAATTTAAACCTTTATTTACATTATTTCACCTGCTCTTCAAGCATTCATCACCCCAAAGACATAAAAATTGTGCTAATTTATAAAATGACCGTGGAAAGTTGATTACTATCAATCGCTATCCGGGGCTTTGCAAGATGGCTTTAAGGGCGGTTCAGGAAGTGGCTACTTCTCACCCCAGCACTTAAGCTATTCCTATTTAACTGGAATTGTAGAGTTGTATTTAGACCGCCAAGTTAAGTTGATGACACGCCAAGAAGAAAATTATCATTCCTTCCCAAAAAAAACCTCCGTTGCTGCTAAACAACGTGCTGCAATAACTCTAGCTTTGACTGTGGTATTGATGTCATTTGTACCTGTGAATAAAGCTGCTGCCGCTACTACGGTAAATATCCCTGGCAACAATGAAACTTACCTGCCCAACGAACCTATTCTTGCTACTCCAGACACAGAAGAAATGCATCTCGTAGTCAGTCTGACGCGACGAGAAGTAACATTATATAGAGAAGGATTAGCGATCGACAGCTTCCCCGTAGCTATTGGTCGTTCTGGAATGGAAACACCGACTGGCACATTTCGCATCGCCCAGAAGGTTCAAAATCCGACTTGGATTAACCCCTGGACTGGTGTAAGAATTCCAGCAGCAGATAAAACCAATCCCCTAGGGCATTATTTCATAGGCTTTTGGAATAACAATGGTACTTGGTATGGATTTCATGGCACTAATCAACCTATGTCGGTAGGAAAGGCTGCGTCGAGCGGCTGTTTAAGGATGCGCGATTCTGACATCAAACACTTATTTTCTCAGGTTAAGCTGGGAACAGAAGTTACCATCGTTAGGTAATGAACAGGAGTCAGGAGTCAATTAGTGGGGAATTGCGACTTATTAGTTCGGTTATACCACATCGGAGAGATGACAAATATCGCTACTCTCGTAAACAGAAGGTAGTTAAATTAGGCATTGCCAATTGCTTGCCGTTGATGGGGTAGATAGTGTGCAAAAGTGGTTATTGCCAACGCTGAGTGAAATCTTAGCCCAGAGTATCCTAACTGGGGCAGATATTGAGGATGTGCCGACTGTCGAACAGACAGCCGTAAACGACAATGCTAAGCGCCATCACAGTCGGCGCGTCAAAGCAGAGCGAGAGTGGGTTAGCGCTCGACGCGCTCTAGAGGAACTCCTCCTAGCACAGACACAACATGACCAAGGGATAATCACTCAGGATAGAGTATTACTACTTGACACCCCTGAGAACACTTTGGCTGAGCGCGGGCAAGGACAACTTTTGGGATTAGTTTTAGCTGGCCCTGTGCCCGTATTAAGTCACCACTATTTGCTTACCCACTTTCAGACAGCTATCTTCACAGATAATAGCATGGCGTTAATGCCCTTTCAACTGCCACCTGCCACAGATACCTCTACAGAAGTTGCTGCTAATATCGCTTTGGAGTTGCCTTTGGTAGGGGCCGATCCTTTGGCAGCAGAGCAGTTTTGTTTAGTTCTCACCAACAAATGCAGTTTGGTGATGGTTTTAGGCGAGAACCTCAAGGGTGTGCCAGCGTTTCAGTTTTCTTTCGATCCTGATGATGTACAGCAAGGGTGGCTCACGCTTCGGGCACGAGTATTGCTTTCAAGTCCACGTAGTATAACTTATCTGGATGCGCTTGTCAAGCAGTTTACTCCCACAATACCCGATTACCGAACTGTGATGGAGTTCAGTCGTCTGCTGCTGAAACATTTGCCAGAAGAGGCAAAAGAAAAAAGTGGCGATAGTAGATGGGCTCTTGTTTCCCATTCAAAACCCGAAATCGAGAATAACCAATTTAAGGATGTAGAACTGCTGCAAGCTCTAGCTCACGAAATCCGCACGCCGCTAACCGCTATTCGCACTCTAACTCAACTGCTGCTCAAGCGTCGGGATCTAGTACCAGATATTACTAGACGTTTGGAAATTATCGATCGCGAATGTACCGAGCAAATCGATCGCATGGAATTAATTTTCCGAGCGGTGGAAGTGGCGACATCCGAATTTAAGCAAACAGGGGTTAATCTTACTACCATCTCCTTAAGCCAACTGCTACAACAAAATATTCCCCGCTGGCAAAAACAGGCACAAAGGCGCAACTTAACTCTAGAAGTTGTCCTGCCCCAAAAGTTACCAGCAGTAGTCAGCAATCCAGCTATGTTAGATCAGGTACTAACTGGCTTAATAGAGAATTTTACCCGCAACCTCCCGGCTGGTGGGCATATCCAGGTAGAAGTGTCACCTGCGGGGGCTCAACTAAAGTTGCAACTCAAGTCTCAACCTCATGCTGACGAAACAGGAACTTGCCCGACAACTTCATCAGGGCGAAAATCACTTGGTCAACTGTTAATGTTACAGCCAGAAACAGGTAGCCTGAGCCTAAATATGAACATAACTAAAGATCTTTTCCAGGCATTAGGTGGAAAACTAATCGTGCGGCAGTCACCCCGTCAGGGCGAAATACTAACGATTTTCCTACCTCTAGAGGTGGGCAGCATCAACAGGACTTACGCATAGACATTTGGGAGAGCCGAGTAAGATCTGGATCTTTTGGTTCTCTTTCCCCCCAACTCCTTCGATGGGATCAGGGTGATGCGTAAAATTTCATTAAATATCGGTTTTAATAGGCTTAAATGCTGCTGCTCAACTCTAGAGTCAGTGTACCCAACTCCTTGCTATGACAGGCTTGTTGACTATATTCATTGTGGGTGGCGCTCACGCGCCAAACTGGTTCATCTCACTTTTTCGGATTGCTCCCCAGCGGATCACCAAATTAAAGATATACCAGTAAGGGGCATTCTACCGGAAATCAGGGGAGTATGAGGGGGTAATCTCGAAGCCAGTTTTAAGCATGGGGATGAAAGATTACCCCCTCATCATAACACATCCTAAGTTTCTTTAATATCAGGCAGAGTATCGATTAAGTCCTCAACAATGCTAGTCATCGTTTTGTCACGACTCACAGCATATAATCTTAACTTATTCAATCGACGCTCTGATATCCGTATTCTTAAAGACTTAGTTTTCATTTAGATTGTCACACTGTTATCACTTATGTTA
>CASBRB010000190.1 GCA_949127975.1 Oscillatoriales cyanobacterium PMM_0019 | reverse complement strand
ATGGCTCTGGATGGAAAAATCACGGTTAATGATAACGCCCTAGGACGTCATCGGGATCTGGCACTGTTGGGATCGATCGCTGATGATAACACCGATCCTTTGATTCGTCCAGCGACGAGAGTTACCAACGAAACGGGGGGCAGAATTCGGGAAGGCAACGCTAACGCCATGATAATTGAGCAGTCAGCTCGGGAAGAATTTGGGTTGACAAAAGAAACCGAGCAACCTCTAGCACTGAAGTCGGTGGATAAAGAAGGTAACATCGGGATTGTCTGTAATGGTACAAGTTTAGCCCTAGCCACTCTAGATTTAGTTTACGAAGCTGGAGGCAAACCAGCTAAGTGTCTGGTTATAGGAGGGGATGTACCTTGGAAGTGTCACCCCATCGGGGCTTTACTGGAGATAGCTCTAGAGCAAGTCACTCAAATTAAAAGCCAGAAAGTCGTACTGGTGAATATTCTGGATAGCACCATATCAACTGAGGAAATCGCCTCTGTGATTAGCCCATATCTGCAACGAAAGATACCACTACATAGTGGGGCATCCCCACGTCGAGTTCCCGAGTTTGTTATCCGTCTAGGTGGAGATGAAATTAACCTTAGCTCTGAGCAACTGGCGGCTATGCCTGTACACTGGTTTAATAAACTGGATGAGGCGATAGAGCAAACCGTTTCTTTGGCAAAATCACCAAAATGAACTTGAAGCCCGACAGCAAAGTTTTAATCCAGGGCATTACAGAACCGCTGGGTTTAGACTACGCGGTGAAAATGAAAGCCTATGGCACCCATGTGGTTGCTGGGGTTAGCCCTGGTTATGAAGGGGAGTCACTCCCAGATATCCCGATTTTTGACTTAGTAGAGCAGGCGCTGTCGGTAGTGGGAGCAGTAGACACCACAATTATTTTTGTGCCGCCTTACTGGGCACTGGATGCGGCGCTAGAAGCTATTGCTGCTGGTATCCGACAAATTGTTCTCGTTACCAGTGGGATACCTCCCCTAGATATAGTTCGCCTGCTGAGAAAGGCAGAAGCCACTGATACCCTAGTTATCGGTCCTAGTAGTTCTGGCATCATTGTGCCAGGAAAAATGTTACTGGGCACCCACGATACCAAATACTATACTCCCGGAGTTGTAGGCTTACTTAGCCGCAGTGGCACTCTTACTTACGAAGTTGCCTGGGAATTGACACACTCAGGGTTGGGGCAATCGGTGGCGGTTAGTCTAGGTGTAGATGCTTGCGCTGGCTCTTGTTTTCGTCGTTGGCTGCAAATTTTAGATAAAGCTGATAATACTAAGGCGATTGTTTTAATAGGTGAGATTAGCTGGGGAAGCGAAGAAGCAACAGCAGAATACATTGCCACCAAGATAGATAAACCAGTGGTTGCTTACTTTCCAGGACGTTATGCACCCGCAGATAGACGTCTAGTTGAAGCTAATATTATAATTGCCTACAATTCTTCAATCCCTCTAAAGGAATACGATACATTTCAGAAAAATATCGCAGCTTTCAAGCAGGCAAAAATCCCCGTAGCAAAGCGCCCTTCTCAAATTCCTGAATTGGTGAAAAAGGCGCTCAAAAAATAGGGACTTAAAGTTTTTTGGGAAAAAGAGGGTTGAAAAATGTCCTACAGTGACTTTACATTAGAAAAAGCGCAAAAGATTTTTAATTTAACAATTTGTGAAAATATTGATTTTTTTGATAAAGTATCTGAATTAAATGTTAGTCAATTACTCGCAGAGATATTGCGTTACAATACACCTTTAGCTTTGGCTATTAATACAGAAAAATCTCGTTCAGAAATGATAATAGCACCCATATTAATTGAATTGAGAAAATACTTTGATTCCCAAATCAGTTTATTTTCGGGAATTGATTTTAATGTCGATCCAGAACAAGGGCTGAATGGAGTTTGTGATTTTTTAATCAGTCGTTCGATCTCACAATTATTTATTAAAGCTCCAGTGGTTACAGTTGTAGAAGCAAAAAAGGAAAATCTCAATGCTGGCTTAGGACAGTGCGTTGCTGAAATGATTGCTGCTAAATTGTTTAATGAGCGTGAGGGGAACGATATTAAAATTATTTATGGCAGTGTTACTTCTGGCGATCGATGGAAATTTTTGAAGCTAGAAGGACAAATTGTTGAGATTGACTTAACTGAATATTTTATAAATAACGTTGGTAAAATATTGGGTATTTTATCATTAGGACTATTGAAGCAGTAAAATTAGGGCTTGTTATTTTCACAGGACCTACGCACTGCCACTACATATAGCAGTTCGTAGGGGCAATCCCCCTGTGGTTGCCCCTATATATGCTTCGTACCAGTCTCTTGGTAAAACTCCTTTGGTGAAAATTTTTTAAAATATAATAGGGGTGAAAATTATCCTCGATCCCGCCAGGGGTTTAAACCCGCAGCTTATAGCTAAAGTCCTCTGAAAGAGGACTACACAATCTTATCAGCCCGCCAGGGTTGAAAATTCCTACGCCTGACATCAAACCATTTCTCCTTATCTTGAGTTGACAAAAAGTAACCCTAAATAGGTGGAGGATTATTTAATAAAATTGGTATAAGCCCATTTTCGATAAGAATTTTAGTCCATTTTAATGGACTTTAGCTATTAGCCAGGGAATTGATTCCCTGGCGGGATATGATACCAACCCAAAAACCTAAAAAATATTAATTTCAGCTAATACCAGATATTCCCGGTTTTTGTAGGAGAATAGGCTCTAGCCTAATTAGTGAATGCCTACGCCAAACACCTTAAGCCCGATCGCTAGTATAGAAAGAGGATATCTAGAATCAGTTTGTCCCGATCGCTCGTCATCTCGCCGCGCATCCGACTGTAGATGTCAAATCAAAAACCCTAATATTAAGAAACATTACAAGATACATAGTTTGTGGCATCGTTGGGTTATGCTGGACTGGTCAAGGTGCTGACCGTAGATGGCAGTAACAGAACAACTGGAGATAGAAGACCATTATCGTGCAATGCGACGGCAACTTAGACTGACACAGGAGCAGTTTGCCCATAAGCTCGGAGTTACCTATGGAGATTGCTTAATGCCAGAGATCAGCCGTTTTTTAGGCATCATTATCACTATCTACTACAATGACCATCCACCCCCTCATTTTCACGTTCGTTACAATCAACAAAAAGCGCTCGTTAACATAGAAGAATTATCTGTTATAGAAGGGAAACTATCGCCACGAATATTGGGTTTAGTTATAGAGTGGGCAGCAATTCATAAACCAGAGCTTTCAGAAAATTGGCAAAAAGCTAGACTGAATATACCTTTAGATTCAATTGCACCTTTGGAGTAAACTATGCTTAAAGACATTATAGAAGTTCAACCAAAAGATGGGTATAAACTTTACCTAGAATTTGAAGATGGCGTAAATGGTATTGTTGATATTAATCAATTAATTGAGTTTACTGGAGTCTTCGCTCCTTTACAAAATGAAGATTACTTTAAACAAGTAAAAGTTAATCCCGACTGGGGAACTATTTATTGGGAGAATGGCGCAGATTTAGATCCAGACGTACTTTACTCAGTTGTAAAGGGTACACCTATACCAACTTTTAAAAAGACTTTAATAAAATGATTACCGAGTCTGATGTCGAAGCTGCTACCTTAGAATGGTTTGAAGGCTTAGGCTACAATTCTCTTCACTGGGAATTGAGGATTGAAACGCCAAATCCCATTTCTCGTTCCCAAGCTCAGTCTGGGAACGCTGTTTGAGAGGCTCTGCCTCCAATTTCCACGCGCAAGCCCGCCTCGGTGTAGGGGCAATCCCCCTGTGGTTGCCCCTCCCTGGGGCTCCCTTGAGGCAGAGCCTCAAAGCCTCGTTCCCAGGCAGAGCCTGGGAACGAGAAGAAATTACGCTGGTAGCCTACCGGATTAGCATATAGTTTGACAAACCAGAGTCCAGTAGCTATAATATTATACAAACTAGCTAGCTGATGAGGAATTAACCTTGTGGTAGAGATTCCTCACCTAGAATAGGTATGGCGCTCTCCTATTTAAATAGGGGAATATCTTATCTGTAAAAACAACAGCAGGAGACAATGATATGCCGATTTTTACAACGACAACTAAACTCCAAAACAAAGTCGATGAGGCTGATATAGATCTGTCGGCACAAATGCGCTTGGGTCATCCTCAAGTTCCTGAAACAGATGCTGCCATACTTGAAACAATAAAGCGTTACGCCCAGCAAGTCGATCGGCCTATTCGCGTCTTTCAAGTCCACTGTAGAACTGCTGTATTTGCCGCTAAGCTGATAGAAGCTATGCCAGAAATACAAATGGTAGCCCATGAAAACTATGGCGAGCTACTGGGAATGATGCAGAATCGTTTAGCTGATACTACCGTCACAGCATATACAGGTAAACTTAGAGAGTGGCAGGAACCTGCAGATATCATCATCAGTATGGGTATTCACCACCATGTATCTAGGAATTATCTCGATCAGGTTAAGCGCCTACTTCGCCCTGAAGGAATTTTTATTTTGTCTGACGAGTTTTGTCCTGAATATTGCACGGGTAAGTATGCAGAGCGAATTCGGAATGCAGATAGTATTTACCTGGCGGGAGGATATGTAATGACGAATGCCCAAGAGATAGAAGCCTATGAGAAAGCTGGAGAAATTTCCCAGATGGCACAGGAAATCGAGTATTTACGCAAGCACGCACTTTGGAAATGGTACAGATATGTAATAGACTATGCAATGGAGCAAGATAATCTGCATGTAGCTGTTGATGAACTCCGTGGGGCTCAGGAGGATCTCATAACCGACAGTGAGAAAGAACACAAGCTGTCACCGCTGATTGTGGAACGGGAGCTAGAACTTCATGGCTTTGAACAACGCTCCAAAAAGTCGATGGCACCTAATAATCCGTTGGAACTCCAAAGCTTCTTTGTGTACGAATTTGTACCTAAAGCATAACGAAAAAGCTTTTCTACACGCTGAAAAATAGCTCAAGTATTGACAAAATTACCTTGAGTGTTATAATAAAAGGGGTGCGGGTAAGAAAATGGCAGGCGGTTGGCAGTTAAAAGGATAACGTTTAGGCTTATCCAAGGAAATGGGTAGCTCAAAATTTGAGATATAACTAGAGATGGCCTAAAAACTTAGATAATGCCTTGACGATCGCTTTAACCAAAATCAAAAATAACGCAGGTTAATTGATTGAATCAAACAAGGAGAGAAAATAGTCAGATGAATCAGGTAATTGTAGAAAATCCCAATAAAACTCGGAGATACAAAGAACTCGGTCCAGTAGATATTTCGTCTATTAAGGATGAGATTCTGAATTTGAGCGACGAGTACTGGGATATGTACGATCGGATTAAACCCAATACCTTCGGGGAATTTACGACAACCAATCACATTATCTTCAAGTTTATTGACGATTACAACGAGGTTTTCCCTACCATAATTGAGTATCCGGTTTGGGATGACTGGAAGGACAAGTTAGAGCCAATTATGAAAGCGGTTACGGCACAATACGGATACTCAGAGAGTAGCTTTGGCAAAACTATGCTAGCAAAACTCAATCGTGGTGGTAAGATTGGTCTGCATAGAGACCGCCCCCCATCGTCTGCATATCCCCACAAAATACACATTCCCATCCAGACGAATCCGGATGTGAAGTTTTTCCTAGACGATGAGACTTATCACTTAGAAGTAGGACAGGCTTACGAAATCAACAATCGCACTATTCATGGTGGTGAGAACCTGGGAGATTGCGATCGGATTAACCTGATATTTTGCTTCTACGATCGCCAACTGAAGACAATAAAGCCTGAAGATCCAGATGCAATAACAGCTCACTTGTTAGGACAAGCAAAAGATTACTAATCTGCGTTAGTCATTGGTCATTAGTCATTAGTCATTTGACAAAGGACTAATGACACATTTATTTTAAAATCCAACTGAAGCGAGAATAACATGATCGGAAATTACCAAAATGCGTCTGTACCCCAGCTATTTGAGGCTCAAGTAGAACAGACGCCGGATAAGGTAGCAGTGGTATTTGAAGGAGAACAACTGACCTACCGAGAACTGAACACCAAAGCTAACCAGGTAGCGCATTACCTGATAACTCTAGGTGTAGGGCCAGAGGTGCTGGTTGGTATTTGCGTAGAGCGATCGCTAGAGATGGTAATCGGGCTGTTGGGCATAATAAAAGCAGGTGGTGCCTATGTTCCCCTAGATCCAACCTATCCTAAAGCACGCTTAGCATACATGGTAGAAGACTCCAAAGTGCCAGTGCTGCTATCTCAAGATCGTTTAATCCCATCCCTGCCCGAACACCAAGCACGTTTAATTTGCCTAGACAGTAATTGGTCGGAAATTGCCCAACACAGCCCAGAAACCCCCAAAACTCAAGTAACCCCAAATAACTTAATCTACGTGATGTACACTTCAGGTTCTACAGGTAGACCTAAAGGAGTATGCATCGAAAATCGCGGAGTAGTGCGGTTAGTAAAAGAACCCAACTATATCGATTTAAGTCCCGAAGAAGTCATCCTCCAAATAACTTCCATCTCCTTCGACCTAGCCACATTTGAAATTTGGGGAAGCCTTCTCAACGGTGGGCGTCTGGTGGTTATGCCACCTCATAAGCCATCCTTGCACGAGTTGGGACATATTATTCAAAAAAACCAGATTACTACCCTATCGATATCAACAAGTTTGTTTCACCTGATGGTGGACGAACGTCTAGAAGACCTCAAAAATGTCCGGCAATTTTTACCAGCGGGTGAAGCTTTATCTGCCCCTCATGCCAGAAAAGTTCTGCAAGAAATAAAAGGGTCTCGGGTAATCAATGGCTATGGTCCGACTGAAAATACCACATATACTTGCAGCTTTAATGCAACAGCTCCTAGTCAGATAGGAAATACCGTCCCTATTGGCACCCCGCTTTCTCAAACTACGGTTTATCTGCTCGACGAAAACCTAAAACAGGTTCCCGTCGGAGTTGACGGCGAACTTTACACCGGAGGTGCAGGGCTGGCACGGGGCTACCTCAACCGTGAAGACTTGACAACTGAGCGATTCATCCCCAACCCCTTCGAGCCAGAAAAACCAGAATCGCGCCTGTACAAAACTGGGGACTTGGCTCGCTACCTGCCTGACGGCAACATCGAATATATTGGACGCATCGACAACCAAGTGAAGATTCGCGGCTACCGCGTCGAACTCGGTGAAATTGAGTCAGTGCTTTGGCAGCAACCAGCCGTGCGGCAGGGCGTGGTTTTAGCCAGAGAAGACGTTCCCGGCGACAAGCGCTTAGTGGCTTATGTGGTAAAAAACCCACAATATGAAGTTTCCCAAGAGCAAGGAGCAAATACGGATGATGAACTCGTCCAGCAATGGCAAATAATCTACGAGGATACCTATACTCAGAAGGCAGATTCTGAGGACGTGGCGTTCAATCATATCGGCTGGAATAGTAGCTACACAGGCAAGCCCATCCCAGAAGAGGAGATGCGCCAGTGGGTAGGTAATGTGCTAGAGCGCATTATGTCTTTGAAACCAAAACGAGTCCTCGAACTCGGCTGTGGTACGGGTATGCTGATGTTCCCGATCGCACCCCAGTGTAACGAATATTTTGGCACAGACTTCTCGAAAGAGGTGGTGCTATATCTCGAAAAGCAGTTGCAAAGTCCGGATCGGCATTTGCCCCAAATAAAACTCGCCCACAGAACAGCAGATAACTTTGAAGGCATCGCACCAGGAAGCTACGACACGGTAATTCTCAACGGGGTTGCCCAGCACTTCCCCAGCATCGACTATCTGATGCGCGTTCTCGAAGGTGCCGTAAACTCACTTAGCGATGGGGGGCGAATGTTCATCGGGGATGTGCGTAGCTTACCGCTTTTGGAAGCTTACCAAGTCTCAGTATCATTATATCAGGCTCCTGACTCATTCACTCGATCGCAGTTACGGCAGCGCGTGCAGCAGCGCATGGCACAAGAGGAAGAACTGGTAATCGCTCCAGACTTCTTCACAGCCATCAAGCAGCATTTCCCCAGAATCACCCATGTCCAAATTCAGCCCAGACCGGGTAGCTATCATAATGAACTAACCCGATTCCGCTACGATGTGATTATCCACGTAGGAACCGAGGCTCCACCTACTAAGGATATTCAGTGGCTAGACTGGCAGGAACAAAAACTAACTCTGTCCGAAGTGCGACGGCTACTAGCAGACACCAAGCCAGAAATGCTGGGACTCAGAGATGTGCCGAATGCTCGTGTTTTAGCAGAATTCAAAACTATCGAATGGTTGGATAGTGCCGATGGACCTGAAACAGTGGGCGAATGGCAATCTATCTTATCACAGGAACTCCAAAACGGTGCGGTAGATCCACAACAATTGTGGACTTTGAGCAACGACTTACCTTATGAAATCGAGCTTAGTTGGTATCGACCAAGCGCCAATGGCCACTACGATGTAGTATTACAGCGTCGCTCAACAGAGGCTCAGTTATTCCAAGTGTGGGCTGAAGTTGACGAAACCCAGCAGATAAAGCCTTGGAGCTACTACACCAGTAAGCCGTTACAGGAGAAGTTCACCCGTCAGGTAGTAGAACAAATCCGCACCTTCCTAGAGAAACAGCTACCCGACTACATGGTGCCTTCTGCGATCGTCATGTTAGAAGCTCTACCCCTGACACCCAACGGGAAAGTAGACCGCAAAGCCCTACCAGCACCTGCCCACACCAGACCCGATCTAGAAGAAGAATATGTAGCACCACGCACTCCTTGGGAACAGGTGCTAGCAGAAATCTGGGCTGATGTTATAGGTATAGAGCAGGTTGGCATCCGCGACAACTTCTTCAAGTTGGGGGGACATTCCTTGCTAGCTACCCAGATTATTAGTCGGGTGCGTGACAAATTTAAGGTGGAATTGCCCCTGCGTAGCCTATTTGAGTCTCCTACGGTAGCTGAACTAACTCAGACTATTGACAAGATACGTCTAGAATCGCAAGGTTTGCAACTGCCACCCCTCCAACGGATTTCACGCTCTGGAGACTTACCGATATCATTCCCTCAGCAACTGATATGGTCCCGCGCTCAACTCGATCCGGATAATGCCTTCCTTAACGTTCCCATGATGCTTCGCTTCAAGGGAGCGCTGAATGTGCAAGCACTGGAGCAGAGCCTCAACGAGATCGTCAGGCGTCACGAAAGCGCCCGAACTACCTTTCATAACGTAGATGGGCATCCCGTTCAGACGATCCACCCAGAACTTCCCTTAAAATTGGAGGTAGTCAACCTGCAAGAATGGCCCGATACCGATCGGGATGCGGAAGCCTTACGGGTAGCGACAAAGAACGGTCAGCAGCCTTTTAACCTCAGCACTGGTCCACTGTTGCGAGCTATACTGATCCAACTGGGCGCGGAAGATAGCAGGTTATTAATAACTCTGCATCACCTGATTTGCGACGGGTTTTCTATACATTATGTGCTGTTCCAAGAACTGGTAGCTCTCTACGAAGCCTTTAGTACAGGCAATCGATCGCCACTTCCAGAGATGGAAATTCAGTATGTGGACTATGCCGCCTGGGAGAAGAAATGGCTACAGGGAGAGGTACTCAAGCCAAATATAGACTACTGGAAGCAGCAACTGGCTGGGTTGTCGCCGATCGAGTTGCCCTATGATAAAGAGCGCGAGACTACCAGAACTTTCCAAACTGCAAGGCAATATCTAGAGATTTCCAGGAGTCTAGCTGAGAGACTGAAATCCCTATCGCAGCGAGAAGGTGTCACCCTATTTATGACATTGCTGGCGGCATATCAAACCTTGCTCTACAGCTACAATCAGCAGGAAGATATTCCTGTAATTACTTATACCGCAGGTACCAATCGGCAAGAGTTTCATGGGCTATTGGGATGTTTTGTCAATATTTTGGTGCTGCGCACTAAACTAGAGGGCAACCCCAGTTTCCGGCAACTACTCAAACGGGTGCAAGAGGTTAGTTTAGGAGCATATAGCCACCTTGACTTGCCTTTCCAGAAACTAATGTCAGAAGTGCAGCCAAAACTGTTTGCGGGTGAGGATCGCACCTTCCAGGCGGGGTTTATCTTCGATTCCCATATGCCAGTCTTAGACTCCAGGTGGACTATTAGCTGGATGGAAGTATATAACGGTGGTACTGGTCGTGATTTATCCCTAGAAATGCAGGAAAAACCGGAAGGTTTGGTTGGTCTGTGGCAATATAGCACAGAGTTGTTTGATGCCAGCACGATGGAGCGGATGGCTGAGCATTTTGAGACTCTGCTAGAAAATATTGTGGCAAATCCCGATCGGACCATCTCCGAGTTAGGTGCCCTAATACATTCCGCAGGGGAATGACTTGAAGAACCCCACCTAAATCAAAGATGGACGGTGGGGATTCTGGGGGCGTTGTAGGTTGGGTTGAGGAACAAAACCCAACATGATAGGGGCAAACCCCCTGTGGTTGCCCTACCAAAGGCTATATGTAGAGGCAGCCTAACATACGTCCTTTTCCTCTCACCCCGAATTGTGCCGGACCGCACAAAAATTATCCGTTTTGATATTTCACCGTCACTTGAAATTATAAATTTATAGGATTTGAAAAGCTTGGGCGATCGCAGCATTCAACTTTTGTATTTGATTCGTTTTAAGCAATTTTTGATAAGCTTGCTGTCGTTGGTCTGAGATTCCTTGTTGGTTACGCGATCGCTCTAGATGATCATCTACAACGAAGAAAAATCTTTCCAGATGCGATCGCGTACAGTTGAAATTAACAGTCCGCCATATCAGTTATCTTGTCCATGAAATTATTATAGGTGTCCAATGGCTACTCTTCACCAGGAATTCCTAGAAGAAGCGCGTCGAGGTAATCTACACCTGTCCTGGAAATATCATCTTTACTGGGGCGGCTTTCGTCTATGGGAAGTTGCTACTTCTCTACGTCAAGCCGATCTTACCCTGTTTCTTAACCAGTACGACCTGGATTACGCTGTCAAGCAACTTGGTGTCGAGTCAACACGGGCAAGAGTTGTAGCTAACGGCATCCCAGCAGCTTTTCTTAACTTACCTCTTGCAGACACACCAAAAACTCAAGAGACGCCGATAGGCATTGCTCAAGTAGGCAGCTATATTTCCCGTAAAGGAGTCCAGTATGCTGCGCCAGCACTCAACTCAATTATGACTCGTTATCCACAGGTAAGGATGACGTTTTTAGGGACTAACTGTCCAGTAGAGGAAGTGCTAGCTGACTACGAACCTAGTTTGCGCGATCAAATTACGATTGTACCACATTTTGACCATGCTGAACTACCCACGCTGCTGAAAGGGCATAACATCAAGCTATTTCCAACCCTGGCTGATGGATTTGGTAAAGTCCTAATTGAAGCAATGGCTTGTGGATTGGCTCCAGTCACGACTGCTACACCAGGACCGCTGGCTATTGTTCGAGATGGTGATGATGCCTTGGTGATTCCGCCACGAGATTCTCTAGCCATTGAGCAGGCTTTGGAGCGGTTGATAACTGACAGGGATTTATTAGAGCGATTACGTCACAATGCCTATGAGAAGGCTCAAACCTTTAGTTGGAGTCGCATAGCCCGCGAAAGAATTCAGTTGTATGAAAAATATTTGGGTTCTCCCCGGAGTTGAAGAATGGTATACTGAGGTACAAAAATCTGGATGAAGAAAGTCTAAAATGATCATCTATAGGTTTTTAACATCTCTGCTTCGCGATCCTTAATTACTCGGTTAAATAGTATTTCTGTAAAAAAAGTAGCTCCTTCATTAGATAAATGCATGGTATCTGGTATGTAACGCTCTGGAGTTACATCACTTAAATCATAGAGAGGAATATCATAGCCGTTCAGATATACCT
>CASBRB010000189.1 GCA_949127975.1 Oscillatoriales cyanobacterium PMM_0019 | reverse complement strand
GGGTCGAAGACCTGAACGCTTGGGGAGAGGGAACCTCTACTCAGGTAGGAGAAATCCTGTCTGGGCAAGTTCCCTCCGGGAACCAAGAATCCCCGTCACTTTAGTGCGGGGAGTGTCAATTTGACCATCGCGGGCAGGGGCGATCGGCTCGTGGACCGAGATCTACTTATACCCTAGAAAACAATGTAGAGGATATGGAAGCTCTACGCCAGTATCTTGGGTTAGAAAAAATAGTGGTAATTGGCTCTTCTTATGGCGGTATGGTTGCCCTATCTTACGCAGTTCGTTATCAGAAGAATGTTTCTCATCTAATTGTCATTGCTACTGCTCCAGATTCCCGCTTTTTACAGAAGGCACAAGCAGTTTTAGCAGAGAAAGGTACTGAAGAACAAAAGGCGATCGCTCAGCGATTGTGGGATGGCAACTTTGAGAATGAAGAACAACTACGCGAATATTTTCAGGTGATGGGGTCTATGTATGCCCTCAACTACGATCCGCAGTTAAGAGAGAAAGCCTGGAAAAGAGCAATTGTCTCTCCCGATGCGATTAATGAAGCTTTTGGTGGTTTTTTACGTTCCTACAATATTCTCGATCGGTTACATAATATTACCGCACCCACCTTAGTCATTGCCGGACGACATGACTGGATTTGTGCCCCGGAACTTTCTGAGGAAATTGCCAGGGCAATTCCTAATGCTGATTTAAGAATATTTGAAAATAGTGGTCATGCTATTGCAGGTGACGAACGAGAAGTGCTACTGGATGCGATCGCTGGTTTCTTAGTATACAAGCGTTAGCAACTAACAGGCAGAGGCTATCAATGCTGCCTCAGCAGCCAATATCCAACTAAATCAGGACTTACGCACTGCCTCTATATATAGCGGATTCGTAGGGGCAAACCCCCTGTGGTTGCCCCTATATATGCCAGTGTGCTACAGTACTGTAAATGTCGCATCCTTATCTCCAGTTATACCCAAAGGGTTAGGCAAAGCTGGGTTGAGTGGAGGAACTATCAGCAACTTTAAAGTGAGAAATTTCCTGGCGTAAACTGTGTGAAGCCCCGTTTAATTGCCCAATAGCACCGTTAATTTCACGCAAAGAGGCAGCAGTTTGTGAGACAGCTTCACTCAATTGCCCCATCGCTTCACTGATTTGCACTGCCCCTTCTGATTGTGCTTGCATCCCTTGACTTACCTGATCAATGCGGGGGGTAAGGGCTTGCACCTGTTCGATAATCAACTCTAGTTTAGTGCTGATATTCTGGACATCTTGCACACCCAGTTCTACTTGTTTGGTAAACTTATCCATTTCCGTCACCCCTGTGGAAACAGCCCCTTGCATTTCTTTGACCATTTTTTCGATGTCTAGGGTGGCAACTGCAGTTTGATCGGCGAGGCGGCGGATTTCTCTAGCTACTACAGCAAAACCTTTGCCATACTCTCCGGCTTTTTCTGCTTCTATAGCCGCATTCAGCGAAAGTAAATTAGTTTGATCGGCTACTTTAGTGATGGTGATGATTATGGTATTAATGTTATTAGCTTTATCAGTAATCATCCCTAATTTTGTAGATATTGTACCAGTAGCATCTGCTAATGTTCGCATAGTTGTTTCCATCTGGTGAAGGTCTTTTTTCCCGTCACCAGCCGCCTGAGCACTTTTTTGCGCCGCATGCTCAACTTCATCCATCGTCTTTGCCAAATATGCCGAGGTGGCAGAAATCTCCTTGGCTGTGGCAGCCACTTCATTTGTCGAGGCTACCTGTTCTGCAACTGACGCTTCTAATTCCTTGCCGGAAGCAGCAATTTGGGTAGCGGAGGTGGTAATTTGAACCACAGACTGCTGCACCTGACGGATGAGAGAATTCAGGTTGTTAGACATGTAATGAAAAGCATTTTGTAATTTCCCAACCTCATCAAGATCCTCGGTAGGTTGAATAGAGGTAGTGAGATCGCCAGTAGAAATTTTTTCTGCTACTCCTACAACTCCAGCAATCTTTGCTCCCATAGGTTTGGCGATCGCATTAGTCAGGACAATACCAAAAACAATAGCAACGCTTGTGCCACCGAGCATGGAAAGAACCATCCAGAACGAAGATTCCTTTATATCCTCGCTTCCTGCCTTCGTTTCATCGATTGCCTGTTGGTGATTATTATCGGCAACTTTTAGTATCGATGCTGTTGCCGTCTCAAACGGGGCACGAGTAGCCCTGGCTTGATCTTGGAGTTTTCTAAAAATGCTTTCCGCCGTCTTTACTGCTACCATTTCTGGGGAATTACTCTTCCCCTGAAGGTTCAGCCTTAGTTCTGCCTCCAAGGGGTCGAGAATCCCATTTCTCTCAAAGTCTTGATTAATTCGCAATAATTCATCATGAGCTTGCTTCCACTTGTCCCAATCCACAAGCATTTGTTTGTATAGCTTGTCTTCTTCTGGTTCGCGCGGAGTTGCTTGGTATTCTTTAAAACCATCGTTAATCTGCTCCCAAGCCTGATTCATGCGTTTAATTTCAGATTGCCTTTCAGATGAACTCAGGTTGGTATTGAGCAGCGCTCGTTCCGATGACTCAATTTGAGTCTGTCCCTCATTGATTTTCCATAAGCCTTCGACAGATGGTAGGTTATTACTACCTATTGCAGTTACATGAGAACTCAATCGGGAAGTGTAGTTCAACCCTACTAGCCCAACGACTAATACAAGCCCACCCATCAGCCCAAATGAGCTGAGCAATTTGGTTTGTAAATTCATCTTCTGAAACATTTATTTTCCTTTTTCTTCTAGAGAATCTCTGGGAGCATCCCGCTGCGTACAAATATACCCCCACCCTAGAAGGGTGGAGCTACATGGGACAATACCAGTCTAACGCAATCAGGACTGACGCACTGCCACTATAAATAGCGGGTTCGTAGGGGCAATCCCCCTGTGGTTGCCCTATATATGCCAGTGTGCGTAAGTCCTGGCAATGCTTAGCCTATGGCTGACGCCACGCTCCACTATCGCCATGCAACGCATTCACCTATGGGTGAGGCAGCCTTAGTTCGTATAGCCGCGAATTTAGCCGTCAGGCATTTTGAGAAAGGTTGGATGCTCCCGAATCTTTATATATTGTACCCAAAATTTCCCAAAGACGACCAGCCTGTTTCAACAGGCGTCCAAACTGATATCCAGCATTTATACTTTGCACGTTCTATGACCGTGCTTTTTATCCGACCAAAAATATGGTATAATTTACTCTTACGCTGCTAGAGCATCGGTCCAGTAGAACCAAATAAGTAGGTTTCAGCCTATAAATCCTTAGTTAGAGAGCGCCGAAACAATCATTTTTGGCTCTCTCGTACTTAGTGTGATAATAAAATGTTATATATAACCGGGACACCTTTGAGGGTAAGGATTGTAGGTTGGGTTGAGGTACTTTACCCAACATTAAGGTTTTCAAACCTTAGGTTTCCCTCTGCTCAAGCTTTCAGCCAATTGATTAGTAAAATTTATCACACGCTTGTACGGGAGAGCCAATATATCTTTAGTTGGCGCTAGGTCTAGCTCCCAGTTCCTCCCCCAAAAACCGATACTCAATTCCAGCTTTCTGCAAAGCTGCTGCTAGTTCGGCTTTGTTAAAATGGGGTAAGTAGCGGCTTTGACGCTCCCCCGATTTTAAATCGGGGGATTCTCAGTTCAATGAGTCCACTTAAATTAAGTCCCTTGCGGTACAAAACCTGCGAGGTGGTTCTCACGCTTGCGCGTTACTTTCTCTGCGCCCCAAAGTAGTTGATTCTTTACCAAATCAAATTTTGTTTGAACTAAATGCTGGTCGTCTAGCTCCCATGAAAATTTTACCTATTCCTGGGTAGGAACTAGAATAACGGAATAGAACCCTATATCTTCAACTATCAAGGTTCAGCGTTTGCCGTTAGGCGACTAGGTTTTTATAATTGTTCATTACCTTGCCTGTTATATATAACAATGTCAGACTCTCCAGAAAATGTTCTCTTCCTAAGGGAAGAGAATTAGACGTCGCAATAAATTGCGGCGTGTCGTCTTTCATCCCCCGATTAAAATACGGGGGCTTTCCAGAGATCCCGGACTTTTTTAGGTAAGGAGGCGATCGCACATCAGCTACAGCAGAGATCCCATGTCGCTGGAGCAAAGCAATAAAAGCTTCTATACTGTGATTAGAGTGACCGATCGTGAATAATTCCTTAGCACTGCTCATTGCGTCAGCCTCCCATAGCCTACTATTTTACCAGATAGAAAACTTAAAATCGCTGCCCGGTGGTTATTTGTAATAGACTTTGTCCGCGATCGTTAATTCCAAAGTCAGCGCGAATTAGCCCCACTGGTGACTTCACTCGCAATCCCAGCCCATAACCATAACCACTTCCTGGTTTAGCGCGTACCACCCCTGGAGATCCCAGCACCGAGTTAGCAGAACCCAAGTCTGAAGCTAAATCAGCAAAGATAACTCCACCCAATGCACTAAGAATCGGGAAGCGATATTCAACAGAAGCCAAAGCAAAACTACGACCACTAATTAATGAATCCTGATCGTATCCTCGCACAGAATTAGAGCCGCCGAGATTAAACGCCTCAGCGGGTGAAAAATTACCAAATATTGTACCAGCCTGCAAGTTAAAAGCCAACATTTCTGCTAATTCTGGATTCTTTGTTTGTTGACGAGCGCCTATCCAAGTGACGGGTACATACTGAATGTAGTTAGCTCGTAGTCGGTTCATCAAAACCTTGCCCAGTCCAATGGGAAATGATTGTTCAGTGCTGAGGGTAAGGATTGAACCCTGAGATGGATAAGAGCGATTATTTCGCATATCTCTAGTTACAGCTAGAGACACCGTGTATAAATCATCTATGCCAGTGCCGCTCAGGGATAGTGGATGGCCAAATTGATCTACAGGTGAAACTTTCCAATTGCGATCGCGGATACTGATCCGAGTATAATTTAAACCGATCGCAGCATCCCAAGTATTAAGCGATCGTAGCAAAGCCACACCACCGCCAAAGCGCCCCTCCCGGATACCATCGCCATTAGGCAGATTAATATTTTTATTGAAAGTTGGGGAAAAATCACGACTGCGAAAAGCACTAATCCTGTAACCAAAAGGGATATTAGTACGATATGGGCTAGTAAACTTACTATCAAACTGGACATCCTTACCGCTTACTTGGATATTGGTATCTAGCTGCTGGTTAATACCGCCTATATTTCCATCTTCATAGCCCACCCTACCGTAGATACCAACGTCGCCGCTATTTCCCCCACCGAAGCTCAGGGCAGGAAAGTGACGCTCCTGGACTTCATAGATAATATCAACGCCAGTCGCATCTTGTTTCACAGAAACATTGACTTTCTCAAAAGCATCTAATCGCCTCAGCCGCCGCAAGTCTGCTTCAAGTATCTCCTCACTAAATACCTGTCCTAGTTTGAGTTGTAACTTACTGAGGATAAAATCTTTATGGGTATGACCACGAATCAGCTTACCGTCTTTATTGACAAAATAGATCTGGACATCTTTAACTATTGTCTCCTTGAGGGTGACTTCCTCGAGCCCCACATCTTGCTCCGCCTGGATAGGATTTTGGGGAATAGGGCTGGCTTGTGCTATAGGAGGTTTCCAAACAGCAAGTGTCGCCAAAGTTACAACGGCAGTGCTTTTGAGCAAAACTGATAGCATTCTCTCCTTTTGGCGGTTAATTGTTCCCTGTTAAGCTATATTATGGTTCGTAGGGGCAATCCCCCTGTGTGCCTAGTGTGCCCAGTGTACGTAAGTCCTGTTAAGGTTAAAAGTTGCTCCCCTTGGGACTAAAGTCCCGACTAAGAACCACAACGCTATATTAAGATTCGGACGATCGGACTTTTCAAATGCTGCCCCTACTGATCCGAGTATAATTTAGACCGATCGCAGCATCCCAGGCATTAAGCGATCGTGTTGTAGTTGTAGGTTGGGTTGAGGAACGAAACCCAACATTGGACTTTAGTCAATGCTCCCAATGCAGGGCTAAAGCCCTTACTACAAACCTTGTCCCCATCCAGGGCTAAAGCCCTTACTACAAACTTTGTCCCATCCAGGGCTAAAGCCCTTACTACAAACCTTGTCCCATCCAGGGCTAAAGCCCTTACTACAAACTTTGTCCCATGTTGGGTTTCGTTCCTCAACCCAACCTACAATTTAGAAGAACGATAACTATAGATTAATTCTATGGTATTTATTAAATATAAAAGTTTTCACTATGGATTTTTGGAAGTACTATCAAGTTAATCAGCCAGTCAGTGATGAGGTGAAACATATGGCAGACATTGTTGATATTGCGGTTGGTGCGGGTTCTTTCCAAACCCTAGTGGCGGCTGTCCAGGCTGCTGGCTTGGTGGACACGCTCAAAAGTCCAGGTCCCTTTACTGTTTTTGCACCCAATGACGATGCCTTTGCTAAATTGCCCCCAGGAACTATACAAACCTTGGTGCAAAACATTCCCCAGCTAACGAGAATACTAACGTATCATGTCGTTCCTGGAAAGTTAATGACGACCGATCTTGCTAAGTGCAATTCACTGACCTCTGTTGAAGGTTCAGAAATAAAGATCAATATGTCTAATGGTTTTGAAGTCAAGAATGCAACGGTCATAGCACCAGATATTGAAGCTAGTAACGGTGTCATTCATGTCATTGACACAGTGATTCTGATGGGGTAGTGGGATTTTGGTATTAGGTACAAACGCAGTTGTCAATAAGTTACAAGGAGGCTGATGATGGTAGCAATTGCTGAAGTAGGTAAACGCAGGTTGACGATGCAGACTGTCGAAATTGGGTCTGAGACAAGGGCAATCCGATCGCTGGATTGGGACCGCGATCGCTTCGACATTGAGTTTGGACTACAAAATGGCACGACCTACAACTCATTTCTGATTCAGGGCGAACAAACAGCCTTAATCGATACTTCCCATGAAAAATTTCGCCAATTGTACCTAGATATGCTGCTAGGTCTCATTGACCCGGCTCAGTTGGATTACCTGATTATTAGCCATACTGAACCTGACCACAGTGGATTGGTTAAAGATGTACTGGCACTAGCTCCCGATGTCACTGTTATTGGCTCAAAAGTTGCTATCCAGTTTCTTGAAAATTGGGTGCATCAGCCGTTTAAACAACGGATGGTGAAAAATGGCGATCGCCTAGATTTGGGTAACGGGCATGTCCTAGAATTTGTCATCGCGCCCAATCTGCACTGGCCAGACACGATATTTACCTATGATGCCAAAACGCAGATTTTATACACCTGCGATGCATTTGGGATGCACTACTGTGATGACCACACCTTTGATGAAGATCTAGACCTGATTGCAGAAGATTTCCGGTATTACTACGACTGCCTGATGGGACCAAATGCCCGATCGGTGCTATCTGCCCTCAAGCGGATGAATGAGTTGCCAGAAATTACTACCATCGCCACAGGTCATGGTCCTTTACTACACCACAACGTTACAGAACTGGTAGACAACTATCGGCAGTGGAGCCAGGAGCAAGCCAAGGCAGAAACAACGGTTGCCGTTTTTTATGTCTCTGATTATGGGTTTAGTGACCCTCTCTCCCAGGCTATAGCTCACGGCATTACTAAAACAGGTATTGCTGTGGAGATGATGGATTTAAAGTCAGCCGATCCCCAAGAAGTAAAAGATTTGGTCAGCATAGCCTCTGGATTGGTCGTTGGCACCCCACCGATGACAGGACCAGATGCCGCTACAGCTCAGACAGCGCTCAGTACGATCCTGGCGGCTGCCAAAGCTAAGCAGGCTTTTGGTGTGTTTGAGTCTGGGGGTGGGGACAGTGAATCCGTTTATCCCCTAATGGGTAAGTTCCGAGACTTAGGTCTGAACCCTGCCTTTCCCCCCATCTTGGTTAAAGAGATACCAAAAGAAGCCGTATACAAGTTGTGTGAAGAAGCCGGAATCGACTTGGGGCAGTGGTTATCCCGCGAACGCAGCGTTAAGCAAATCAAAGCCCTGGATAAGGACTTAGAAAAAGCCCTAGGACGACTAAGCAGTGGGCTGTATATTATCACCGCTCAACAGGGTAATATCAGCAGCGCTATGGTGGCTTCTTGGGTATCCCAAGCCAGCTTCAAACCGTTGGGCGTGACAGTGGCAGTGGCTCGCGATCGAGCGATCGAGTCCCTACTCCATGCAGGCTCTAGCTTCGTTCTCCACGTTCTGGAAGAAGGCAACTACCAGGCATTAATGAAGCATTTCATCCAGCGCTTCCCTCCCGGTGCCGATCGATTTCAGGGAATCAGGACTTACCCAGCCACTAACGGCTGCCCAATTCTGGCAGATGCCTTGGCATATATGGAGTGCGAAGTAAGCAGTCGCACTGAATGTGGCGATCACTGGCTTATTTACAGCACTGTCAAAGTAGGTCGCGTCTCTAAACCCGATGCCCTCACGGCAGTTCACCACCGCAAAGTTGGCAACTACTACTAACTCCCACCATGACACAGCCTAAACCCCGCGATGTCCAGGTCGCTTCCATCGGTACTGATACCACCGTGCTGCGATCGCGTACCTGGGACCGACTCAAGTTTGAAGTCGAATATTCTCTACAACGAGGCACAACTGCCAATTCCTATCTGATTCAGGCAGACAAAACAGCAGTTTTCGATCCGCCGGGAGAATCATTTACAGAGATTTATTTAAGAGAATTGCAGCAGTGTGTTAACCTACAGCATTTGGATTACACGATTTTGAGTCATATCAATCCCAACCGGGCTGTGACGCTCAAAGCACTGCTAGAGTTAGCACCACAAGTTACCTTTGTTTGCTCCAAGTCTGGAGCCGTCGCCCTGCGCACGGCTTTCCCAAAACAAGAGTTAAAAATCTTAGTGGCACGGGAGGAAGAAACCTTAGACTTGGGCAAAGGGCATCAACTAAGATTTATGCCCATTCCCACCCCACGCTGGCCAGACGGGCTTTGTACCTACGATCCTGAAACTGACATTCTGTTTACTGATAAGCTCTTTGGCACCCATGTCTGCGGAGAGCAAGTTTTCGATGACAATTGGAAACTTTTAGATGAAGACCGACGACACTACTATGACTGCCTACATGCTGCCCAGTCCCGACAGGTAGCAACAGCACTTGACAAAATTGCCCAGTTCCCAGTTAAGTTCTATGCTCCCGGTCATGGTCCCATAGTCCGCTACAGCAAGAGCCGACTCACTCACGACTATCAGCAATGGAGCCACCAGCAGCAGCAGGAGCGAGATATAACTGTGGCACTGATTTATGCTTCGGCTTACGGGAATACAGCCACTTTAGCACAGGCGATCGCCAAGGGCATTACCAAAGCAGGCGTGGGTGTGGAATCGATTAACTGCGAATTCACGGCGGCTGCTGAAATTCAAGCAGCTATCGAAAAATGTGATGGATTTGTCGTTGGCTCTCCCACCCTAGGGGGGCATATGCCTACTCAAGTGCAAACTGCTTTAGGCATTGTCCTTTCCACCGCAGCTAAAAGCAAGTTAGCTGGTGTCTTTGGCTCCTACGGTTGGAGCGGGGAAGCGGTTGATGAGATTGAAACCAAGCTAAAAGACGCAGGCTATCGCTTTGGCTTTGACACAATTCGGGTCAAGTTTAAACCTACTGAGATCACCCTGCAACAATGTAAAGAAGCTGGGACTGATTTAGCTCAGGCATTGAAAAAGGCAAAGAAAATCAGCATCCCCCGGCAACCAATTAGTGATTCTCAAATTGACCGTACCGAACAAGCCGTAGGGCGGATTGTTGGTTCTCTCTGTGTCGTAGCTGCTAGGCGTGGAGAAGTGGAGAGCGCCATGCTAGCCTCGTGGGTTTCCCAAGCCAGCTTCAATCCTCCGGGTATCACGGTAGCGGTGGCTAAAGACCGAGCGATCGAACCACTAATGCATACAGGCGATCGATTTGTCCTGAATATTTTGCAGGAAGGCATGAATCTGCGACGACACTTTGTCAAACCCTTTGCTCCAGGTGAAGACCGTTTTGCGGGTTTGGCAACTCAAAGGGCTGAAAACGGCTGTGCCATCCTCAGTGAAGCTCTCGCCTATCTAGAATGCACCATCGTCAACCGGATAGAATGCAACGACCACTGGCTGGTTTATGCAATCATAGACAACGGCAAAGTGCTACAGCCTGGGGGTATGACAGCAATGTACCGCCGTAAATCCGGGAGTCAGTATTAAATTCTCATTTCTATAATAACTCGAAAGCAGGAGCCCTAAATGAACCAATCCGATGAAAACTCGTCAATTCATTTTTTCAACTGGTTAACTAAGAGTCGGCTGGTGCAGTGTCTTGAAACCGTCCAAGACATGATCATCATTTCCCTATGTATCGTTCTATTCAGCGTCATGGTGATTCAACTCCGAGCCATGTTCTTCTCCCTCCTGCCACCCCTTGACTTCAAAGCTGTAACCTCAGATATCCTATTCCTGTTGATTTTGGTCGAGTTATTCCGACTGCTGATTATATACTTACAGGAGCAAAGGGTATCTATAGGTGTAGCAGTGGAAGTATCTATAGTCTCCGTACTGCGAGAAGTTATAGTGCGGGGAGTGCTAGAAACAGACTGGAGCCAGATTTTATCCGCCTGTGCCTTTTTGGTAGTTATGGGGGTACTGCTAGTAGTTCGAGTTTGGCTCCCCCCAACTTTTGAGCACATTGACCCGGAACGGCACTTTTCTCTTAAGAATAAGGGACATGCAACTGATGAATCCTCTGAGTCTACAAATAATTCTGTTCATCCAACTAAATCAGGATTTACACACACTGGGCATATGTAGGGGCAACCCAAGAGGGAGAGGGAAAGTAAGAATATTTTCTCGTTTCCAGGTAGAGCCTGGGAACGAGAAAACTAGAAATAATCCCACATTCCGCACCCTACAAGAGCGGCTCACGCTCTAGTATATAGTCGCATTGAGTAGGGTGTGTTAGCGTAAGCGTAACGCACCGAAAATTAGCATAGGTGCGTTACATTTCATTAACGCACCCTACAAGAGCTAGAGTAGGGTGTGTTAGCGTAAGCGTAACGCACCGAAAATTAGCATAGGTGCGTTACATTTCATTAACGCACCCTACAAGAGCCGCCTATATCTGCACATTACTAATAAGGCGACTAATCTCATATCCTGAATTTGTCACTCTTAGCCATTCTTCCATCAGTTTTAAGAACCGTGTTTTAATAACTAATACAGTATCCCCATTATTATCTAATTTAAAGCAATACCCGATCGATATCCATTCACCATTACCACCAGGCAACGCTATAATATACGGCTCATGCCGCAAGAAAGTCTTACCATAGCGCTCTGCCTTTTTTATGTATATATTAATTAGCTTGTCTATCTTCTCCTTCATTATGAGAAAGCTACGGTAGCCTTCTATCTCACACTCACCAGCGGAGATTTGCTCAATAAATTCAGTCTTGAAGCCACTCAAAGATAATCCATATGCCCAGAAATCTATGGGAGAATCTAGCGCTATGTACGTCCAGTCTTCGGGTTGTTTTGTAGTCATTCTATTTGTCCATTCGGCATGAGTGTTAGAAAGCTCATTCTTACTGCTAAGAGTATATATCTATATGAGACTCGTGGCAAATAAAGCGAGTCGAGCTTAGGGATTGCAGTACATACATTGTGACGGGTCAGCCATTGCTTTTTCGGCTTTAAGCCTTGCGGCTTCGAGTTGGGTTCCTAGCCGTTTGACTTCTCTCGTAAATGTCCCGAAGCAATCAGTATCAAAATCCAAGGGAACTATGACTTTAATACCTAATTCTTGTTCAAGGATTGGGGCGATCGCTCTCTCCTTTTGGTGCATAGTTGCTACAAACCCCAACTCGATTGGTAAATAGTGGATGTTTCATACCTTCCATACCTATGACTGGAGGCTCTGCCGACAAAAGTCCGTTCCCAGGCCAAGGCTTGGAACGAGCAAAGGATAAGGGGGGTATTATACCCGGATTTGGTATGAGCCTCCGGTTTGAACCGGAGGCGGGATTGAAACGAAGCTAGAAAAGTGGGTATGGACAAGGGCTCTGCCTGGGAACGCTGCCTCCTAATTCTACGCGCCAGCCTGCCGAGCGTGCGGAATGTGGGCTATAAATAACTAGCTCAAGTCCCAGAATCTATGTTGGGTTTCGTTCCTCAACCCAACCTACAATTTAAGCACTGTCACTGAAACTTTAGAAATCTAAGCTTTCCTTATGGGATGCTTAGTCTAAAAAGTGAAAGTGGTGCGCAGTACACCTACTGCTGTAGTGTTGTTATTGCTGTTTCCATCAGGATTGAACAGGACAAATGCACCAGGGGTAATACTCATATTATCGTTAACCTGAAAGCGATAATAAGCCTCTAAATGATAAGGAGTCGCCCGGTTAGGGGGAAGAGAAGCAGCACCATCCGCCTCAACTCGATAAATTGGCTGCCCAAACAGAATTCCACCTGCGTTACCCTTTTTTAACAAATCTGCGAAATGCACGCCTGCCATCCAAGTTGTCAGGGTGGTGGAAGCACTCTTACCGCCATCGTTGTTGATGAAGAAAGCAGCACCGTATCCACTCAAAGCAACTTTTGGAGATAAGCGATAAGTTGCCGTGCCGCCTACCGAATTGATGTGAACTTGCTGAGTTGCAGGCAACCCATAGAGAGTTCCAATATCAGCATTCCCTAACCCCGTAGCAAGGATGTTGATTTGGTGGTGACTGTTGGCATAGTCAAGCGCCAGGTCAAGATTTCGAGTAGGCTTAAAGTCTAGTTGTGCCTCCACCACGGTACTCCCGTTAAATAAGCCAGCACCAAGTGGGGTACCGGGAAAGCCTTGATTTACGGGGAGATTGGCGTTGACACTACCGTAAAATGCTTTCAAATCCACACCACTAGCAATGTTCCAGATGAAGCCCGCAGCCGATGCTACACCAGTTTCAGAAGTGCCTCCTGAGATGCGTGCCACAGGATTCACCCCCGCAAACCTCGAAATCGCCTCTTGTCCTTCACTGTAAAAGGGAGTGACACCAAATCCGGCATCGGTTGATTCTAACGCGGGTCCGGCAAATAGAGTTACAGTCTTAGCCACTGGAAAGACATAAACCAGCTTATAAAGAGCTACTGAATTACCCCCCGAAGCTCCTAGAGTTTTAATATCAAGCCCAGGGAATTGCGGTTCAAAGCTCAAGCGAGCATTGCTGGCACTCAAGCCAAGGCCATCTGCTAAGCCCAAGGCTCCGCCAATACTGCTAGCACCGCCTCCAAGATTATAGGCTTGCAGACCAGTAATTAGTACATCCTTACCTGTAAAGCTAGTGTTGAGATTCAACCGCACCCGATCGACCAAGATGGTGCTAGGATCTGTAGTGTTACGAGCCCCTCCTGTTGCCCCGATAGCAGCGATAATGACCTCACCATTCAGTTTGGTTGTGGTCGAAAACTGATTGGCTTCCAATTGTGCCGTCTTTGCTTCTAGGTTATCGATTCGCCCACGGAGAGCAGTAAGTTCAGTGGCAAAATCTTGTTGCAACCGCTGTATAGTAATTAAGTCTTCTCGACGCACCACATTAGATGTTCCGGCAGCAATCAGCTTGTTCACCCGATCTAAACAGGCATTCAAACCAGCAGCAAATTCGTACCGCGTCAGCGCCCGATTCCCCCGAAAGGTGCCATCTTGATAACCAGCAATACAACCATAGCGCTCCACTAATAATTGCACTGCCTGAAAAGCCCAGTCTGTCGGTTGCACATCCGATAGTTGGGAAACTGAAGTGACTTGTGCGGCACTACTGTCATCGGGTTGAGATATCAGTTGGGAGATTGAGCCGTGGGAAGTGGAGCTCGATGGTAAGGCAGCAGTCTGCTTTAGGGAAGTCGGCGCAGCGACAGTAGCAGCGGTAGCAGGCATTGCTACCATAGTCAAAACACCAGCAAGTAAGCACAGAGAGCTGGCTCTACTAGCAGTAATCAGTAAACACAATTTCACTTTTAGCTTAATTAATTCTGTAACAGAATGAATGATAGCTTGGGACTTTGCATAGAGTAAAGTCACTATATTTAATGCTTATTATAGACAAGTTCTATGATATCTGCTTCTGTGTTCTGTGTCCTAGTTTTGAGACTTGACAGCTAACGAGAGCAAAATGCTACGATGAATACATATATACATACATATAATTACCCGTATAAACTTCAAAACACACAAAGTTTACATTCGTACTGTGTTGACACATGCGGAATATGATAAAGGGAAGTGGAAGAATGACCCCTGGTTTAAAAAAACCTAGTACCTATATTGAACTGTTACAAGCGTTTCCTCCTAGACCAATCAAGTCAGAGGAGGACTTTTGGGCTACCCAGGAAATCATTGATGATTTAATAGACCGGGGAGAGCTAACAGAAGATGAAGAAGACTACTTGGATGTCCTGGGGACTTTAGTATACGAGTATGAACAAACCCAAGAGCCTATTCCTGCTGTTTCTGGATTAGAAGTGCTCAAATTTATGATGGAACAGCATAATTTAAGTCAGAAAGACTTGGTTTCTGTATTTAAGACAGAATCAATTGCTTCTGAAGTATTAAACGGTAATCGTAAATTAACGGTTGCTCATATTCAAGAATTGGCAAAGATGTTCAATCTCTCTCCTGCTGCCTTCATGCCATTAACTTGATCGGGACTTACGCACAGCCTCTATAGCGCGTCTAAATGAATTGTAAAATTTTCTTACTCCCCTCTCCCAGC
>CASBRB010000188.1 GCA_949127975.1 Oscillatoriales cyanobacterium PMM_0019 | reverse complement strand
GGGGTGGGTGGAGGGGCGGTACCAAAGAACCGGGGAACTAATGATTAACGGTTAGGCAAAGGAGTGGGGCTCAAAGTTGGATATGGGTTTGGCTGGGACGACGACGTAGGCTGTGGGAATGGACGCGGCTGCCGTTGCATCCGTGGATGCATCATGTTTGCAAACTTTTGGCGTTGGTCTGGGGTAAGCACGTCTCGCATTTTTAACATACATTGGAATCCGATATCTGCTAGCTGAGAGCGCAAGTCTTTAACTGTTTGGTAATCAGTAGTGATAGTTTGGTCACTAGCCGTACCCGTCATATCATTGCGCAAAGTTTGCTCTGCTGACTGCAATTGTTGTTTGAGGGGAGTCGATTGGGTTTGGCACTGCTGGCGATCGGCTTGCAACTGCTGTTGTTGAGCTGTTGTCAGCCCTAGTTGTTGGCTTATTTGAGCCATGTTGCCGCCAAACATACCAAAAGGTTTATCTTGTTTGTGACCGCCTTGGTGGAACAATTGAGGGCTAGTATCAGCTAGGGCAACAGCCCCAGCCCCACCCACAGCTAGCAACAGAATGGCTACAGCAGACACACGACGTAGAGACATAAAGCATTGACTCCTTATTCCAGTTGTTTACCACAAAGGTTTTCAGTTGGCAGTATCCTGCAAAGCTAATCAGCAACCGGGCAGCAATGACTGGTGGTAACACCCACAACTGCCGACACTTAAGATACTTGCTAAGATAAAGACGTCTCCGCTTGTAGAATTTGTTCCTGCTAGGTCAACGCATTGTGACAAATTCTTCTGCCGCAGAAGGATGAATTCCCACTGTAGCGTCGAAATCTTTCTTCGTTGCTCCCATATTAACCGCGATCGCTACCCCTTGAATTATCTCTGCCGCATACTCACCAACCATGTGCGCCCCTAGCACACGATCAGTATTTTTGTCAACTACCAATTTCATCATAACTTTATCCGACCCATCAGTGAGACTGTGGAATAGGGGGCGGAAGCGGCTGCGATATATCTGCACGGCGTCGCCTAATTTCTGCCGTGCTTCAGCTTCCGACATTCCTACCGTGGCAGCTTCCGGTTGGGAAAATATGGCTGAAGCCACATTTTCGTGACTAAACTTGCGAGGATTATTCCCAAACTCAGTATCAGCAAAAGCCCGCCCTTCGCCAATAGCAACAGGTGTTAAATTAATCCGGTTGGTGCAATCCCCGACAGCAAAAATATTCGGCACGGAGGTGCGGCTTTCATCATCAACTCCAATCGCACAGTTGACTGTGTATCCATGCAACGCAGGTAAAGTATCGTCACCACAGGAGACAATTTCAACACCAGTATTTTCTAAACCAAGTTTTCCTAAATTGGGAGCGCGACCGATCGCCACCAGTACTGCATCTGCTGTTATAGTAGAATTGGTTTCTTTGCCTTGTTCAGAAAAGGTGAGCTTAAGACCTTCTGCCACCCGTTCTAGGTTTTTAATTAAGGTATTGCCGATAATCTTAATACCGCTTTTGCTCATACCATCTTGAATGCTAGAGCGGATATCGTCATCAAACCCTCTTAACATGGTTTCGCCCCGGAGCATGAGAGTAACTTGGGAGCCAAGCCCGTGCATAATCCCAGAAAATTCTACAGCAATATAGCCAGAGCCAACAACTACAATGTGCTTAGGTTGCTCTTTGAGGAGAAACATTTCGCGAGAAGTAAGAGCATATTCCATTCCTGGCAGATTTGGCTTGACTGCTTCTCCTCCTACGGCAATCAAAATTTTGTCAGCAGTGACTTTACGTCCTCCCACTTCCACGGTATGAGGGTCTAATATAGTCGCACGACTTTGAATTAGTTCCACTCCTGCTTTTTCTAGTAATCCAATATGCAACTGGTTGAGACGGTGAACTTCCTTATCGACAGCAGTAATTAGATGCTGCCAGTTTAAGCGGTTTTCTCCCTTACTCCAACCATAGCCAACGGCATCTTCAAACAGGTGGGAGAATTTCGAGGCATAAACCATTAATTTCTTGGGAATACAGCCCCGAATCACACAGGTGCCGCCGACTAAATCGTTTTCGGCGATCGCTACTTTAGCTCCGTAGCTAGCCGCCCGTTTTGAGGCAGCTAATCCGCCAGAGCCAGCACCAATTACCAACAAATCGTAATCATATGTCATATCGTTTTCCTTACTTCCGTAATAGTCAATAAAACTTAGGATAATTCACCGCTTACTTTTTCGGTGACTTGGGTGATGAGCTTCTGGAGGGGGGTTGCCATCTGGCTTTTGGGGACGTACTGAGAAGGGATCGTTTTGCAATTGTTGCCGCCCGTTGCGGATTACATGAAGCATCTCGCTGAGTTGCTGCTCAATATTTTTCAGCACTCTATCGGCATAGTCGTCTGCTCCCTGTTGAATCTCCTCACACTCTTCTATTGCCAGTTGACGCATCTGCTCTATTTCCTGTTGTGCTTGGAGGCGGAGCCTTTCAATTTCGGCTAGAGTTTGTTCTTGGAGAGCTTCACACTCTTCTGTGACTTGTTGCCGAATTTGCTTGGCTTCCAGTTCAGCTCGCCGGATAATCCCTAATTCATCCACTATTTCATCTGCTCGCCGTTCAGCTTCCTCAATAATTTCTTGGGCATACTGCTCGGCTTGCAGAAAGATTTCTTCTTTATGATATACTATCGCGTCAGCTTCCCGAACTGCTGGTGGCAGATTTAGCCGCACTATATCTAGCTGCTCGATTAATTCTTCTTCATCGACTAGGGTGCGTCGGGTAAAGGGGATGCGGGGACTATCGAGAATCATGTCTTCCAGATGATCCAGTTCTCGCTGAATATCTATACCTCCCGCTCCACTTTGGGGTAATTCGTTGTGGTGGTGGTGGTATTGTTCGTCGTCTGGTTCGATCCGGGATTCTGGGCGTAACATTTGTAGATATCTAGCGCAACGTGCTGGGGAACAAGATGATCGACGGAGCCGCCAAACCTGGCAATCTCTTTTACTACGCTACTACTTAAAAAACTGTACTCGTTAGAAGTGGCTAGAAATACCGTCTCCATTTCCTGGGAGAGGGTTTTATTAGTGTGTGCCATCTGGAGTTCCATTTCAAAATCTGAAAGCACCCTCAGACCTCGCAGCAGCACTTGAGCATGCCGCAATCTAGCATACTCTACAGTTAAACCAGCAAAACTGTCAACTTCTACGTTTGGCAGATGTTGGGTAGCTAAGCGGATCTGCTCCAGGCGTTCTTGCACTGTAAACAACGGACTTTTGTTAGGATTACGTAACACCGCGACAATCACCCGCTCAAAAAGCAGACAACCTCGCTTAATGATGTCGAGGTGCCCAAAGGTAATGGGATCGAAGCTGCCAGGATAAATCGCTATCACTTGAGATTAGGGCTCATTGCCTTAGTTGGGGCTAAATATATAGGGGCAACCCACCCCTAGCCCCTCCCGGGAGGGGTTCTCACAAGGGTAGGTTTTTTACAAATGGGTAGTAACTCGACAAGGATGACAAGGAAGGAAAGTAGACAAGGAGGTGAAAAGCCTATTCTCTCGTTGACAAATCTTCCCCATCTACCCCCTCTACCTGTCTTCCTTGTCTAAGAAAGACCCAAATATTAAAAACGTACCCTT
>CASBRB010000187.1 GCA_949127975.1 Oscillatoriales cyanobacterium PMM_0019 | reverse complement strand
GTTACAGCTATACTGGTGGCAATCCCATATGGACAAATTACGACTGGACTGCACAACAAGCTTACAACGGCAACACTTCCTGTGCTGATACGCGAGGAGATAGAATTACGCTCGGCAGAGATAACATGTTGTATTTTGCTGGGGAAAGTGCAGGAGGTAACAACATTTACCGTTACAAGCCTAACAACATTTCTCAAGATGCTCCCAATGTATCATATGATGCCTACAACACCACTTACAACAGTGCAAGTCCTCACATAATTTACTATGCCAGGTTAGATCCTAAGACTGGTAACGCGCAAAAGGGGCAGTATGCTATAGCTAGGCTGAGCAAAGATGCCAGTGGTATAAGCAACACAATTGTGCCCAGAGCCATAACCGCTGATGAAAGTGGTAATGTTTATATTGGCGGTATTAGTGCTTACGCGATGCCTAATCGAGACCCTGTAAATCTCAGTATTTCAGGTAAGCCTTTGGGAATTTACTCTGGGGGTGACGGCTTTATGCTAGTTGTGTCCCCAGATTTCAGTAGCCGCAAAATTTGGACAGCTTGGACTGGTGCAAATACTAGCACCCAACCTACTACAATCAATAGTGTTGCCGTAGCTAAAGGTGTAGCAGCTATCATGGCTACTGCCAACGGAAACATGATTACTGTAAATCCAGTTCAAAGCAGTAATAATAGTGGAAACAGCGCCTTCTTTTCAGTTTTCCCAGCTTTACCCTAAAGATTCTGGGGGATGGGGTAAGTCTATATATATAGCAACCGCTAAGGTGGTTAAGTGCTTGAGCCGCTGTTGTAGGGTGCGTTAATGAAATGTAACGCACCATAATGGGTGCTAATTTTCTGTTGTAGGGTGCGTTAATGAAATGTAACGCACCTATGCTAATTTTCGGTGCGTTACGCTTACGCTAACACACCCTACTCAATGGGACTATATACTAGTTGTAGGGTGCGTTAATGAAATGTAACGCACCATCTATATGCTAATTTTCGGTGCGTTACGAGTCAAGCTAACACACCCTACTCAAACCTAGACAGCCTGTATGCAGTTAACACCCAACAGTCAACAGCATTTTAAGGTAAAGTCTTAGAAGCTAAGGCATATCACCGACTTTCCATGAGCGCATACCTCGAAGCAACTATTTCTCCAGAGCCACAAGGTAGTAGAGCCTCTCAAAATAAAGAAGCTCTGCATCGTGTCTGTGCTAATAACGCCGATTACCGGACACTCGATCGGGAAAAGCTGACGCCGATGATGCAGCACTATGCCGAGATCAAGGATAAGTATCCTCATGCACTGCTGCTTTATCGGGTAGGGGACTTCTACGAAGTCTTTTTTCAAGATGCTTGTACCGTTTCCGAACAACTGGAACTGGTACTCACCAGTATCAACGGCGGCAAAGAAATCGGGCGGGTGCCCATGTCGGGAGTTCCCCACCATGCCATAGATCGTTACTGCGCTATGCTGGTGGAAAAAGGGTTTGTGATCGCTATCTGCGATCAAGTAGAAGATGCCGCAGAAGCTGCTAAAGAAGGGCGTCAGGTGCGGCGTGAAGTTACGCGCATCCTAACTCCAGGCACGTTGCTGGATGAGGGGATGTTGCACGCCCGTCGCAATAACTTTCTGGCGTCTGTGGTAATTGCCAATGAACATTGGGGATTGGCTTATGCGGATATTTCCACTGGAGAATTTTTAACCACTCAATCCAATAACCTGGAGCATCTGGTGCAAGAACTGATGCGCTTGCAGCCTTCGGAGGTGCTGGTGCCAGTTAATGCTCCTGATTTGGGTAGTTTGCTGCGCCCAGGAGAGAAGTCTGAGTATTTGCCTGAGTGTTTACCAGCTTCATTTTGCTACGCCTTGCGATCGCAAACACCCTTCAGCTTAGGAGAGGCAAAACAGCGACTATTGCAACGCTTCAAAGTGCGATCGCTCGAAGGTTTGGGCTGCGAACACCTACCCCTAGGCATCCGGGCGGCTGGTGGCTTGTTGGAATACCTAGAAGACACCATCAGAGGTAAGAAAGCGGATGCCCTAACCGAACATCAAGCCCAAGTTCCCCTCCAGCCCCTGCACACCTATACTATCGCTGATTACCTAATTCTCGATCACCAAAGTCGCCGCAATCTGGAAATTACTCAAACAGTGCGTGATGGCACGTTTCATGGCTCTCTTCTATGGGCGCTAGATAAAACTAGCACGGCAATGGGGGGTAGGGCACTGCGGAGATGGCTGCTGCAACCCTTACTGGATATCAAAGGAATTCGGGCGCGGCAGGATACAATTGCCGAACTGATGGAAAACACTTCTCTGCGCCAGGATTTACAACAGCTATTACACCAAATTTATGATTTGGAGCGCCTAACTGGTAAAGCTGGTTCTGGCAGAGCTAACGCGAGAGATTTAGTAGCTTTGGCTGATTCGCTACTTAAATTACCAGAACTAGCAGATTTAGCAGGTTATGGTAATTCTCTGTTTCTAAAAGCCTTGCAAAAAGTACCGCCAGAGTTAGAACAACTAGGACATCACCTACGCACCCATTTGGTAGAATCGCCCCCATTGCTGCTGACAGAAGGTGGTTTGATTCGCGGTGGCGTCAACACTCAACTCGATGAGATGCGGGATGCTGCGGAAGACGATCGGCAATGGATGGCAAATTTAGAATTAGAAGAGAAAAATCGTACTGGGATTTCTACGCTCAAGGTAGGTTTTAATAAAACCTTTGGCTATTACATCAGTATTTCTCGGTCTAAGGTAGATCAAGTTCCCGATAATTACATTCGCAAACAAACTCTGACGAATGAGGAGCGTTACATTACTCCGGAGTTAAAGGAACGGGAAGCCAGGATTTTAACAGCAAAAGAAGATTTAAATCGGCTGGAATACGAGATTTTTGGCGAACTACGGGTAAAGGTGACTGAACTTGCAGAACAGATTCGCCATGTTTCCCGTGCCGTTGCTGCCATTGATGTCCTCTGTGGTTTGGCAGAAATGGCAGTATACCAAGGTTATTGTCGCCCGGAAATGGTTGAAGGTCGGGAAATAAAAATTGTCGATGGGCGTCATCCTGTGGTAGAAAAATCGCTACCCGCTGGTTTCTTTGTGCCTAATTCGACTCAGCTAGGCAACCCAGAAGCCATAGAAGCCCAATCCCCAAACCCTGATTTGATTATCCTCACTGGACCAAATGCTAGTGGGAAGAGTTGTTATTTGCGGCAGGTGGGGTTAATTCAGTTGATGGCTCAGACTGGGAGTTTTGTCCCAGCGACGTTTGCTAGGCTGGGAATATCCGATCGCATCTTCACCCGTGTCGGTGCTGTAGATGACTTGGCGACTGGTCAATCTACGTTTATGGTGGAGATGAATGAAACAGCCAATATTCTCAACCATGCCACACCTAAATCCTTGGTGCTTCTAGATGAAATTGGTCGCGGTACGGCAACTTTTGATGGGCTGTCGATCGCTTGGGCAGTGGCGGAGTACCTAGCAACGGAAATCCAAGCGCGGACAATTTTTGCCACTCACTATCACGAACTTAACGAGCTAGCTTCGATTTTGCCTAATGTAGCTAATTACCAGGTAACGGTAAAAGAGCTACCCGACCAAATTGTATTTTTACATCAAGTGCAACCAGGAGGGGCAGACAAGTCTTATGGCATTGAAGCGGGGCGTCTAGCGGGTTTACCAGCAACTGTGATTCAACGAGCCAAGCAAGTGATGAGTCAGATTGAAAAGCACAGCAAAATTGCTGTGGGTTTGCGTAAAGGGGTTAAGCCAATTGAAAAAACAGATATTTCCGATGAGTAGCAACTGTAGGTTGGGTAGAGCGATAGCGAAACCCAACATCAACCAGGGACGACGAACTGTCTCTACTGGCGTGACACAGCTAAAATGGTAGATTAGGATTTTCCTGGAGCTACTCGTTACTAGGCTCTGCCTAGTAACGAAGTCTTAAGGCTCTGCCTCAAGCCAATTGATTAGTAAAATTTATCACACTAAGTACGGTGGCTCCGCAAACTCATCCGGAGCCTCCAGTTTCCCCATCTCACCAGATAAGGGGCTATTTAAATCGGATTTGATATTAAGCCAGTCTTGGATTTCTTGAGCCAACCACATACTTTCCGTTTCCGTTAAAGCACCGCCAAGACGAATAGTATGATTAGTCCCTAAGCGGATACTTACTGCATTCACTGAACCCTGGCTGTTCAAGAAAACACCCAAAATCTCGGCAAAATGCCCCTCTTGCAGACCGTAAGTTAAGCCAAACGTCTGTCGTACTAATTTAAATCGGTTATGGTTGAAGGAAATATGAGTTTTTTCGCCAAAAAACTTCGCTAATCCAGCAACTAAGATGGTTAAAAGCGTTAATCCCAAAAGCGGTACCGAAGAAATTATCATGGCTACTAATGCTATTAACATTGTCCCAAAATAAAAACTACCGAGTATACTCAAACAGCCATATTTTCCAAGTAGTTTAATTCCCCCAGCAGGAATATGAATTTCCAGTTTTTCCGCAGACTTATTGGCTTTGAGGCGAGTGCCACGAGGTTGAGGAATTTTCCTAGTAGCAGAAGGCTTGGTTGCAGGAGAGGGTAGACCCCGATTAGATTCCAGCCCTGCCAGTGCTTCGCGAGCAGTAGTGAAGCGTTTTTCTATGGCTGATTCTGTGACATTCTCAATCCAACTCACCAAGCTAGGATTAATACTAACGCGGTTAGCAAATTGAATACGAGAATCCTTATGGGGTAAATCTACAGGAGCAATACCCGTTAGCAAGTGAATCAAAGTTGCTCCCAAGGCGTAGAGATCGGATGCCGGAACTGCCCGTCCCCAGAACTGCTCTAGGGGCGCATAACCACTGGTACCAACTACGGTGAAGGTGACTCCCGTAAAAGCTGCCCTATCCTGCACTGCTCCAAAATCGACTAGATAGACTTGTTCGTCTTCTACAAAAATCAAATTACTCGGCTTGATGTCGCGGTGCAGCACAGGGGGACTGAGTTCGTGCAGATAAGTCAGAATGTTCAGGACTTGGGTGGCAATCTTTTTCACCTGGATTTCTGAAAAGTGTTTACCCTCCTCTAATAATTGCTGTAGGGAAGCCCCTGGAATATATTCTTGCACCAGCCCAAACCACGGCAACCCTGCCCCTGTCTGTTGATCTAAGGAAAAATAATCTCTATAGCGAGGAATCCGGGGGTGATCGAGATTTGCCAAGACTTGAGCTTCCCGCTCAAACAGCTTCAACTCCTCCCACTGCATCTGAGGACTAAACGCCAGTAGCTTCACAATTACCTGTTCGCTCGCCTGTAAATCCAAACTAAGCCAAGTTTGGCGTCCTGCGGCAGTTCGCCCTAATTGGTGTTGCAGTTGATAGCGTTCCTGTAGTATCTGTCCAGCCTGTAACATTTCCTACCCATTCCTGAAATAGCAAAACTAAATATATTTACGCCTTGACATTATGATAATTAAATATTATAATCGATAGTACTCAATATTTACTCAGATCCCCCGATCGCATCAATCTGGGCTTTTACTACCAACATTCCAGTTAGCGATCGTGCAAAGAAGTGTGACGAATTGTTAAAAATAGTTAACCTTTTGCAGCACAGGGGTGAAGAAATGATTAAACTTCATTGCAGATAACTATAGTGTTCCACAACAGCGTGGTAAATTCTTTAATGTTGACTAAAAGCTTAGAGACAAGGATGGAGAGCACACTAGATTTGCCTGCAACACAATCTGAACATAAT
>CASBRB010000186.1 GCA_949127975.1 Oscillatoriales cyanobacterium PMM_0019 | reverse complement strand
CCCCATCAGCTCTAACTTCATAGGTTTCAGGATCTACTTCTATGCGGGGTAAAGCATCGTTAAGCTTCAGATCCCGCTTTACAAGCTGCCGCGTCCCTGATACTGCAACCGCTGGCTTTTTTAAACCTAGCTGGGCTGGAATTTCCCGCTCTTGTGCCGCTTGAGAAACAAAGGTTAATGAGGTGGCGGCAATGGCACCCCCAAAACTCCCAAACATTGGACGCCCATGCACTGGCTGCGGTGTCGGGATACTAGCATTAGCATCTCCCATTTGGGACCAGGCAATCAACCCTCCCTTAATCACCAACTCCGGCTTCACGCCAAAAAACTGCGGACGCCATAGGCATAAATCTGCCAGTTTCCCCACTTCCACAGAACCGACATACTGAGAAATACCGTGAGTAATTGCTGGGTTGATAGTGTACTTGGCTATATATCGCTTTGCCCGGAAGTTGTCATTCTGAGAACTTTCTTCAACCACCCCGTTGACGTGGGGGCTAGGGGGGAGAAAGCCTCGCTGCACCTTCATTTTGTGCGCGGTTTGCCAAGTGCGAATAATTACCTCTCCGACTCGCCCCATCGCCTGAGAATCGGATGAAATCATGCTGAAGGCTCCCAAGTCGTGTAGAATATCCTCAGCCGCAATAGTCTCCCGACGAATCCGCGACTCGGCAAAGGCGACATCCTCTGGAATTCCTGGCGAGAGGTGATGGCATACCATCAACATATCTAGGTGTTCATCTAGGGTGTTGAGGGTATAAGGGCGCGTGGGGTTGGTAGAAGAAGGCAATACATTGGCTTCACCACATACTTTGATGATATCCGGTGCGTGACCGCCGCCTGCTCCTTCTGTATGGTAAGTATGGATGGTGCGACCTTTAAAAGCGGCGATGGTTGTTTCCACAAACCCCGCTTCATTTAGGGTGTCGGTATGAATTGCTACCTGGATATCATACTCATCGGCAACGCTTAAGCAGGTATCAATTGCTGCTGGTGTCGTACCCCAGTCTTCGTGCAGTTTCAAGCCCATCGCGCCAGCAACTAACTGTTCTACTAGCCCCTGAGGTTGGCTGCTGTTACCCTTGCCCAAAAAGCCCAAATTTACTGGGAAGGCATCAGCAGCTTGCAGCATTCGGTAAATGTTCCAAGGCCCAGGTGTGCAGGTGGTGGCATTTGTGCCTGTGGCGGGACCTGTGCCACCCCCTATCATAGTGGTAATCCCGGAGGCGATCGCTACCTCTATTTGTTGCGGGCAGATAAAGTGAATGTGGCTATCAATGGCTCCAGCAGTGAGAATCATCCCCTCGCCTGCGATCGCTTCAGTGCCTGGACCAATGATAATATCTACGTTATCCTGAATGTAGGGATTGCCAGCTTTGCCAATTTTGAATATTTTACCGTCTTTAATTCCTACATCCGCTTTGACTATACCCCACCAGTCGAGAATTAAGGCATTGGTAATTACTACATCAACTGCCCCATCTGCATTGGCAATGGGAGATTGTCCCATGCCGTCTCGAATTACCTTGCCACCACCAAATTTGACCTCATCACCGTAGGTGGTGAAGTCTTTCTCTACTTCTATAATTAATTCTGTGTCAGCTAGGCGGATGCGATCGCCTACGGTGGGACCGTATGTTTCTGCGTAGGCGCGGCGATCCATTTTGTAATTCATATTTTCTGTCCGTTAATTTTACCATTAAACCCATAAATTTGACGGCTACCAGCATAGGGGACTAATTGTACTTCCCTTTCGTCTCCTGGTTCAAAGCGTACTGCTGTGCCTGCGGGAATATCTAGTCGCATTCCCCTTGTCTGTTCCCGATCAAAGTCTAAGGCTTCATTCACCTCGTAGAAGTGAAAGTGAGAGCCTACTTGGATGGGGCGATCGCCTCGATTAGCTACTCTTATCCTTATCCGGGGTCGTCCTGGGTTTAGCTCAATTTCCCCCGACTGTACGATTATTTCTCCTGGAATCATTATCACCTCCTCAATTTTTATCCGGTTTGTAATAAATCAAGAGCGGAGCCACTAGCGTAATCCCGAATTCTAGCAATAATAGGCAGAGAATTTATTCCTAGTTCTCTTACATGTGGAAATTGCTCTAATCCTTCTATAATACTATTAGCACAATTATATTTCTTTTTATTGCCATAATTCAAAGTTAAATATTCTAATAACTCTAAAGCATAGTCAGGAAACTCTAATATATCAGCAATACACGCTAACTTTAAAATATTATCAGGTGTTTTTCTTTGTGTACTAACGTCTTCTAGAATCAAATCGCGCAAATAGAATGCATCTGCCCAGAGTAACTGTCCAGGACGCTCTATTGATAAAACGGGTGAACAGACGCGGGGACGGTAACAGTTTTTTAAATGAAATAGAGCAAACCCTTGCTTTCTTAGATGAATGTCTATATCAGTAAATAAAGGTTGATCTATATATAGGCTACAAAATTCCACTTCAGTTTGAATAGCTAAAACACTGCGTTCTAAAATTTCCTTCGCCCCTTCTAACACTTGAAGCTCTGCGCCCTGAACGTCAATTTGTAAAAAATCAATTAACTCAATTTTTTCTTGATTACAGTAAGTATCTAAAGTTGTAGTTTCAATCTCTACAGTAAAATCTAAATTCATTACTTCTGGCAGTCCAACAAACCGAGATATTAATGGTTCATTCGGTGGATACAATGAACTGCTCATGGGATGCTTAGTTACATAAAGCGTAGACTCTTGAGCCTTGTTACTGAGAGCTAATGGAATATGTTTTTCAATCCAGTTTATTTGTCGAAGCTCTATATCAGCATTGGCGGCATCACAGGCATCTGCATCAGCATCAAATCCATAAATACTGAGGCGAGGTGCAAAAACACCCCATTCTTGACTGCCATAGTCATGTAGGCTGCTTGATTTGCGAGACCCCACATTACATATTGTGATGTGAATCTCATCTAAGTTACCATATTTTTTTAAAAAAGAAATAAAAATTGACATAGGGATAGCCTTTTCCTAAACATCTCAGTCCATACTAACGAATTGGGTTATGAATTGCAACCAGTTTCGTTCCATCGGGGAATGTTGCCTCCACCTGCACTTCATGCACCATTTCCGGCACTCCTTCCATGACATCTTCCTGCGTCAGCAGAGTTGTGCCATAACTCATCAATTCTGCTACCGTGCGTCCATCTCTTGCACCTTCTAGAATCCCGGCAGAAATATATGCTACCGCTTCTGGATAATTTAGCTTTAATCCCCTTGCCTTGCGTCGTTCTGCTAGCAAGGCGGCAGTAAAAATCAGTAATTTATCTTTTTCTTGAGGCGTGAGTTGCATTTTTTATACCTGAATCAAAAATATCAAAGCAGCCAGACGCGGGGTGGGCAGCTAGGACGTCCTAAATAAGTTAAGCGTAGCAGATGCCACACAGATGTAAACCAGTTTCGCACTTCAGTTGTGGAAGCACCACGATACCGACACAGTAATCCTGCCGTTAAACGAGTGACTCCTACATGGGCATCTTGCCCCTGCCACAGCAATCTCGCCTTCTCGACTATCTCTGCTGACACCGCTTGCCCAACCCAAGCCAAACTACCAACCACGGGTTGCCCTGCCAAGCCATGAGGGCTGTTGAGGATTTCAACTCCTGCTGGTAGCCACAGCCTTTCAATCCACAACGGGCATCCTTGCTGCCAAATTTCTATCTGCTGCCGCCACTCTCCCTGCAAAAATTTCTCTCCCCTAGCACTGCGCCCAAACCGAGTTATCTCCCAACCTAGCCAACTGGCACCTGGAGCTAATTCTACCCGTAATTCTTGCCGATAAATTGCTCCATTGAATACAATCGTTTCCTGGGGCAGCCACTCTAAGCAAGCACCCGCTGCCACTTGCATCTGAATGGTTTGTCTTGCTGCCATGCCGTTACTGCGATAAATCTTACTGGCGGCGGCTGTAGTGATTAAAGCGTGGGCGTTGGGTTCGAGGTGGAAATTCAGCGAGAGGCTATCTCCCCCTACAACTCCGCCAGCCGTGTGCAACACCACGCTATGACAAACTGCTGCACCTTCCGGATAAAAAGGTCGCTGCACCTTCAGTGGCGCTTTGGCTTGATTATGAATTAGCTGGGTTTTGTCTTGGCGATTGGCAAACACTAATTTTAGGTTGCCATGCCAGCCAGATGATTTCGCTTCTAAATGCATATTGATGTTTTAAGCAATATTATATGTAAATAGCAACTCAGCTTAGACACTAATGGCCGATCGCCACCAACTCTCTAACTTTATCTGGCAGATTGCCGATCTGCTGCGGGGTCCTTATCGATCTCCGCAGTATGAGCGTGTGATGCTGCCTATGACGGTGCTGCGTCGCTTCGACTGTGTGCTTGCGCCCACAAAGCCGCAGGTGTTGGCTAAGTATAACAGCGTTAAAAATAATCCGAACTTTCAGGATGAGGCGCTTGACAAAATCCTCAACAGTGCTTCGGGTCAGAGATTTCATAATCGATCGCCCCTCGATTTTGAGAAGTTGAAAGGCGACCCCAACAATATTGACCAACACTTGATCGATTACATTAAAGGCTTCTCAAAGAATATTCGGGAGATCTTCGAGAGGTTTGAGTTTGCCGTCGAAGTTGAGAAGATGCGTGAGGCAAACATACTATACCTTGTGGTATCCAAATTCTGTGATGTGAATTTGCATCCCGATGTAGTGGAAAACCTGGAGATGGGGTTGCTCTTCGAGGATTTAATTCGGCGATTTAATGAAGCAGCAAATAAGACAGCAGGGGATTACTTCACGCCCCGTGAGGTCATTCGCTTAATGGTGGCGATTCTGTTCGATCCAGATGATGACATTCTCACCAAGCCAGGAATTATCCGTAAAATGCTTGACCCTGCTTGTGGCACAGGGGGGATGCTAGCAGAGGCTCAAAACTACTTGCGGGAGCACAACGCCAAGGCTCAACTATGGGTGTTTGGTCAGGATTTTAACCCGCGTGCCTATGCGATCGCCGCTTCTGACTTATTAATGAAGGGCAACGAAAAGAGCGACATCCGCTTTGGTGATTCTCTGATCGACGATCGGTTCCGTGAAGATGACCCGGAAACAAATGGTAGCTTTGACTATATGATTGCGAACCCACCGTTTGGAGTGGATTGGAAAAAGCAGCAAAAGGAAGTCACTCGCGAACACGATAAACAGGGGTTTGCTGGCAGGTTTGGGGCTGGGCTACCGCGAGTCAGTGATGGTTCGCTGCTGTTTCTACAACACATGATTAGCAAGTTTGAACCCTACAAACCAGAGATTCACAAGTACGGATCGCGGTT
>CASBRB010000185.1 GCA_949127975.1 Oscillatoriales cyanobacterium PMM_0019 | reverse complement strand
ATTCAAAGATACTGTTGGCGAATCCATTGAGGGGTTTCACCCCCCAGGTTGCTCGTTCCCAGGTTCCACCTGGGAATGCTGTTTTGGAGGCTCTGCCTCCTGTGCCTACTAGAGGCAGATCCAGAGGACTTGCGTTACCAGGCCGGAGCCTGGTAACGAGGCTAGAGCAGGCACATGAGGACTTAGACCCCCAGCTAATTCGCCAACAGTATCTTTAAATCCCTGGCTAATAGCTCAAGTCAACTTAAGTGGACTTTGGCTTAAGCTGTGGAAATTAATTTCCGGGTGGGTGAAATATTAGTGCAATATCTCAATTGTAATATTTTTTTGTTCATCAGGACTTAATCACACTGGCATATATAGGGGGCAACCACAGGGGGTTTGCCCCTACGAACCCGCTATATATAGAGGCAGTGCGTAAGTCGTGGTAGATATCGCCTTGTTTTAGAAGCTTATGCACATTCTGACTGATTTGTCAATGCGTAAGTCCTACGATCTTCAATCGGCAACTGGGAGAGATTTTATGCAAGCAGGGACTATCTGAGCTAAGTAGTTGGGGGATATCCAAGCGTTTTCCAGACAGCCGGATTAGCCACAAAGGGGGATATAGGGACAAATTTTACCTGTAAAAGGAAAAATTAATTGTCGATCGGGCATTAATTGATAGCTAAATTCACCCCTAACCGAGTTAGCAGAAATTGCATCAAAACGGATGCGGGGCTGTTTAAGAGGTTGGCAAGCGTTAGGCTTGGGGCATTTGCTAGCATCACCTTGAGATTGTTGGTTTGGATTAATAGAATCTATCTTAATTTCACTACCAATCGGTATTTCTTTCAAGTTACGGAAAAGGCTAATCATATAGTACGGGGGAGAAATGCGATCGCACTTATTTGATTTTTGGGTAAGATAAAGCGTTACAGCCGCTCCATCCCAAGGAGCGCAACTAGAAACCAAATAGGCGTGATTATTAATTTGCTCTCGCCCTTGTAAATTGGCACTATGGGAGGAAAACACGAGTAAAAAGGCAGTGAGAGCGATCGCGCATATCAGTAATAATTGACGTTGAATCATAATTCTTGGCTCCCGATTAGGTGAAATGATATAAGTCCTGAGAGACTTAAAATCTCCTTTCAAATTGCAATGAGGCGCGATTATCATCGGAAAAATTTGTGGAGCCGCGTAGCAAAAGTTGCCCGTTGACTCGGTATAATGCACCGAATTGAGCAGGATCGCTAGCATTTAAAATTTTGGAGGCAGATAAGGAAATTTTAGAGGTGATATCAATGCCAATTTCGGCATTTAATCCTAGAATCGATGGAGTAGTTGTTTTTTTACTAATAATAGTTGTGGGGAAGATCCGAAAATCACTTACGCCTAAAGTATTGGTGATCGCGTTTTGAAAGTTGCCCAAAAGTGCTGAACCTGCTAAGTCGGCAAGTCCCAAAGTGGTGTCTCCCCGCCCTAATGTATCCACGAAGCTACCACCCAATAAGGCGACAATTTCTGCGTCGCTGCGCTGGGGTGAGCTACTGAGTGTTAAGTATTGTTGAATTTTATCTGCTGGTCCCCTGACTGTAGCAATGATTCTTACTGTTTGTACTGTGCCCTGATCGAAGTTGGGCATATCACTAATTTCTCCTGATAATGGCTGGGTGGGTATGCGACGGTTTCCTATGGCTTCTGGAATTATTGCTAGCAGTCGCACGTCTAGGTTGGGGATCAATCCTAGATCTGGTAAAAATACAGCCGTCTGAGGATCACCTCTAGTTAAGCGGAACTGGGTAGTAAATAAATTTACTTGTCCTCGTTTGAGATCCACTACACCCGCCGGACGAATATCATCTAAGCTGCCATTGAGGAGCAGACTACCAGTAGCTAAAAAGTTCAGTATCGGCGGGCTGGTGATTTGGACTCCCTTACCTAAATTGATTTCCAGATTGTTTAATTCGATCGGGTTTCTGTTGGCTGTGTTATCTTGTTGACTGGCGGCACTGGTAGCGATCGAAGTTTTGGTGCTTGGTAACAAAACTTGACCGTTCACCAGGTTGACTTTTCCGCCAATTCGGGGGTTTAGTGCTGTGCCTTGAATTACCACATTGCCGTCAACGCCGCCACTGTAACGCCCTTTGATGTTTAATGCAATTTGAGAAAGGACGACGGTGAGGGGATTGTCTATTTTTCCGGGGCGCGATCGATCTGAGATCGGAATAACTCCTGTTGCCTCGACTTTACCTTTGTTAAATTTACCCTGTAAGTTTTCTACCGTGATGTGGTTCAAATCGAATGAAACATTGCCGTTGACGTCGGTGAGTGGCTCGGGCAGAGCCTGAGCTTGCAGGATGCCATTGGTGAACTGAGCATTTCCCTTAGCGATCGCGTTTTCTGGGCGATTCTCTGGACTGAGATTGCCGGTAATTTTGAGGTTGACTTGCCCTTGTCCTCCTATCCAAGATACTTGTCCGTTAGTCAGCAAGTCGATCGATGCCAATCCTTCGTCGTTCACGTTCATGGCTAAACTAAAGTTATTGCTAGTGGGTAGCACGGTGGCGAAGGGTAATTTATATGGAACGTTACCACTAAAACTAACTTGATTGGATTGAGTAGAATCTGTTCCAGCCACCTGGGCAGAGCTGGAAAAATACAATCGCGTATCCTCATAATTAAAACTGATATTAGCATGTTTGATTTCTCTGTTGTTGAGCGTTCCATTAACCAATCCGATCGCGCCTCTACTTGCCGGATTCTGGATGCTGCCACTAATAGTAGCATTAATATTTAAATCTCCACCAATATGAACTGGTAAGTTAACAAAATCCTGCAATTGGTCAATGGGTAAATTTTGCACCTGTAGCTGCCCGGATTGCTGATCGCCACCCAAAGTCCCAGAATAAGAAACCACTGTTTGATCTGTTGTTATCCGCAAAGGCAATAAAGTAAGTACGCCGTTGTTAAAGTTGCCTTTAACAACTACTTGACCTGCTCTGTAACGCCCCCATTTCCAATCGCTACCTTGTAAATCAAAGTTGGCAGTTATTCCCTGCTTCAATGAGCCAGAAACAGAAATATCCCCGCCAATCGCCCCAGATAATTCACTTAATTCTGGTATTATTGCTGCTTCTCGTTGTGCTTGCTGCCTTGACAGCAATGCTTGTATTTCTGATAAGCGGCGAACCTGGTTGAGTAGGGTAGCATTAGGTAATCCCGCTGCTGCTACGGGAATATCAGCAGCGCTGCCATAGGTACGTTTTTTCAAGCCACTTGTCAAGTCTTGCAGATCGAATATCTGGAAGGCGGTGAAAATTTCTTGGATTTGTCCCTTGGGAATGTTCAGTCTTGCTTGAAATTGGGGTCCATTAGCAGTTTGGGTAACCTTAGCGTTGACTGCATAAAGATTATTTCCTAGTTGTAATTCCCCGTTGTTCAGAGTGGCAATTCCCTGATTGTAAGTGACGTTACCGGTGAATCGATCGCCGCTGATAGTGCCGAAGGTTGGTTTATCTATTTCTACGTTATTAGCGATGATACTTTTTGTCGCCAGGTTAATATCAAAATGCCCACTTAAGTCACCAGAAATCTTTTGATTGGCAATGTTACTCGGCAGGGGTGCCAATTCCTTGATAATGCCGATGGGTAATTTTTGCAAGTCAGCGACTAAACGATCTCCGGATTTTTCCCCAGATGCTATTGTTGCCCCGCTCTGGATAAAAAAGGAAACTGGTTGATAACTTGGCGACAGTGCTAATTTAATTCGATCCTGATTTCCTGCCAAGTCTAAATTCACCCCTTGCCCAGGTGCTACTGTAACTGAACCCGCTAGCAAGGGTTCAAATTTCAACCCATCAACAGCCAAATTTTTTATACCCAAATCCCCTGATACTTTGATAGCTTTGGGATCTAGAGCGGTGAGACTTCCAAAAGCATTCACACTACCACTAAGTAATCCCTGCACAGGAGGCGCAGCAACGCGGGAATCCAAAGACGGAATATTCTTAGCAAGTTGAGCCAGACGTGATAAATCCAGATTGTTAAATACAAAAGCTCCCTGCCAGCGCCCCTCGCTTAGTTGCAAGGAAGATGCGGTAATGTTTCCTTGTGGCAAATTTAGCTGTGCAGAGCCACTACCAGTAATTGTTGCTGGTTTAAAAGCAGTCAAACTGCCAGATAAATTAAAATTACCAGTTAAAATCCCCTGGAATTGTTCTGGCAGTTGTGGGGATAAACTTGCTAGCTGCACATCATTAGCAGTAAAGTTCCCCTGCCAACGCCCGTCCCCCAGCCGCAAGGAATCAGCAATAATCTTACCACCAGGCAGATTTAAACTTCCTGAACCTGTGCCAGTAATCGTTTCTGGTTTAAAAGCAGTCAAACTACCAGATAAATTAAAGTTACCAGTTAAAATCCCTTGGAATTGTGACGGCAGTTGTGGGGATAAATTTGCTAACCGGACATCATTGGCACTAAAGTTACCCTGCCAGCGCCCACCCCTCAGTTGTAATGCAGCATTTATCTTGCCACCAGGCAGATTTAAACTTCCTGAACCTTTACCAGTAATGGTTTCTGGGTTAAATGCAGTTAAACTGCCAGATAAATTGAAATTACCATTTAAATTGCCTTGGAATTGTCGCGGCAGTTGTGGGGATAAACTTGCCAGTTGCACATTATTAACCAAGAAATTACCCTGCCAAGTGGCGTTCTGCAACTGGATTGAATCAGCATTAATTTTACCACCAGGCAGATTTAAATACCCGGAACCTGTGCCAGTAATGGTTTCTGGGTTAAAAGCAGTTAGACTGCCAGATAAATTGAAATTGCCATAAAGCCTTCCTGCTTTTAAACTAGGAGGAACTTGCGCTGATAAACTTCCTACTTCCAGATCGCTACCGTAAAAAATACCCTGCCAGCGACCATTATTTAGCTGCACGTTTTTGGCGGCGATCGTACCTTCTGCTAGGTGAAGTTCTCCTGAGCCGCTAGCTGCGATTTTTTCTGGTTTAAAAGCAAGATTATTACCAGAAAGCTGAAAACTTCCAGATAAGATGCCTTGTAACGGTGGTGGCAGAGGACGCCCGATTAACGGTGTTAGCTGATTGCCATGAATATTTGTTGCTTGAATGCTAGCTTGCCAATGCTTATCAACAATTTTTCCACTAGGGCTTACTGTGCCACCAGCAACTTGAAAACTGGCATTGCGCAAAGAAACATTACCTCCAGGGCTAATATCTATCTCGCCACTGCCTGGATAAGTGGCATTTGGAGCCGAAAATTGGGCAACAGTTTCTAACGTGCCAGTAGGACCTAAAATCTGTCCTTTGAGATTAAGATTGCCAATGGTAATGTGGGGTGTTACTGTTACACCATAAATGAGGGCTAAAGCATTCCCTGGAAGATTACTCCCCTGGAAATCAAACACTACGCCGCCTTTTGCACCAAGATTCACAGTACCTGTGGCATTAATTTCGCCTCCTACTTCTGGGATTGCCTGGACATCTGTAATTGATACCTTCTTCCCTACTAGAGTAAAATTTGCCTGCGCTGTCTGAATCTTCAGCTTATCAACAAGGGCAGGCGCGGTAGTGGCAGCGCTTCCCGATACCACCGGGTTATTCAAAGGCCCGGTTATCTTGAGGTTAGCCGCTGCTACACCACTGGCGGCTACTGGCAATTTCAGATCTAAAGTGTTGAGGATATTTGACAGCGGCACCGCCACAGTTTTGGCTTGAACATCCAGGGACTGGGGAGTGATGATGCCAGTAGCCTGAGCCGGAATTTGACCATAAACACTGCTGACATTCTGTAGTTCAATGGTATTATCCTTCAAAGCCAAGTCGCCCGTTGTGTTGGTTAACAGTTTTGGCAGTTGAGAAATTTGCACTGTTGCTTGCTTCATCTGAGCATTTCCCGACACCAACGGCGTCTTTCCCAGAGTGAAACGCAAATCCACACTGCCATCGGCACTTCCCGCCAATAGGTTTACACCGGGCAAATTAATCAACCGACTGAGATTTGCTAAGGGAATATTTTGTCCAGAAGCCGCAGCAGCAATCTGTTGGGTTGGGATTAGGTAATTACCATTGATTTTTAAACTACCACCATCTACAGGTGTCCCTGTAACATTAAAAGAAACCCGCTGGTTGTTGTCTACAAATTGAGCATCAACATTAAGTTGAGAGATGGCTATAGGCTGCTTAGAATTTACTGTTTTGGAGTAAGGCAACAGCAATAAATGACCTTGTCTTACCCGTATAAACTTTAGCTCTGTTTTCAATAAGCCTGTACTATCACCTTGCTTGATGGTAGTGTTAATCCAGCGTCCTTTAGTATCTTGCTGTAGATAGATATCTGGCTGTAACAGGGTGGCGTCTAAAATGAGAGTGCGAGAAAACAGCAATTGCAGCGGGTTAAATCTAACATCTACTTCCTGAATCTGAACCGTTTCTGGATCTGTTGGAGTTGCCGGAACCGCAGAATGACCAAACCGCATTTCACCAAATAGGGAAAAACTTTCTACATTCCCCAGTTGCACGGGTCGATTTAGCGTCTGAGTGAGATTTTTCTGCACTAGGGGAGCTAGCTGTTGCTTAATAAAATACCAAGCCGCCCCCGCGCCGCCCACCATACTAACCAGTAAAACAATTCCCACTCCAATACCAGCGCGGCTCGACATCATTAGCCAGAGATGCCGATTGAACTCGCGCAAACTTGCGTCTGGGTTATTACCGGGCGGGGAGTTTGTCACTTTTTTCTTTGCTTAGCAATTCGGATCTTACAGAAGTAACAGCCCCCATGCCTTCATCCTAACGAGAGAAGATAAGGAGTCTAAATTACCGAATCGGTGTTCTAGTTTTTCTTTGGTTTGTGAATCTTTTTGTTCGCCCGATTTACTTCTGACTTGGAAGTATAGTATCCCTGGTAGTAATAATAGTACGAGCCGGTTGTATAGTTTTTGATACCATTGGCAACCACACCTAAAATAGGGGCACTAGAAATTTTTAATCCGTCCAAGGCTTCTACTAGCAGAGTTCGGTCTGTGCGACCTAGTCCCACAACCATCACAATGCCATCGGTATGAACTGACAAGATTCGGCCATCGGCAAGTCCCAATATTGGCGGCGTGTCATATATAACTAGATCGAATTCTGCCTTAAAATGTTCCATTAAAGACTGCATTTTCTTGGAGCTAAGCAGTCTAGTGGGGTCTGGCGGCAGTTGACCGGCGGTTAATACATAGAGGTGATCCCACATCGGTAATTGCTGGATAACTTCTTTTGGAGTAACCTCAGTGGAAATCACATCGCTGAGTCCTTCGTAGTTCTGTAAACCAAAAATGTGGTGTATTTGAGGACGCCGCATATCTGCATCCACCAGCAGTACCCGTTGCCCCATAGCGGCTGCCGCCTGGGCTAAGTTGGTGGAAACTGTAGACTTGCCATCCGAGGGTGAAGTCGAGCTAACTACCATCGATCGGATTGGTTTATCAGAGCCGAGAAAACGGATATTTGTCTGGAGAGAGCGGAAGGATTCTAAGAAAGGAGAAGCACTGTACCAGTGAGGCTGGCGCTTACTATGCCTGTGAGACACATTTTGATCTGTAACTGACATCGCCTGCATCTGTGTTGCCGTTGTGATTTGCTTGAGTTGTTTATTGTAGGGAATGACACCCAGAATCGGCAGTCGAGTGCAGTCTTTCAGTTCATCGGGGGAGTGGAATACATTGTCGAGTCGCTCTGCCACCAAAGCTGCTCCCATACCCAGTAATAAACCAGCGATCGCTCCTAAGATAATATTGCGCTCAGTATTGGGCGGTATTGGTTCTCGGGGTTGTCTGGGACTCATAATCAACTGCCAGGGAAGCGCTTTCTGAGCAGCATCAATCTGCAAAGTTTCCCGAACGCCCAAAAAGCGGTTTAAACTTTCTGTCGCTACTTTCAGTTCTCGGTCTAAATCGGTGTATTGACGGGCAATCACTGGCATCTGTCTCACTTGTTGCGCTAGCATGGTTTCCGCTTGTGCGATCGCCGTATAGCGAACTTCCATAATCCGAATTTGATTAGTGGTATCTATAAGTTGGTGAGTCAGAGCTAGGTTAATTGAATTGGGGGAAGATTTGGGGACACCATTAATAAAGTCATTATTTCCTAAAACTTTTTGTGCCTCTTGACGCAGCAGGGGATCTAGATTGCGCTGCTGATCCCGCAGGGCTTGGATAGGTGGGCTATCTTCTTTGAATCGCGATGACTCAACAGCTATCTTGGTTTCTATTTGCTGTAGTTGGTTAAGTAAACTTTGATATCTGGGAGCCTCAGACAGAGCTGCCGAGGCGACTGCAACTGTTGGTGGTAACCCTAACTGTGATTGCAAAGAAGCGTATAGAGTTCGGGTTTCATTCAGTTTTACCTGGGTGTCTAATCGCGCTTGCTCAATGCTGCTTAAACGACTAGATAGATCTCTGGCTTGAGTTTCTGGATCTATCAGGTTGTTCAGCTGCCGAAACAGTTGCAGTTGTCCCTGGAGCTTGTCCACACGCTGCCGCAGCACCGGCAATTGCCCCTCTACAAACCGAATTCCCTGGATAATGTTGCTTTGCCGCTCCTCAAGACTGTAGGCTAAGAAACCAGCGGCGATTTTTTCTAAAATAAACTGAACTTTTTTCGGGTCGGGATCGCGGTAAGTGATTTCTAAAATTTTGGTTTCTTCCCGGCGGATAATCCCCAGGTTATTAAAGAGTGACTCGTATGTGACATTTGGATAGCGGGTATCGATCGCATCAACTATAGGAGACATCAGCTTCGCGCTGCGCAACACCTGAATTTGGCTTTCGTAATCCAAATTAGAGCTGGGCGTGTCTGAATTACCAGTTAGTTCTGTCAGTTTAGACACCTTACTTTCTCCAGCCACTGGCTCCACTAACAGTTGAAATTTTCCTTCATAAATAGGCGTCTGTCTTAAGGTCTGCAATACTACTAAAGATGTCACCACGCTCGCCACACTGGCAATAATCAGGGCACGGCGTCGCGCCACCTTCACAAGCCGGCGCAGATTCAACTCCTCTTGCTCAGTCTCTGACGACTCACTTTTGTAGATGAGCGGCAACTGAGTATGCTGCTTGCCATTTCCATTGAGCGATACCGATTCAGGATATTGCCTTTTCTCCATTTTTTCCCCCAGACGCTTGTTGCTGTGGTTAACTAGAAAAGTTTTGAGTTATCATTGCTGATTGTTGAGTTATAATAAACTTTTTTGATTAAAAACTCCAAATGTAGGGGCGGGTTCTGCCGCCCCTACAAACTCAAAACTCTTCGTTTTTACTATCTAAAGAAGTTGAATATTGAGAAAAACGCTCCTACTGGACTAAGTATTGTACCCAAAGTATCTGTAACAGCGGTAAGACCGGAACGACGCACCACAATAGTGTCGTTATTGTGCAGGACGGGATTGGTTTCGGAGCCAATTCCCTGGCTGAAATCCACGTTCACATTCCGCTCGGTAACTGTGCCATCGGGGTTGAGGCGAACGAGCGAAACCACAGTCTTACGGGCGCGAATGTTAAATCCACCCGCTGCCAGCAGTGCTTGGTTCAAAGGGGTGTTAGGTGGCACTTTCACTGGTCCTGGTCTGGTGACCTCTCCAACTATATTAACTACCATTTCATTGGGAGCAAAGCTAGCCATTGCCAGAGCTTCTGCCTCTTTGGGGTCCATTTGCTTGGCGACGGGCACAGAAATTATATCTCCCTCCTGCAATGATAAGTCTTGAGCCACGTCCCCCTGCAACAGTTGCCACAGGTTGACATCAATTACCTGTTCGTTACCAGTTCTGGTGAAACGCCGTACTCGGATAGTGCGAATGTCTGCTGTCGGTTTAATGCCACCTGCAGTTTGAATCGCATCTGTCAGTGTAGGTGGAGAGCCAGCACCATTAGTACCGGCGGCTTGTGGCTTAATTGCATAAGTTCCTGGACGGAATACTTCTCCTACCAAGTCTACTTTGATCGGTCCACTGGTTTGTGTTGCCAAGGTGGAAGAGGCGATCGTCCGGCTTTCTGCTGTATTAACGTCAGTGCGTGTAGGAATAAGAACTGTATCTCCCTCCTGTAATAGGATGTCTTGAGCGACGTCGCCTGACTGCAACAGTTGCAACAGGTTGACATTAAACACCTGGGGGGGACCATTTCTGGTAAGACGCCGTACTTGAATCTGGCGAGTATT
>CASBRB010000184.1 GCA_949127975.1 Oscillatoriales cyanobacterium PMM_0019 | reverse complement strand
ACTCCAATATCGGGATTGCTGGCATAGCGGCGAGTGAGGATATCTTTGGCGTCGCCTGCGGTGTCGTCGTGAAAGGTGCTGTTGGGCAAATGGTAGCCTTCCTGGGGATGCAAAAATTCTGCGGCAGTGAGGGACACCTGTTGATAGGATGTACTGCCATCGGGTTGCGCGAACTCTTCAAACCGCCAGCCACATTCTGCCAGTTCGATGGCTGGGTATCCGGCAATGGGTGAGGTGGGAGATTGAACCATAAGTTGAGGCAATTGCCTGTTGAGGGGCAAGACTTTAATGTAAGCCTATTTTAAGAATAGTATAAAAATTTAAAATGCATAGCAGATTTTCTGCTATGCGTCAAGGTATCCCTATAGCTTTGTCTATCGGCTCAGGGCGCGTAAAAACCGCTGCAACCCTGTAACCAATCCAGGCTTTTTCACCTGTGGGGTTTCGCCAGTGTCTGTGCTGGTGCTGCCAGATGTTGTGAATAAAATTTGGTCAAGTGCCTCTCCGACTGGCTTTTGGGGCTGTTCTGCAATAAGCTGGTAATCGTCATTGACTTCTCGCCACACCTGCCAGGGGGAGGGGTAGCAGCGAAATAGGGCGGCTCCCTCTAGGGGTCGGATATAATAGCAGGATTCCAGAGTTTTGATAAAGCGATCGCGCAGTTGTCGGGCAGAGTAGCCGATGCCGACGACGGCGGCATCTTCTAAGCGTGGTGCCAGCAAAATAACTGGGCGCGAACCCGCAGCTTGACACAGTTTTTCTACTTGAGCGACTTCCACAGCCGTTGCTTCAACCAGCAAAAACACCTGGTCTTCTGGTTGAATTTTATTCTCTACAGGCGAGCGGCTAGAACCTAGATCGTCAATTTTAAAAGGCACTTGTCCCCAGTCACGGCGGGCGAGAGCAGCAGATCCGGCATCGGGAAATAAAACTTTCAGTTGGGAACCGAGATCCTCAAACACTGGAATAAATTGCAGTGCTAGGGGCATGGTTTTCAATTCTGGAAACACTAACTCGACTAACAGCCGAGTGTAACCATCGGCAATCGCCGCTTTAGTGGCAACGCGAGCTTGCGCGATCGCTTCTTCAAGGCTTTTGGGGATTTCTGCCATAAGTTTTGAGGTTGAGTATTGAGTCAACTTGGTCAGGACTTACGCAAACTGAGCATATATAGGGGCAACCACAGGGGGATTGCCCCTACGAACCGCTATATGTAGTGTAGTTGCGTAAGTCCTGTTGGTTTCAGTTTGGCTTTTTGGAGGGTTAATTTTCAAAACCCTCCACCTCTGCTAGTGTGTACAGAGGTCTGCCTTTAACTTCTTCATAAATTCTCCCAATATATTCGCCCAAAATACCAATGCTAACTAACTGCACTGCTCCCAGAAAGAAAGTTGCCACAATAATGGTTGCTAATCCGGTTAACGGCGAGTGACTTGAAGTAATTCGCCAATATATTACTAATACAGCCATTATTAATGATATAATAGCCGCCACCAAACCTACATAAGTCGCTAGCCGTAGAGGCACCCTTGAGAAGGAAATAATACCGTTTATTGCCAACGCCAAAGATTTACTAAAACTATACTTAACCTCACCAGCAAACCGTGGACCCCGCTCAAAGGGAATGGATGTTTGTTTAAAGCCAATCCAAGCTCGCATTCCGCGAATATAGCGGTTGCGTTCTGGCATGGAATTAAGCACATCAACTACTTGGCGATCCATTAAACAAAAATCGCCAGTATCTGTGGGAATATCAACATCAGCTAAATTCTTGAGTATGCGGTAAAAAACATAAGCCGTGAACCGTTTGAACCAACTTTCCTTGATGCGTTGAGTGCGAGTCGCGTAAACTACTTGATAGCCCTGCCGCCATTTTTCTACCATATCCGGAATTAACTCTGGTGGATCTTGTAAATCTGCATCAAGAACCACAACTATTTCACCCCGTGCAAATTTTAGACCAGCGGTTACCGCAATTTGGTGCCCGAAGTTACGAGCAAAACTTAAGTAACAAATTCGCCGATCGTGTTGATGGAGTTCGCGTATCATCTCTATAGATCTATCTCGACTACCATCGTTGATTAAAATTAATTCCACCTGATCGTCAAGCCGATCCATTACAGCACTAATCCGATGGTACAGTTCCGGGATGGTTTCTTCTTCGTTGTATACGGGAACGATCAAGGAATATTTTGGATACATAGATATGGGTTATTTCGATAGCCGGAACATGATATTAGCCTTTTTAGCAAATATAGCCCCAAATGCATCTTGAAGTTCACTATCCCGAATATCTTTAAGTTTGTCTTTCAAATCAGGCACATTTTCCAGTTCAATGGAAATATTTACCCCATAGCCAATAAACTCGACGTGGAAGAGTCCAGCATGGTTGGAAAGGAAATCTTTAGTCGAGTCCATGCATCTGGAGAGAGCCAGAATCCATTGATTATTGTACTGCCTTTTAACATCAGGATTGCCCACATTGGCAGGTTTCTTGACAACCTCTATCACTTTACTGGGTTGGGGAGGAGACCCTAACTCCTTTCTCAGAGAGTCAGCTTTGATTTTTTCCCGCTTCTGCCTTTGTTCTATGGCTGCTAGAGCTGCCAGTCTGTTCTTGTGTTTAAGTAACCCGTCTTGATACAATTCCCAAGCTTTTTTGGTTGGGACTAATTCGTTTGGTTCAACAATCTTAACTATTCTCCTCCAGTCGCCCAACGTGAATTTTTCTACGATTTCAATGAATTTCCTATAGATACCCTTATAAATATCTTCCGGGGAACCATTGGTTGTTTTAACGAAGATATACACTTTCTGGATAATTTCCGAGTTAACTTCCAGGTTAATTTCTGTAATGAGTGGGCTTAACCCAGGTTTCAACCTAACTTTAACACGCTCATAAGTTTCAGATCTTTCCTTGGTTGTAAAATGGATTGAAGCTGCACAGCTAGGACAATATGTCTCATAGTGTTTTATCAGGAGCCCATTATCATCTACCTCCACGTACATAGGGTGTAACTCGTGATAAAGAGGTCTAAAGATGTGGGTGCAGTTTTCACACTTGATGAGTCCCCTGTATTGAGACAACATCGAACTGGCTGATAAACTCCATTTCCGCGCGTCATCAGGTAATCCGTGTTGCTTCCAATTCTCAGTCACGTCGATGATTGTGGCAAAAGACTTTGAAGAACTAATCCGCAGGGCTCTCCCAGTCATTTGTAGCCACAGCATTGGGCTTGCCGTTGGACGGACGCAGAACACACATTCTACATCGTGGTAGTCGTAGCCTTCCAGCAGAATCTCGTAGTTGGTTAGCACTTTGGTTGCGCCGGACTGAAAGCGCTCCAGAATGTTAAATCGTTCTTTGGGTGAGGTATCACCATCTATGTGTTCGGCTTTGATGTCATTCTCTGTGAAATACTTAGTAATCTCTTTGCTGTGAGCTATACTGGCAGCATAGATTATTGTGGTTTTGTCTTTTACCAGTTGGCAATAATTTTTATATATATCCTCCACAGATAGCTGGTTGGTAACTGTCAAAGCTAAGTCTTTGGAGTTAAAATCACCGTCCGATTTTTCAATACCTTTGGTTGAAATAGTTTGATCTGTGGCAAATAACCTAAACCTAGACAAGTACCCTTCTTGAATTAATTTTTCTGTAGGATAGCCTACAATCATATCTTCAAATAACTCCTCAAACCCCTGCCCGTCAATGCGCTCTGGTGTGGCTGTAACTCCCAGTATTTTTGCCTGACTGTAATGCTCGATAACTTGCCGATATGTCGAGGCGCTGGCGTGGTGGCACTCATCTATTACAACCAACCCAATGTTGTAAGGGAGGTGTTTTCGTTGGGCTAAAGTTTGGATAGAAGCAACTTGAATCGGTGCCTCCAAGTTTAGTTTAGTTTTCCCTTTGATGATGCCAACATCTACTCCAGTAATCTCTCTGAACTTGTTCGCCGCCTGTTCAATTAATTCGATGCGGTGCGCGATCGCTAGAACTCTCTGCTCTCGTTGCAGAAAGTAATTGCTGATGTAAGCAAAACAAACTGTCTTGCCTGCGCCACACGCCATTTGGCCTAAAACGCGCCTATTCCCCCTGCTCCAAGAGCTGAAAATATCTTCAATCCAGTCCTGTTGGTAGGGTCTCAGTTCATATTTTATTCGTGGCATAAACTACAATCAAATGCTATACTATGCAACTTACTTTGATAAAGCCAAAGCTGGCATCAGCCGTGCTAAGATTTGCTTAATTACCATTGCTGTCCAGTCCACATCAGCTTCGGTGGTATCACGCCCTAGTGTCAGGCGGATAGCTCCTTTAGCATCCCGCGAGTTATACCCCATTGCCAGCAACACTGGACTGGGGGTGGTTTTGCCACTGCTACAAGCAGAACCGGAACTGATGGCAATCCCCGCCAGGTTGAGTTGTCGCACCAAGGTTTTTCCGGTGACTTTTTCACCATTACCAGTAACACAGAAACTGACATGGTGGGGCAGTCGCCAAATCCTATCCCCTGTGGGTTTGAGGTTGGGAGTATCAGCAAGGTTGGCTATTAGGCGATCGCGCAACTTAATTAAACGTAGCGTTTCCACCTCCATTTCTAGTAACGCTAATTCCGCAGCTACACCAAAACCAGCTATAGCAGGTACAGCCTGAGTACCAGAGCGCCGCCCCCATTCTTGCCCGCCGCCACTCAGTAACGGAACTAATTCTACACCAGGTCGCACGTAAAGCGCCCCAGCACCCTGAGGACCATAAATCTTGTGACTAGAAATCGACAGCAAATCCACTGGCAACTGCTGCACATCCAACGGCAGACGTCCTACAACCTGCACAGCATCGGTATGGAACAAAACCCCTTTTGAGCGTGCAATTTCTCCCAAAGTGGCTATCGGTTGCAGCGTGCCGACTTCACTTTGACCGTAAATTACCGAAACTAAAACTGTATTTGGTCTTATCGCTGACTCTAAATCGTTCTCCCTAACTCTTCCCCAGGAATCTACTGGCAGCCTCGTCACCTCCCAGCCCCACTTTTCTAGTAATCGCGCTGGTTCTGCCACTGCTGAATGCTCAACACTAGAAATAATGAGATGCTGAGGCGTCGTATATAAGTGGGCGACGCCCATTATCGCCAAGTTGTTTGCCTCCGTGCCTCCAGAGGTAAAGATTATCGACTCTGCCTCAGGCGCGTTAATCAGCCCAGCTACCTGGAGTCTGGCTTTTTCTACCACCATTAACGCTCGTTGTCCCCACTCGTGCAAACTCGATGGATTGCCCCACTGTTCACTAAGGGCTTGTTGCATAGCGACAATTACCTCTGGTCGGGGCGCTGTCGTGGCGCTATAGTCGAGATAAATTTGCAGTTTTTTAGCCATTTATTTAAAAATTGAGAACAACGAAAGCCTGCTTAGCCTAATTCCGCATTAATATCCGCCAGGTTTACATACATTGTAGTCTTCGTGTGACAATACTTCTTGGGGTACTAAAAAACTACCATAGTCGCGGCAGAGCATTCTGTAGTTTCGTGTTACAGGAATGCTGACGATCGAGCGATTGTGACGCAGCCGCTTGCCGCCAAATTGTCTATAATCTGTTTGAGTCTGTAATCCAGCTATAATATAACGTGCCTTTACTACCACATGATTGGGCAAATCGGTTAAATCAATGGGATCTTGGGCAAAAGAGTTTTCCCATTGCCGTCTTTGTTGCTGTTTTTGTTCTAGCAGCAAGCGTTCTTGGAGACATCGGTGGCACCCTTGACCATACCCCTTGTGCCCGCAGGGAAACATTTTCTTTCTTCTAGACATGACCTATGGTGTACGTAGGCACCCGCACCCCCACCGTAATCCTACATAGTGAACGCTTCGCCTCTATTATGAGACGATGGGGCAAATGAAAACTTTATCTACTTGAAGATTAATAATACATGAATTTAGACCTAACAGCAGACAAAGTAAAATACCAACAACACTAAATTTTTGGTTACAAATGAAATTCGTAGCTGACTCTATGGCTTCCTGGCATCGCAAGTTCCCAAAAGCTTTCTGGGCTTTTCTGCTTGCTCTCTTTCTGAGCGGAGGGCTGGCACTCTTCCATACGCTCAAGCCATACGCTGAGTTTGCCTCCCCCCTGCCCCAAGATCCTGCTGTTAAAGTTTATTTCAACCACAATCAAGCTGAACACTACCAAGACCCCTACCGTAACTTTACCCGTCAGGGAGACAATCTAGAGCAGCAGATAATCGATGCCATCAATCGGGCACAATCTACTGTGGATATCGCGGTTATGGAGTTCCGACTACCCAAAGTGGCGCAAGCCCTAGTAGCCAAACACAACAGCGGAGTCAGAGTCAGGCTAATCATTGACAATAAGTACAATCAAGCTGTAAGTGACTACACGCCAGCAGAAATGGCTCGGATGAATCAGCATGACAAACAGGCTTTTGAAGAATTGCAGCGATATCCTGCTGATGCCCTAGCGCTGTTGCGTGAAAATGGCATTGAAGTCAAGGATGATACAGCATCAGGTACTACTAAAGGTAGTGGGCTGATGCACCACAAGTTTGTAGTCGTGGACGGAAAAACCACCATTATATCTAGCGGCAACCTGACTACATCTGAAATGCACGGCGATTTTAATAGCCCTGAAAGTCGCGGGAACCCTAATAATATGGTTGTCCTTGCTGATAATCCTCAAATTGCCAAAGTTTTTACTGATGAGTTTAATTATATGTGGCAGGGTGTGTTTAAATCCCATAAGCCCTACAGACCCCCCGTAACAATTCCTGTGGGTAAGGGAACTATCACCATAAATTTCTCACCGGCTAGTAGAAATCAGGATATTGCAGCCACCAGTAATGGTATAATAGCTTACTTTGTGCAACAGGCTCGGCATAGCGTGCATATCGCGCTATTTGTGTTTTCCGACCAGAATATTAGTGATACTTTATCGGAAGTCAGCGATCGAGGAGCAGGAGATATCAAAATACTAATCGACCCAGATTTCTATGCCCGACCTTACTCGAAAGCCTACGATGCTATGGGAGTCTGCCCCCACTCTGGTAAGAAACATAGCTTGATTCAAGTTAAACCCTGGCACCATCCGATCGCTACAGTCGGCTACCCCACCGCCCCATCGGGCGATCGGGGAGTGCATAGTAAAATGGCTATCTTAGACGGTACAATGGTTATTGCAGGCAGTCAAAACTGGTCTAAGTCAGCTAACTATCTCAATGATGAAACTTTGGTCGCGATCCAAAATCCCACCGTCGCGGCACACTACGAGCGGGAATTCAGTCGGCTGTATGCCACAGCAGTAGTGGGACTCTCCAGTCTACCTCATGCCCAACAGTGCAGAAACAATTCGAGTAGTCAGGAACCTACCCCGACCTTAGAATTGGAACCTTCAGAATCAAATATATAATTGCTATCGTTAAAAAAGTTGCCCTGCTAGCACGCCCACCCATTTAACTGTCAGCACCCCGCTCTCTCATAGACGGGGCTTCGTGCCTCCAACTTTAGATAGCTGACCAGCCTAAGTCCCAGTAATGGGGAAACTACGTTATTGGTAAGAGTTCAAGACCTACCTTGGAATGCGACGCCAGTTCCATGCTCTAGAACCCGATCATTAAACAGTCCTACGAGGGGCAAGACAGTGTGGTTGGGATAGTACCGACCGATAACATTGGCTAGGCAAACTTTACTCCTTTCAGGAGTTGGGGACAACCATATCCTCAAGGAGGGGCAACCATACCCCTCTACCCCGCAAGGGGACGCTAAATGAATTTAGCGAGTCGTGTTTCATCCGTGGGCTAAAGCCACACGGTTTCCACACTCCCGGAGTTTTTTAGATGAGCGCACGTATCTGTATCCTTGGTGGAGGCTTTGGGGGTCTCTACACTGCCCTAAGCCTGAGTCAGTTGCCCTGGGAAAAGCCGCAAAAACCCGAAATTGTCCTGATCGATCGGCACGATCGCTTTCTGTTCACCCCCTTGCTGTATGAACTCGTCACGGGCGAACTGCAAACTTGGGAAATTGCCCCACCGTTTTCGGAGATCCTGAATAACACAGGTGTACGCTTTTGTCAAGGGGTAGTATCTGGAATAAATGTAGACGAATCTTGGGTGCAGTTACAGGATAGTTCGGAACTATCCTACGATCGCTTAGTGTTGGCACTAGGTGGAGAAACGCCCCTGGATATGGTGCCCGGAGCCAGTGAGTATGCCATCCCGTTTCGATCGATGGCAGATGCCTATCGTCTAGAAGAAAGACTGCGGATTTTAGAAGCATCCACCGCAGATAAAATCCGAGTAGCGATCGTAGGAGGTGGTTACTGCGGTGTAGAGTTAGCCTGCAAACTGGCAGATCGTCTCAAGCAACGCGGACGCCTGCGGTTGATTGAAATGAGCGATATGATTCTCCGCACTTCTCCCAACTTTAACCGGGAAGCAGCACAAAAAGCATTAGATAAGCGAGGTGTCTGGATCGATTTGGACACAACCCTTAACTCGATCGGCCCAGACACCATCTCACTGTTATATAAAGGGCAGGTAGATACTATTCCAGTGGATTTGGTGCTGTGGACGGTGGGGACTAAAGTAACTAACGTAGTGAGTACGCTCCCCCTGAAGCACAATCAAAGCGGCAGTTTGATGGTAACACCCACTCTGCAAGTAGTCGATCGACCAGAGATTTTTGCCCTAGGGGATGTAGCCGAATGCCACGATGCCGAAGGGAAGTTAGTACCAAAAACCGCTCAGGTGGCTTTCCAGCAATCCGATTTCGCCGCCTGGAACATTTGGGCTTCACTCACCAATCGACCCCTACTTCCTTTCCGCTATCAGCACTTAGGGGAAATTTTGAGCTTAGGGACGGATAATGCTACTTTCAGCGGTTTGGGAATTAAATTGGATGGTCCTGTTGCCTACATGGCGAGGCGTCTAGCTTATCTTTATCGTCTGCCAAACCCCAACCACCAGTTGAAAGTCGGCTTAAACTGGATAGCTCAACCAATTTTGGATCTCTTAGCTGACAAATAACAAATGAAGCAACCTAAAGTTATTTTTGTCGATGCTGTTGGTACACTATTTGGCATCCGAGGTAGTGTTGGGCAGATATATAGTGAAATTGCCCAGGAATTTGGCGTTGAGGTCCCAGCTAAAATTTTGAATGCAGCGTTTTATAAAGCTTTTGCTGCTTCTGAACCGCCAGTATTTCTGGGAGTAGAACCGCAAGAAATTCCCAATTGCGAGTTTAAATGGTGGGAGGCTCTAGCATTAGACACCTTTCAACAAGCAGATGTCTACCACCAATTCTCAGATTTTGCTGCTTTCTTTCAACAACTCTATGCCCACTTTGCTACTGCTGAACCTTGGTTTGTTTATCCTGATGTCCAGCCAGCTTTAGAACAATGGCAACAGATGGGAATTGAAATGGGGGTGCTGTCTAATTTTGATTCCCGTATCTACGGCGTCTTAGAATCTCTAGGTGTAGCACAATTTTTCACCTCCGTCACCATTTCCTCGCAAGTTGGAGCAGCTAAACCCGATAGGGAGATTTTCGCAGCGGCACTAGAAAAACATCAATGCAACGTCCACGAGGCATGGCACATCGGCGACAGCTATACAGAAGACTATCAGGGAGCTAAATCTGCTGGGCTAAGAGCTATCTTGCTCAAACGAGCAGATGAGTAAGATAGAGCTTCGGGCGTCTGAATTAAATATTTTTAATCGCATTGCGACGCGGAGGTTTACGCAAAGAACGCAAAGGTAGCTACGAGCTGAGGGCTCATGCTGAAGTCTGCAATAATTATCAGGGTATCTATGTGATTGGGGAAAAGGTGGTGCCATATAAGCTACTCTTTGTCTGCCTTGGTAATATCTGCCGTTCTCCAACCGCAGAGAATATCATGAATCATTTGATTGAGCAAGCAGGACTCAGTTCAGGGATCGTTTGTGATTCTGCTGGTACTGGCGGCTACCACATTGGCAGTCCGCCCGATCATAGGATGGTAGCAGCAGCGAAAGCACGGGGGATTACACTCCGAGGTAGCGCTAGGCAGTTTCAAAGGTCAGACTTGGAAAATTTTGACTTGATTCTGGCAATGGACAGGGAGAACTATCGGGATATTCTTTTTCTTGACTCCGCTAATCAGTATCGGGATAAGGTGCGGTTGATGTGTGACTTTTGTAGGCATCATCGCGAGCGGGAAGTCCCCGATCCCTACTACGGTGGCTCCGAAGGGTTCGATCGGGTGATTAATATTCTATTAGACGCCTGCGAAGGGCTACTGGAACAGGTTGTTAAAAATCAGTAGTTGGTAGGTATTGACTATTTCACCAATTTATGATCCAGGGCAAAACGAACCAGCTCTGCTCGGTTGTTAGTGGTAGTTTTTCTGAGGAGACTGCTGACGTATTTTTCGATCGTGCGAGGACTTAGGTGCAGGTGGTTGCCAATTTCAGCGTTAGATAGACCTGTGGTGAGTAAATCTAAAACTTCCTGTTCTCGCTTGGTTAGTTTGAGGGCACTCGATCGTGGCAGGGCATCGTTAATATTCTGAGTTGGCATCGGGAATGGTTGTAGTGAAGACGAGCCCGCCTCTGGGGGTGTTGATGAGTGGAAGAATCGCCACTCCGACTGGATGATCTGCTCGCGCTCCATTAAATTGCGAATCATCGCACCCAGCTCTTGCATTTCAAAAGGCTTGGGCAGATAAAAGTCACACCCTAACTGATAGCCGCGAATGCGTTCTAAGATACTGGCACGTTCCGTCAAAAAGATCACTGGCAACAGGCGGAACTCCGGTTGCTGACGTACCTTCCGCACCAGTTCATAGCCGTCCATTCGGGGCATAGTAATATCTGTCACTATCAAATGAGGGCGATAAGCCTTTACCATAGACAGCGCCTCTTGTCCATCCTCAGCCACGATGACTGAGTACCCAGACATTTCTAAGTAATCTCTGACAGAAACACGAGTTCCTAAGTTGTCATCTGCAAGCAGGATCGACAGGGGCATGTGATACAGACGGTTAGCCTACCTACTCTTAGACTAGACTAATTCCCCTAGAAAACTTTAGAGTTAGGCGAAATTGTGAAAAATTTTAAAAAAAGGCTTGGTATTTGCTAGCGGTTGTGCTAACATTAATTTTTGTGGGGGATATGGGTCGGTGCCCGAGTGGTTAATGGGGGCGGACTGTAAATCCGCTGGCTTACGCCTACGCTAGTTCAAATCTAGCCCGGCCCACCACCATAAAAATGAAGGGTCAAACTATTCGCCCGTGTAGCTCAGTGGTAGAGCACATCCTTGGTAAGGATGAGGTCACGAGTTCAATCCTCGTCACGGGCTTTCTTAAATTGACGATATATCAAGGCTTTTAGCCAAATAGACGTTAGGTGCATTTTAGGTAGATGTCAAGCGATCGGTGCTTATTATGGGTTCCTTAGTAGTGCTAAGCTGGTTTTGTCTATGAGCGAATCGCGATATACAGCGGCTTGCAGCCGCATGAGGTATGGTAGGATTGTAGCGTCGGTGACGCTGTGCCCGCCCCTGCCATGCGTGTACTCCACTCACTTGCAATCCGCTGTATTGTTTTGAATCAATGAAAGTGACCCTTAAGCAATCCTCTAATGAAGGTATTCTCAGAGGATGGATTTTGCTTCGCATAGAAGCCGATGATATTTGCACTCAAATTTGGACATCATCTACATTCGATCCTTATCAAGAACTGTACATCTGGTTGGGGCAAATTCGAGACTCTCAACTACCTGCAAAAATGATAATAGATGAGGAAGGTCATGGAGTAGAGCTGATAGCTGAGCGTTTGAGCGATCTACTTATGCAATTCCATATTGATCCGTGGATTTGCGGTAACGATACTACAACACGCCTCAAGATTACTGCTGAACGTTATGAAGTGATCGAAGCTTTTTATGATGGAGTCATAAAATTTCTGAAAGATGAGTATCAACCATCAGAATGGTCACATATTAACGATCTGAGCAATATAAATTGGGAAACATTGCTCAACCCGTATAATATTAGGGGTCAAAATTGGCGAACACGTTTAGCAATGTACTGGGGAGGACATGGCAGGGTTGGCGAAACCGGACGTGAAACTGTATGGAATCAACTAACGCTAGAACAACAATGGCTGGTAATTCTACATGATGTAATGTTATGGATTACACATTTAGCAGTTAACCAGCAAGTCACAGAAGCCTACGCAATTGTCAGCTTCTACAAAAATATACCAATCGATATTGCTTTAGGTGAATTGGATGCAAGTTGGTATGAGAAGCGAAGAATTGAGTTAAATAAAAAATATGGACTGCATGATAATTCTATAAAAAGACGAACACCAAATCGTACTGCTTCAGCAAAAGCAAGGTTCAAAACGCTTAAACTTGGTCAACTGGTAGATGGTACTATTTGTCGAATTCGCTCGTATGGTGTCTTCGTTGATATTGGTGGATATTATGCACTACTACCTACTGCCACAATTTCCCAACAACCTGTTGATCATCCAGAGCTAGTTTTTCAAGTTGGTGACTGGGTTAGAGCAATAATTGTCTGGATTGATGTTGAAAAAGGGCGAGTGTCACTCTCAACGAGTGATTTAGAGAATGAACCAGGTGATATGCTTAGAGACCCATTATTTGTCTATGAAAAAGCAGAAGAAACGGTGGCAAAATACCATCAGAAAGAAAGGATGTAAATAACTGTACCTAAGGGAAGAATATGGTAATATTATGGAATTATACCAATCCCTCTGGAAACTCATATTTTGACATATACTTATTAATTTTAAACAAAGTCTTTATCATTAAGTAAAATCTATAAGCAATGAAGCTGCTATTTGTAGCCGCGATGAGTTAGCATTAAGAATCAGCTTGACAATTTTTGCTGCTAACTGGGTACTCCAGCAAAAATAAACGAACGAGACAAACCAATCACACCATCTCCTGTAATTTTGAGTCTATGCGTACCTATGCCGATCGAGTTCCCTATACGTCTCACCATAACTGCACCCCTGCTAAAACTCTAACGTTTTATTATAACCAAAGAGGGATGTCACTTTTCTATTTTTACAATAATTTACATTTCTTTCAGGATTAGCACAGCCAAAACCACCGGATAAATACGGTGGTTTTGGGCTTCCCGGTCTACTTTAGATAAAAAATCACCCTGAGAAGGGTGATTTCCTGAAAACGGGTGCGGCAGGACTCGAACCTGCGACTCGCGACTTAGAAGGTCGCTACTCTATCCACCTGAGTTACGCACCCACAGACTAGGGATGCCCCCCCTTAGACACAAATTTTTACAGTCTGAGGCTAACCGAATTGGCAATAGCTCTCGGACAGTAGGACAATGAATAACTAAGAGGAGGTCGTAACCTTATGGTATCAAAATTTTAACTGTGCTTGTATAGGATAGGGTATAGTTCCTTTTCTCATAGCCAAATATAGACAGGCTACTCAATCCGGGTTTAAGCAACTCCAGGTTGGGCATGGACACGCCTGAAAGCTGGAGTTATACGCCGATGCTGTACTACCAGACATCCCAAGGACCCTCGTTGCAATTGACTTAAGTGCCAAGAGCAGTCGGGATTACTTTGCGAACGCAGAAGATGATGGACGCTCCGGAATCCGGATCTATCTGCTTGTATCTGCGTTTGTAACTTTTTAAAAGAGTGTTCACACGTAGCACTCGCGGTTGAGATGATGTCTCAATCCAATATAGGATAGCATTATTGCCCATTAATGGCTACAAGTTGAGTGAAGTTTTACAATACATCAAGGCGCGTAGTGTAAAAGAAAACGTTGGTATGGCAGGGAGCGTTCTGGATTTCGCCCAGTACTGAGCGAAGCCCAGAGTCCCTTTTCTCGGGGAAGCGCTGCTCAGTCAGCCCTAGCTACAAGCATTCTAGATATAGAATGCTTGGCAATTATACCTAAGCGCACAGCACCAACTAGACACTCTCAGGAGTCATTTGCCAGTGTCATGTTTATTCTCAAAAGGCAAGACGTTGAAATATCTACCATTCAGCATCCGAAGCGGGATCAGCAAATCCCGATACTTACTTATCAGGGGCAGACGTTTCGCTTGATTAACGTATTTGGTGCCCATCAGGAAGAAGAAGCCAAAACCTTCTGGCGAGATCTTACAGATAATCGAGGCAAAGCCTGCGTTTTGCTCGAAGAGCCGGATCGCTATAGCATCTGGGGCAAAATCCGTCTAGACCAGTTGGCGGCGGAAACTGGTGCTGATGGCAAAATAGTGCCGTTGACTCAAGCTTGTTTGTTGTTGCTGCAAGCGGTTTTTCTAGACATTGAAGACCTATTAGGAACCAGACAAGCCGGATTATTCCAAAAAGACCTGATAGCAGTTTTTCGGCAGTGGCAATTTCCCCAAGCCAATACGCCGGAGGCTGTAAACCACTTACTAACGATGGAGCCGCTCAATAGCCTGCAAATGCCCGTGTGGGAAGAACATCATCTGATTACCCTGTTGCAAGAACTCTATCGCTTGGGGAAACAGTATTTCGGCAATACCAACTTTGCTCAGGAAGTCGGAGATATATTACAAGATATGCCACCTGCCGATCGGGCTCTATTTAAGGATTGGCTCAAGCAATCTTCCGTTGGTAAACTATGGCGATAATCTAGAAGAAGGGTTAAGAAATCTGCTAATGGCATGATCTCCGTGCCATACTGGCATGCAACAAGGTAATCGCTCAGAGCAACCACTTCTTTAGTTGTCTTTTTGCCTTCTATCACTAGCTATTGTTTTGTGAATCATTATGAGCAACTCTGTAGACAAGTCATCCAATCCTCAATCCCTTCTGTCCAGTCAGAACATAATCTATGCTGGCATTGCTTGGGCTGTGCTAGCGCTGTTGTTTTTTCTTTGGTTCAGTATCCCTGTGCCAGGAGAGAAGGGTTTTCCGTCGTGGTACCGGATTGGGACTTATGTGTTTGAAGAAGCAGCTTTACTGGCGGCTGCTGTGTTATGTTTTAGAAATTGGCGCAGCCCACAAATTGCCAGCGGACGTAATGTCTGGCTAGGAATTGGTCTGGGGATAATGTCATTTTTTATCGGGGACTTAATATTGAGCTGGTGGGAACTGGGTTGGGATCGAGACCCCGCAGTGTCGCCTGGAGATCTGTTTTTTGTTGCTTTCTATCTGTTTATTGGCTGGGGCATGATTTTAGCTGTTCTGCCTAGGCGTCTCAATCTGGAGATTTGGCAATGGATAACTGTGATGGCGATCGCCGCTATCAGTATCGCCTTGGGCGTTTGGCTTTTCCTTGCCGCACCAAAGGCGACAACAGAAACTCCTGCTGCAACCACAAAACCAGCAACCGCGCAGATATCTAATGTGGGTGTAACCAAAACGCCTGCTCAAAAGGCACCGATAGTCCAACCAACCCCGAAAGATGAAACATCGGAAAAGACGGTTCCCATCTGGGTTGACTCACTGGAAAAGAAACTGGAACCGTTGGCTAAACCACTTGGTTTATTCTACATCATTTGTGATATTTTGCTATTGATTATGGCGGCACTTTTGTTATTAGCCTTTTGGGGCGGACGCTTTGCCCAGTCATGGCGGATGATTGCTGCTGCTGCATTTTCGTTTTATATAGCAGATATGTGGTTTAAATATGCTACAGACCATATTGAGAACTACCAAAGTGGCTCTCTACTGGAAGTCTTTTGGGTATTTAGTGGAGTTTTGTTTGCCATCGGTGCAGCTTTAGAATTTGACAACTCCAGCCGTTCCCGGCGTGGTACACGTAAACGAGCTTAACGAGGGCAGTGCTATGAGTCCAAGAAAACTTACTGAATCAGACAAGCGCGAGATCGTTAGCATGTATCGACAACTGCCAGAGACAACCTCAACTCTAGCAACTCGCTACGGAGTTAGTAGCTCAACGATTAGCCGTCTTTTGAAAAACACTTTGTTAGAGGAGGAATACGAAGCGCTAATCCAGCAAAAGCGTACCAGAAGCCAGATAAGTGACTTCGAGGCTGAAGCAATTGACGCTAATCACCCACTAGAGTCAGCGTCAGAACTAGAGTCAGACGTAGGGGAAGATGACTTGGAAGGTGCAACTTCAGCTTCCAGAATCTTGCGCCTACGCTCTTATGCGCCATCAAACCCAGAAGACTTGTCAACCGAATCGAAAGAAACACCCCAAAAACTGATCGATATTATACCAGCCCCACAAAAAATCAGCGCCGAGTTGGTTGACGAGCCAGACGGTCCCGACGAGGCAGAAGTTAGTACCTTAGAGGAAATGTTTGGGGAAGACCTGAGTGATTTAGACGAGGAGGATGAGGATTTAGAAGACGGGGCTGAGGAAGATTGGGAAGATTACACCGACATAAGCCGTCCGGTTCACCTAGAAAAACTGTTGACGGAACGCGGTGGTAACATTCAAGTCTTACCGCTATCTGAGGCATCTCTTCCCAAGACGTGCTATCTAGTAGTTGACCGAGCTGCTGAGTTAATCGCTCGCCCCCTGAAAGACTTCAGCGATCTCGGAAAAATTCCGCTAGCTGAAGTTCAGCAGAGAACCATGCCGATTTTTGACAACCACAGGGTGGCGAGGCGGTTTTCTAACCGTACTCAGCGAGTAATTAAAATTCCTGATACTAGGGTACTCCAGAAAACTCGCGCTCATCTGCAAGCAAAAGGAATTACGCGCCTGCTGATTGATGGTCAAGTATACTCATTATAATTTAAGCGGTGCCCTAGACCTCGGCTCCTGCATTAAAGGTGCAAACGCAGATATCAGCGTGTATCTGCGTTCATCTGCGTTCATCTGCGTTCGCAAGGATAAGCTTTTGGGCGAAGCTTCCTGGTAAAAGTTCTCGAAATGGCAGTGCCCTGCAATAATTCTGATGTAAGCGGAAATGATATAAGAGGTTTTTGGTGATGGATTTTGATTCTGGTACAACTCGCTACGGCGTGGTACTGGTGACTGCTGGTTCGCGGCAAGAAGCGGAAGCTATAGCCCAAACTTTGATTCAAGCCCAGCTTGCTGCTTGCGTCAACTTAATTCCAGTGCATTCTATTTATAAGTGGCGAGGCAAGATTAACTCAGATGATGAGTGGCAACTGGTGATTAAAACCGATTTAGCCCTGTTTCCGGCACTGGAAACCAAAATTCGAGAAATTCATTCTTATGAGGTTCCGGAAATCATTGCCCTACCAGTGACGGCAGGCTCAACCCCCTACTTACAGTGGATTTCTGAGCAAGTACAACATTGAACTTGTAGGCTACCGCTATTCTTACCAGAGATAGATGATTTTTAATAAAAATTTACAAATAATTAAATTAATACTAACAAAACTGACTAATTAATCAAATCTTTGATACTAAGCCAAGAAAAAATCTGAATATGCTTAAACCTCAGCATCATCCATTATCTAAGAGCATCGCCTTTTTCTTCAGCGTAGGAACCGCTTTAAGTCTGGGATTAGCTACTCCTACACCAGCAAGCGCTTTTCCCTGGGGACAGCTATTTAATAATGGCGTTCAACTGTTCCAACTTTCCCACCTATCGTTAACACAAAAAGAACAACTGGGTGCAGAAATGCACCAACAGGTACTACAACAATATAACCTCAATACCGATGCGAATGTTAATGCTTATGTGAATCGAGTTGGACAGAAGTTGGCTAGAGTTACTGATTGTTCTCAAATACCTTTTCACTTTTTTGTTGTTAACGATCCTAGTATAAATGCTTTTTCGACCACTGGCGGTTATGTCTATGTGAACACTGGGTTGCTGAAAGCGGTGGATAATGAAGCCCAGTTAGCTTCTGTCTTAGGGCACGAAATGGGTCACATTTGCGATAATGATTTAGTCCACAAAATCCAACAATCTAATACTGCTCAAGCATTAGCCGCTTTGGCTGGATTGGATCGGAATACGTTAGTTAATTTGGGAGTTAAATTGGCAGTGGATTTGCCCAATAGTCGGCAGGATGAATATAATGCCGATGCCCAAGGGCTTAAATATATAGAGCGAGCCGGTTACGATCCTCACGCCATGATTGCATTTTTAAACAAATTGCTGAATCAATCTTCCCCACCTGCGTTTTTAAGCGATCATCCAGGGACACGCGATCGCATTGCTATTTTGCAAAGAAAAATTTCTTCTAGTGGGAGATGAGGTTTAATTTACTGAATATTTGTAACTTTACCAAGACGAGTAAAGCGAATTTCAATACGTCGTCGGGTGGCATCGGGTTGCCGATCGATTTCAGATAACCCTCCTTCTGGTGAAATCAACTGCGCCGCAGAATAGGCTCTAAAACCTAACCCTGATAAACGCCCTTGTTGCTTTTGAATGTATTTAAGCGCTCTGACAACTTCTAATGCCCGCATCAACCCCAAATCGGCATTAGAACCACCTTGTAGATTGCGAACAGGTAGAGCGCCAGATGCAACTTGTTCTAATTTTTCATCTAAGTTGCTAACCTTACTCCCATTAGATTGTCCATCTGTATGACCAATCACTTCGATAACATCAATCTGATACTTTTTGGCATTCTCTTCAATTTTATCGACTAAATCTGTAAAAATGTAAGAATACAATTTATCCGGTAACTCAGCACTCCCTGAAACAAATTGATAAGCACCTGTATCTTTAATCACAATAATTGGTGGTGCCCCTGTTTCCTTTGGGCCTTTTTGTGAAACTACAGATTGAAAAATGGTGATTAACAAAAATAAAATAATAATCATAAAGGCATTCGACATCAAATCTGTGAATGCTGGCCAAATATTTAATTCTTCATTACAATCAGTTTGTCTTGAACGATGACGCATAATTATCTCTAAGCCTGTACGCTATTTTTTTCTTGGATAGACTGGATTTTAATAAGCCCTTGATTAGCATTAGCTTTTAGTTGAGGATTTGCAGATTCTAAAACAAACTGGTATTCTTCGCGGGCAATATCATATTGCTGTAGTTCATAATAAATGTTACCCCTTAGTAAACGTACTTGAAAATCATTCGGCATATACTGAACTAATTTATCAATTTTTGTAGCCGCTTCACTGTAGTTACCACTTAAGCATGCTTCAACTATTTTTCTGTATCCTTCTCCAGGTGGGGGAGGCGGAATCTCTGGCTGTTGTTTTAAGGCACGTACCAACTTATCCCCCATAGCCTGAATCCCCAAAGTTACCCCTTCTGTATAGCTTTTCACACTCGTTATCAAAGAAGATAGCTCTGCTTGTATTTCACCCAAACTATCTGCTTTAGCTACAGCTTCGTTTTGCAGCTTTTCCAGCATCGCGACTGCTGACTGGAAGCTGTGCGCTCCTTCTTGTAACTGTGGAATAATCTCACTAAGAGACTGCTGATTGCTTTGATGTAGTTCTAATACTTGTATTGAGGTTTGATTAAGACTGCTGATTTCTTTTACCAATTTCACTGACTGCTGAATAGATTGCTGAAGTTCATTGCTCAAAGACTGGATTTCCAGATTAACCCCCTCTGTATAAGTTCTCACAAGCGCCACCAAATTAGTTAGTTCAACTTGCACCCCATCCAAACTATCTGCTTTAGCTACAACTTGTTCCTGGAGATTATCAAGCTTTGTCACTGCTAAGTGGAAACTCTGCGCACCGAGCTGAAGCTGTGGAATAATCTCACTAAGAGACTGCTGATTGTTTTGATGTAGTTCTAATACTTGTACTGAAGTTTGATTGACACGGCTAATCTCTTCTCCTACGCTTACTAATTTTTCGCTAGAATTATAGAGTTGATTCAGTGCTATTTCCATAGCTTTAACTGACTCAGCTAAACTGGAAGCTGATTCGGCAAAATTTCTTTGAGTGCTACCTAAATTTGTTGTAGCTTCTGCTAAAAGTTGGGCAAAATCATTATCCTTGAATAAACGAGCTGCTTCTATATATTTATCGGCTGCTTTCTGAAATTCATCAGCACTTCTGGCTATAGTACCAGCAGCTTCTAAAAATCGGGTGTATACCTCTTTAGCTAGATCAGTTGCTCGAATATTGGCATCAAAAATCTCTTGAAGTTTATCTCTTAGGGAAGATTCTACTGCTTCGCGGACAGTTTGACCAAATCTATTTAAAAAGCTTTCAAATGAGTTCACCATTCCTTGGACTATTTTATCAAGACGGGTTTGCCCCTCTGGATGATAAATATTGTCTAGATAATCCTCTAAAGAACTAAGCAAACGATACTTGAGCAAGTTAGTATTTAATAAAAAGTTAACTATTGTTAAAGTTGCACTGCAAAATAATCCAGCTAAACTAGCGGAGAAGGCAATTCCCATACCTTGTAGTGGTTTTTGTAATTCCTGCACTAAAATACTTACATCGTTGGTGGTAGTGTGAGCAATTGTTTGACTCAATGCGGCTAAATTTATGGTAATACCGAAAAAAGTACCCAGTAAGCCGAATGCTAGCAGCAAATTGGGGATCAGGCGACATAAATAATCTATTTGTTCGCAAGAAATACATAAAACCTTTTCTCGGCTGTAAACTTGATCTATTAAGGCTGCTGTGTTAACCTGCTCTGATTTACTACTAGCTTCTTTAAACCTTTTTTCTAACTTTTTCACGATTTCTGGCTGTTCGCCACGCTCTCTTTGATTTACTAGCCTGCTCGCACGGGTTTCTAGGTATAGAAGATACCTATGAAGAGCAAGGCGTAAGAAAATAGTCACTATTGTTGGTAAAACAACTAAGACTAAGATAAAAACAAGTAAGTAAGGTGGTACTGGCGGCATGATAACAACCCTGAAATTGTGAAATCGAATTGAGGACGTGGGCGTGGTGGGCACTGCCCACCCTACAAGCTGGTATGAACGTCAACGTTCTATATTTATGGCAGAGGGTATTTGTTTAAGATGTCTCTGGATAATTTTTCGTACACTTCGGTAGTGACAACTCCATTGTCTAAATACTGTTTGAGCTGCTCCAGTTCTATTTGCCGTTTGGTTCTGTTGTCAACAGCCTCTACAGGAAAATCGACTACTAACTCACCAGGGATAGTTTTTTGACCTTGTATAATTGCTGGTGGAGCAGTATTTTGTACTGGTAAGGTGTTGAATCGCTCTTGCATTCGTTGGAGGAAGCGATTGATTACTCCCTCTTTGGCGGGAGTATCAACGGTGCCACGAGTACCAACTACCCTGGAGCGGTAGAGATAATTGATGTCATCATCTGGTAAATTATCAACCTGTTCCACAAATTGTCGCAATTTGGGCAAGTAATACCCCTGCCATCGTGCAGGTTGACTTTCTATTTCGGTAATAACGCCTTCCAATAATTGCCCCAAAGCTGCTATCATATCTGCATTTTTTACCAGTTGATCTAAGGCTTGATTCCAAGCTGGACTGAGGGATGCGGTATGATAGGTATCTCGCAATTCGTCAAAATACTGAAATTCCAAATCCTGGGATTTCTGGTTTTGTTGAATCAAGTTAAAAGCAAGACACGGATAGAAGATATCCTGTAACTTTTGCATGATGATGACATCTGGCGGAATAATGTCTGTAAATACAATGTTACGATCGTTGTGCAGCAAAGTATTATCAGTATTATGTTTTTCACGGTTATAATGGTTTCTCAATTGCTGCAAGCCGTTAATCAGCCTGAGTGGAAAGCCAGCATACTCACTCACGATTAATATTTCATCCTCGGCTTGAGTTGGCTTGAGGACATTGTCTGGAATGCCTAAATTCCGTGTTAACAGGGTTTGAAATTGTTTGACTTCAGGCTCATTGGTATCTTTGAAGCCTACTAGCTGGCTTTTTTTAGCAGGGTTATTATGAAAATAGCGATCGCTCATATCCAATGGCAGTAAAGGCGCAGCTTCCCGCAGGATTTGCGCTAACCGTACTGGGCGGGCGGCTGCCGAGTATTTTTCGTTGAAGCGCTTAATCACAGACTGCATCATTCCCGCACTACGAGAGCCAAATAAACGGCTTACCGTCAAATTAATGTCGGTTTGAAGCTGTTCGGGACTGCTGCGATTGGCGTCTAACAAAATCACTAGCGATCGCCCTTGTCCATCTGGTTCTAAAATTGACTGAGAAATTTGTATCATCTGGGCGCGGAAATCATTTTCTGGCAACAATGAGTTATAGCCGCTCTCTATGTCTGACTCATCGAATATTTCCTCACCGCTCATCTCATCAAAATTTGATTGTCTGAGGTTATTTTGGTTTCTCTCGTAGTAGCTTTTTAAGTCATCTAATACCCGATTCACGCTACTTAACTGACTTGCCAGTGCTTGTACATTCTGTTGCAGATGCTTAACGATTTCCAGTGCTTCTAATGCTGCTACCAAATTGAAATTATGCCTGATAGCGGTATCTGTCTCCTTGATTGCCTTTCTCGCTTGTTCTTGGACGCGGCTGTTTTTGTTATTCAGGAGTGGCCAGTTAAATTCTTCTTCAATATCTTGAATACTTCTGTCTATTTCTCCCCATTTTCTTTCCAAATCCTCTAATTTTATGGCATGATTCAATGTTTTGACTTGTTCCCCTAATTTATATTGATACTTATGCAGCTCCGTTTGCATAGCATCCAACCAGTTGCGGGCATTCGTAATCGAGAAGTATTGGTTGCTTGGTGTGAGTAATCCAGATAAAAATCTATTGATATCCATCTGCAATTGCTCGATCAGATGGCGCTGATTTCTCTCTATTTTGGTGATCCAGATACCTCTAGTATTTTCTGTTTCCCCAAACTGAGTTTTGCGAAATTGCTCTTTCAAATCCCTTTGCAGTTGGCGCATAATGCTAGAGCGATCGTCCTTAGTTTTGCACTCATTGACATCACTCTCTAACTTGGATCTCCAAGTATTCATGATGCCGTTGAAAGTTTTATCTGATTCTAGAGTTGTTGCCTCTATTTTTTGGAGCACCCCATCCTTGCGGTCTAAATCACTGTGCCAGCGAGATTCAATCAAAAACTGCTCTAATAATTTCTCTGAATCTGGGCTTTGTCCTTCTCCCTGTAACCAAAATGCTACCAGTCTACAACTAATATAATTTAGGGTAATTTGGGAAATTCGATCGCGTGGGAAATAGATAGCAGCTAACCCAAATGTTAAATAACTCTGGCTGTTGGGGCGAGGGTGGTCATCTTCTTGGAGCATATGTTGGGCAAAATTATCTCTCATCCCCTTCACCGCCGGAGCTAATTCTCCAGAAAAATCTAGTGCTATCTTGTGGGCAATGACATTACAAAGTTTTCTTTGTTTATCTATCGAATATTTACCCTGTTCAGTATCCTTAGAAACTAAGTACGTATAATCAAAAGGAGGACGTTTTTCCTGGACAACTATTAAATATCGTTGATCGTAACAAGCATTAAATTGTGTGCCTGGGCTGGAGTAATATTCAAGCTCCATCAGAGCCGCATAAGTATTGGCACACATATTAGGCGTGTTACCATATAACTCAGGACTAATAACTAGATAGCCGATGATTTGTACGCCAGGGTAGGCATGCCTGAGGCTGTAAGCCATGTCCAGAAATGTTCCACTACCTGTACCACCACAAAGGGAACCAACTACAAAAATATTCAGCCCAGGATCGACAACTAAACCAAACTTTTGCATGAGTTCTTGCTCGTGCCCCTTGGTACGCTGCTCTGCTGCTTCAATAGCCGTCTTAATTTTGAGATAGTTGTGAAAAAAAGCGAGTCTTCCTACAGGTCTAATCCCCTTTGCCCCCTGTTCTATTGCTTTAATATTTCGTAAAAGTTGTGGCGGAAACCATTGAGCAATATGTTGATAGGGACTGGGTTGATGATGATGAGAGCGACATTGCTCTAATCCCTGAATTAAGTTACTCACTTCTGTAGCTGTCATAGTAGCGTTGACTCTTTCAGCTTCTTGAAGTCCGAGATCGACTCCTCGATAGATGTTCCCACTACGCAAACTAACAGCTTGTGTTGCTTCTTTGTCGGTGTCAATGTGAACAAAACTAACAACTGGCAGGTTATTCAAATTACCATAACGGTCTACAATCAGTCGGCGAATACGCATCAGTACATTTTGACCTGTACCCCCTAACCCTATACAAATAGTGCGGTTAATCCCTTGAAACTGTCGTTCATTTGCCGAGTGTTGACTGTACATTCTATACCTTCCTAGCTAACTATTTTTTAATTTTGATGTCTATGTAAAAGTCACGGTGTTTCTCGTCTGGGCAATTCAGTTTAATTATAGTACCTGTTAAGCGAGTCCGCTTAGTTATTTCTTTGCCACTCCATTCCACTGGTACTGATGCTGATTTATTGGGTACTAGATAAAGTTGATTGCCTTGACGAGCTAAATAGGCTCTAACTTCTGATCCAGGGGAATCGATCGCATCAATACATCTGGAATCTGCTTCACCAATAGCAATCTGCTGATTAAACGACAAAGGGCGACATTCTTTTTCATCTCCATTTTCTTCAAAAGTTACTATCAGCCGCCATTTCTTTTGCAGTTTAATCCACTGCCACAGCAAAAACCCGATCGCAGCTACTCCTGTGGCTAGTATCGCCGCAGGTGGCCACAACTGCCCAAATAGGTAAGGATTCACCTTACATAGTACCTGACCGCTGGGTGCTGGAGTACAAAACTCTTGCACCGTCGGGGCGATATCAACTACAGTAAGTTTGTAGTTGTTAATGGTTAGTTCGCGCTTAGTCATCGGCAAGGCTGCGAACCAAGCCCGACGCTGTTGACTTTCTGGAGAATCTTTTACTCTAAATGGGCTATTGGCAGGTGTTTCAATCCACTCCGAACCCGAAAGAGTAAATAAAGGAGCATCTGTAACCCAAATAACTGACTGCTGCTTGATGGGTTGATGCTCCTGTAGGCGATTCTGATTTATCTGAGCCAGCCCTTGATAAATAGTTAATTCAGCTCTCTGAATATCGGTGTTTTGCTGCTTTAAATCAGGAGCTAAGGGAATATTTTTTAGTATTTTTTCAATATTATCTTTATCTTTACGGCGAAATTCGATCTGTTTTCCCAGATATACATCCGATGCCTGCTCCGGTAGAACTACATCCGACGCAAAGGGAACAACGTACACTGAATCTCCAGGGTTAAGGCTATCTTCGACAATCTGACGTAAGCGGATGCGTCCCTCATCATTGAGTCCAACACTTTCCGTCACATCAATTGCTAATACAACATCACGCCCACCCTGCCAAGGTAGGTGGGCGACAAGCTCTAAGCCTGTTTTTTGTTGAGGGGTAAGCGGTTGTCCTGGAGCAACTAATGCAGATGTCACCTAAAAGCTAGCTCAACCAGAAAGGGTCTTCCTTGATCTTACTACTTTCTGAACTGAAAAAGCTGTAATAGGACTTAGGTCGCCTGGGCATATGTAGGGGCAACGGTCGGCAGGGGATTGCCCCTACTCACCGCTATATGTAGAGGCAGTGCGTAAGTCCTGTGTAAACTACTATTTGAAGACCTTTTCCAGATTGTCTACTTCATCGAGTACAGTAGTAGCGAGGCGGCTGTAATCTTTAGGTGACGAAGCCGCCTGAACCTGAGCAACCAATTTGTCGAATTTCTGCGCTTCTTGTGAGGCTCCCTTAGATTCGATCGCAGGACGCAATTCACTCCAGGTTTTTTGCATATCTTTAGCCGTCGCTTGTAGCTGGTTGATGTCATTTGCTGCCACCCCAATTTCCAACTGGCGACCATAATAGTCTAGCAGACTTACCTGTACTGGCACTGGTGGATTGAATGGTGCGGACAAGTTAGTAGCCAGCAGCGTTACTCGGTTAGCCTCGCGCATGGTTGCTAGTTGATTTTTTGCTGCTACGGCTTTGTTAAGCGCAGCTAGGGTATCATCGAGTTTGTCTTCGTTAGGATCTTCATTCTTGATATCGGCGTCTAGTCCGTTGGCAGCTTTCTTGAGGGAGGAGAGTTTGGCTGTGGCTTGTTTCCAGTCGTTCGCCTTCGCCGCATCATAGATATTCTCACCGTACTCGCCTACATTACTAACTGAAGTTGGCACCTTGTTAGCATCGACTTTTGTGGTTGATTTTGCTGTTTGAGTCGTAGTCGCAGTAGTTACAGGACTTGTAGCTGTGGCTACCTGAGAGGCATTAGCCGTAGGTTTTGCGCTTGTCGAACATGCACTTACTCCAAATAAAGTTATTGCTCCTATCAACATAGTTGTAGCGATTCTGACGTTTGCACCCTTTTTTACCGATTGTGCTTTGCCGCTCTTTTGGTTTGTCATAATTATCCTTTACATCATTTATGAGTTTTGGTTTTGGAGAGCAATAACAGGACTTACGCACGCTGGGCATATATAGGGGGCAACCACAGGGGGATTGCCCCTACGAACCCTTCGACTGCGCTCAGGGTAAACCGCTATGTATAGAGGCAGTGCTACAGTACTGAATAAGTCTCTCTACTTTCATGTTGTCAGGCTAAATTATGAGGACAGTGAAAGAATAATAAGAATGTTCTTACTTTTGCAGTGGTAGCTGTACAGTAAAGGTAGTGCCAACCCCAATCTGGCTCTGGACTGATAAAGTACCTCCATGCGATCGAGCAATTTCTTTGGCTATCGCTAGTCCCAGCCCCGCACCGCCCGTATTCCGAGATCTAGAGGTCTCCACCCGGTAAAAGCGATCGAATAAATGCGGCAAATGCTCTGGTGCAATGCCCACTCCAGTATCGCTCACCGCCACCCATACTTGTGCTTCTTTACCTTGTACCCGCACTCTGACTTTACCCCCTGGCGGCGTGTATTTGATCGCGTTGTCCAGCAGGTTCAAAAATAGCCTAATTAGGTAGTCGATCTCACCTTTAATAGATAAACCTGATTGTATATCTGCACTTAGGAGGATGTTTCGTAACTCTGCTAGTGGTTGTAATTGCTCTATAATTGTTGCCAACAGTTCGCCTAGATCTAGAGTTTCTGTTTGCCAGCTTAAACGCCCTCGATCGAGTCGAGCTAGAAATAGTAAATCGGTACTCAGACGAATCACCCTATCGACCTCCTGTTGCAATGCTTGCAGAGTGTTTTCGTACTCAATAGGACTACGAACTCTGTTCAAAGTCACATCAATGCGTCCCTTTATCGCAGTCATTGGGGTGCGCAATTCGTGAGAAGCATCGGCAATAAAACGTCGTTCGCGATCGAAAGCGTCTTGTAAGCGATCGAGCATTCTGTCAAAAGTGATGGCTAGCCTTCCCACTTCATCGGCTACACCTCTATAGTTGATGCGTCTGCTCAGATCGTTAGCACTAATTGACTGTGCAGTTTGGACAATTCTGTTTATAGGACGTAACGCCTGGTTGGACAAGAATAGTCCACCTAGCGCAGCCAGAAACAATACTAGAGGCAAACCCAGAATAATTTCCTTAGAGAAGCTGGACAAAGTTTTTTGCTCTGACTCCAAAGACAGCCCAACCTGTAGCCAGCTAATAATAGTACCATTGTCGGCTTTAATTTGTTGGCTATAAATATACCACTGGGGCTTCTTTGTAGGTAGAGTTACATAGCCTAGCCGTATTGGTAACTGAATAGGCAACTCTCTGTATTCTCCAAAGCCGTCCAATACTTTCCCCTTTGAGGTAATAATGCGTACAGCAAAACCTGACTGACTCAGGTGACGGGCGGTGTTATGATACTCTTCTGTATTCGGGAAAGCGGGTTTTTCGTTTTCATCATAATCTTGGAAGTAAGTTCTAGCTTGAGCGGATGCTACTTGCAAAGCTGCTTGCCTTTCAACCAGTAAGCTATGCTTTAGCTTAAGATATAAGTAACCACTAAAGAGCAGCAGAGTAAGCCCCAGTACTAGCACGTACCAAACTGTCAAGCGCGTGCGCAGAGTTCCCCAGTTCAACCAACGGTTAGACATCTGACAAATTTGGGTTTAACCTATAACCCATGCCGCGTAAGGTTTGAATTACTGACTTGTTAAAACCTTTATCCAGTTTGCGCCGTAGATAGCCAACATAAACGTCTACTACATTGGATTCATTAAAAAAGTCGAAGTTCCAGACGTGTTCGGCAATCTGGGTGCGAGTAAGTACCTGACTAGGGTGCCGCATCAGGTATTCTAAAACGGCAAACTCGCGCTGGCTAAGTTCAATCAGGCTTCCAGCGCGACGCACTTCCCGTTTGGCGGTGTCCATTTCCAATTCTCCTACACGCAGAACCGTGTCTACTTGCAAAGGTGGGCGACGCAGTAACGCTCGGATGCGAGCTAGCAATTCGGAGAAGGCGAAGGGCTTCACTAGGTAGTCGTCAGCGCCTGCTTCTAAACCTCGTACTCGATGTTCTACTGCATCGAGGGCAGTGAGCAAGAGCACTGGTGCCTTGATACTTTGCGATCGTAGCTTTTCCAACAATTGTAAACCACCTAACCTAGGTAGCAGAATGTCCAGCACAATCAAGTCGTATTCAGCAGCCAGCGCGTAAGATAAACCTAGTTCCCCATCCAATGCCATATCCACAGCATAGCCAGCCTCAGTTAGACCTTGGCAAACAAATTGAGCAATACCTGGTTCATCTTCTATGACTAACACGCGCATTTTGAGTTTTAAAGTTCAGGGAGGATCGCTATTTTGGTTGAGGGAGAAACTGAAATGGCGTTTAAGGTTAAGCTGCAAGATTTTCTCAAGTTATGCCTAGGGCAAAATATGCCGAAACTAAAGTTTATTCCCCAGCAAGGTCGCATTCCCAAAGGAGACAAACTGCGACGTGTCGTTGAAAATTTGTTGACGGGAAGAGATGCTGAGGACTTTAGCTATGAGCCAAGGATTTTAATCAATCTCCCAAGGTCAACATACCTGATGGCATATCAACAACCAACCGCTTATTTTTTAACCATTGACGACCGAGTAAAACTTCAGGCACTCCATCACCTGAATAAACAGGAATATCAAACACCTCATCATCAATTCTGACTTTTCCAGCATAAATATCAAAGTTAGATACGCCCCTTGCCATCAGCATACTTCGTTCGCCTAAATATTCCCAATTAAATCCCTCCACATCCTGCTTATCAATAGCTAACCAATCAGAAAATCCCGTGTCTAAAACTGCATCAATTGGTAATTCAAATCCATCAAATGCAATCAATTCAATTTCAAAAATTAACTCATCCCCATCACCAAACCTTCCCTCAATCATATTGTTCCTGCAATTCCAGTTTCGTTAATTTTAAATACAAAGACGGGACATTCTGGGTATTTTTGGCGTGACATTTTAATAGCAGTCATTTCATCTTTATCAACAAAAAACTCACCGTTTTCTGGCTCGACTGCCATGTAACAATTGTAGTGAGTTTTAATTAGTTCGGGTTGAAATCGCTCGAAAATGGGTTGGCAGCGCTGGTAAAACTCATCTTGTTTTGCTTTCCATTGAGCAAATTGTTCTTCTGTCCACTGGATTTCGGGAAATATTCGTTCCCGACGGACAATACGGGTAGAATTTGTTTCGGTCATAGCTTCCACTTTATTAATACAATATTCGATAATATCTATATTATCCCTCTTTTGTCGCTCTGGGGAAAGTAAGTTATCGTCCATTAACACTTTCCCGGTTTAAAACCAGAAGATTCTGGCGGCGAAAGCCATCGCATGGATAAAGCGCGACACGAAGGGACAGGCTTAGTCTGCCCCTCCAGCTCGAGAGAACGGTGTGTTGCTGCCGATCGCTAAACGGACGATAGCAGTTATACTCAATAAGTGTTTACAAACCACCCGCATTAGAGTTAGCCATGAGCAACACACCTCGCATCCTGGCATTTGCTGGGAGTACCCGCGAAGCATCGTTTAACAAAAAGTTGGTACAGATTGCAGCGGCTGGAGCCAAGGCGGCTGGCGCTGAAGTAACCTATATAGACTTGCGTGATTTTCCTCTGCCGCTATATGACGGAGATTTAGAGGCTGCTGAGGGACTACCAGACAATGCCCGCAAGTTGAAGGCATTGATGCTGGCACATCAGGGACTACTGATTGCTTCGCCTGAGTATAACAGTTCTATTTCTGGTGTTCTGAAAAATACCATTGACTGGATTTCCCGCCCAGAAAATAATGATGAACCACCCTTAGCATGTTATGCCAACAAGGTAGCAGCGATTATGAGTGCCTCGCCTGGTGGATTCGGTGGTATGCGTGGCTTGGTAATTGTGCGATCGCTATTAGAGAATATCAAAGTAATGGTGATTCCAGATCAGGTAGCCGTGCCCAAGGCTTTCGAGGTTTTTAATGAAGATGGCACCTTAAAAGACAGCAAACAGCAAGCAGCAGTTGAGCAGCTTGGCAGCAAGGTGGCGATAACTTTAGCAAAATTAGCCTAAGGGGAGGGGCAACCACGGGGGGATTGCCCCTACACTGACTCCTGACTCCTGACTCCTGACTCCTGACTCCTGAAATGGCTACCAAACATTATTCTCCCGCCAAAAGAGCGATCTGGTCAAAGATGGGGTGGTTACTGGGTGGATTTGCTCTACTGTCGGCAATGGTGGCTGTAGCTGAGGCGGTATATTTTCCTACTAAACCTTTGCAGCAATCCCAACTCTCACCACTACAAGCTGCTATCTTCGATAATGATAGCTTCGCCAGTAACACTCTGTTATTACCATCAATAACCCGCCCTGTCAATATCTTAGTTTTAGGAATGAGTGTACTGCCATCAGATGTAAAAAATCCTCCTTCTGAAACCAGGCATCTGCGTTACGAACCGGAAATACACTCTGTAGAAGGTTTATCCGATACTATGCTGTTAGTGCGGTTCGATCCTCCGACGCACAAAATGACCATCCTCTCCATACCTAGAGATACTCGCGTCGTCACCGAGAATCACGGCGTACAGAAGATTAATGCTGCCAATGTATATGGCGGTTCAGCACTGGCGGCAAAAGAAGTGAGAAAGCTGCTTGATGGGGTGCAGATCGATCGCTACATCCGCCTCAATGTTTTGGCAGTAGGCAAGATTGTTGATACTTTAGATGGGATTACTGTCTATATTCCTAAAGACTTGAAGTATACTGACGAAACTCAACACCTGTACATTAACCTCAAACAAGGAGAACAACATCTCAATGGCGAACAAACATTGCAATTACTGCGTTTTCGTCACGATGCCTCTGGAGATATTGGGAGGATAGAACGGCAGCAACTCGTACTCCGCGCCTTGATGCAGCAGGCGCTTAAACCTTCTTTGGTTACTAAAATTCCCGAACTTATCCAAACTCTCCAACCAGACGTTGACACTAACCTGAGTATTGAGGAGTTGATGGCAATGGGTACTTTTGCTGCTCGGCTCGATCGCTCTAATGTGCAAGTATTGACTTTACCCGGCACAACTAATGGAAATGGTAGGCGCTCTATTAGTTATTGGTTGCCGGACTATCGTACTATTAAACTAATGATGGCAAAATATTTTAATTTGGGTGAGTAAGCAAGCATATTATACCACAAAATAACCTTAATTTCTCGTTCCCAGGCTGGGAACGAGAAGATAGCGGTTCGTAGGGGCAATCCCCCTGTGGTTGCCCCTATATATGCCCAGTCTGGGTAAGTACTGAAGTAAACTTAATTAAAGCTAATTCAATTCCTTCAGGACACCCGCCCCCATGACCATTGCCCCCTTAAGCTGGACAGAACTAGAAGCTCTCACCCACTTTCAAATAGATACCGTCAATGGAGCCACCAATGCTCAAGCTCGGTTGCGCCTATTTGGTCATACCGAATCTGATGTGCGGGTGACGCTATACCGCGACAACCACGCCTGGTGCCCCTACTGCCAGAAGATCTGGCTGTGGCTTGAGGAAAAACAGATCCCCTATCGCATCGAAAAAGTGACCATGTTTTGCTACGGGGAGAAAGAAAGCTGGTACAAACGCAAGGTGCCATCAGGTATGTTACCAGCCATTGAATTAGATGGACGCCTCATCACGGAAAGCGATGACATTTTGATCGCCTTGGAACAGGTTTTTGGTCCTTTAGGGCAGGGTATGGAAGACCCTATGGTGATGCCTCTACGGCAACTGGAGCGACTTCTATTTAAAGCCTGGTGTACCTGGCTTTGCTATCGGGCGATGTCGCCTCAGCAAGAGCAGCGCCACAGAGAGCGATTTATAGAAGTTGTGGGCAAGGTTGAGAATGCCCTAAGCCTTACCCCCGGTCCATATTTCTTGGAGGAGTTCGGCAGTGCTGATGTAATCTTCACACCTTATGTCGAACGGATGAATGCCAGCCTGTACTACTACAAGGGCTACTCGCTACGAGAAGACAACCCTCACTTTGCTGCCTGGTTTGAGGCAATGGAAAGCCGACCTACCTACCGTGGCACCCAGAGTGACTTTCACACCCACGCCCATGACTTACCGCCCCAGATGGGAGGCTGCTGGTCAAATGGTGAACCTCAGATGCTCAGCAATCAGGCGCGGGTGGATAACGGCCCCTGGTTGGGACTGCCAGATGTGGCTTACCCGGAGCCGGAAAACTCCCTTGCGGAAGCCCTCCACCGAACAATAAAGCACCGCGCCAATATTATTCGAGTCAATCCCGGTGATGACAAATTATTTGATGAAGCCCTGCGTTGTGCCCTGACATTCATGATGACTGGAGAAGCCTGTATCCCGCCGCCAGGCTCCGATCCCGCCCTGCGATATTTGCGCGATCGGATTAATGTGCCTCGGGATATGTCCATCTACGCCGCCAAGCGGTTGAGGGAAGCTCTGGAAAAAACCGCTGCCTTAGCAGGTGATGGTCAGGGTCCCCCTATCCCGATTAAGCATCGGCGGGATCAAGACCCAGCTAACTTTGCTAGAAATTAACAGTCAACATCTTCTCAATTGCCGCTGAATCGAGAGCGCGACCAATAAAAACTAACCGCGTTTGTTGAGGTTCTGACTGTTGCCAGGGCCGATCGTAAAATTGCTCAAATCGCGTCCCCACGCCTTGCAATACCATCCGCATTGCTTTATTGGGAACCGCCACAAACCCTTTGATGCGGTAAATTTCCTGTTGTTGTACTAGCGCTTCTAACTGTTTTTTCAGCTTTTCTGGGTCAAAGGCACGGTCTAAAATTAGATGGGTTGAGGTAATATCCTCGTCGTGGTCGTGGTCTTCTTCGTTGTCATGATGACTGGGACGGGCAGCTAAGTCGTCTTCTACAGCAGCATGGAATCCCATAAGAATATCTGTGTTTAAGGTTCCTCGATCGCTCTCTACAATCTTCACCGCCCTGGGTAGCTCTCGCTGAATCAACTCTATCACTTGCGCCTGTGTCGCCTTATCTACTAAATCTCCCTTGGTAAGCACTACCAAATCAGCACAAGCCAATTGATCTTCAAATAGTTCCTGTAAGGGCGTCTCATGTTCCAGATTCTCGTCTGCCTCGCGCTGTTGCTGTACCGCTTCTGGATTGCTGGCAAACCTTCCTGCTGAGACAGCTTCACAATCCACCACTGTAATTACAGCATCTACCGTAGCCCCATTGCGAATTTCTGGCCAACGGAAAGCTTTAACCAGGGGTTTGGGCAATGCTAGTCCAGATGTTTCTATCAAAATGCAGTCTAGGGAGTCTCGGCGCTTCAGAATCTGCTGCATTGTCGGCAAAAATTCTTCCTGCACCGTACAGCATAGACACCCATTTGTCAACTCAACAATATTACTGCTAGGATCGCCATCTTCTGGGCAGTACCCACAAGAGCGCAGTAGTTCACCATCAATGCCTAGTTCACCAAATTCATTGACTAATACAGCTATTCGGCGTCCTTGGTTGTTTTGTAGCAGATGACGAATTAGTGTGGTTTTGCCACTGCCCAAAAAACCGGTGATTACTGTGACGGGAAGTTTTGTTGCCATAAGGTAATGTACTGTGTACTGTTGACTGTTGATTGTTAACTGTTGACTGACAACAGCCAACGGCCAACTATCAACGGCCAACGGTTAAATTAGTGCTATTATGTGTTTTCTAACTTACTCTGCGGTTGCCAGTTCTGTGCTGCCGCGAGTGCGACGGCGTGTTAGAGTGTTGAAAAGCATCTGACCGATCGCTAAAACTAAGTTGCCTTCTAGTTCCTGGAACAGCTTCATGTTCATGCCAAAAGCGGCATTGGCTTCGTCTACAATTCGATCGGCCGTTGCTTCATCAACGGGCAGCTCGTCGAGAGACTGACGGTAGGTTGCTTTGAATGCCTTATCATCGGGAATATCTTGGAATTCATAGAAAGCAGTACCTTCCCCATCGGAGAGGTTCATCGCCCGTTGGGCAATGCCTTTGAGGATTTGACCGCCAGATAAATCCCCTAGGTAGCGGGTGTAGGAGTGGGCAACCAATAATTCAGGAGCTGTGTTAGATACTTCCCGAATCCGCTGCATGTAAGCTTCTGCCGCCACAGATGGGGTAATTTGCTCTTTCCAGTTGCTGCCGTAATAGTAGCAAAGGTCTTGCTCTAGGCTGTGCTGGCGATGCAACTGGGGATAATAAATCTGGGATACGATCGGGTGCTGCCGCTGGCGCTCCATCTCTTCTTCCATCACTGTATAGACGAAGTAGAGATTAGCTACCAACTTCCGGTAAGAGTTTTTTTCGACAACTCCTTTTAAAAAGCACTTGACAAACCCGACATTTTCTGCCATACTATGGGATTTTTTAGTTCCCTCACGCAATTTGGTCGCTAAATTACTGCTCATGCTAAATTCCCCAACATTAAGGTCAATTTTCAGATGATCTGCATCTTCAACAGCTCAACTGCCACTAATTGCTTACGGTAAACTGAATTGATGAGAATTTTCATTAAGATTTTTTAAGCAAAAGTAACCTGGAGTTTTACCCCGAACGAGCTATAGGCACTATAATCGGCTATCCACTCAACCCCATTGCCAGCTCAAATCGAACCAAAAGACAAGGACTGACCTACCCTGCTATCTTAGTGCTTAGGTTTAACGTTTCCCCGTCCCGGGCTCTATCATTGAAATGATACATAATAATCTAGATGTATGCATGATATATCACACTTAAAGAGTCCGGGAGGCTAGTAGCCCCGTCAATTTACTGCGGAGCCCAAAGCCGACACGAGCGGATTTATCCGCTAGCTCAACTTGCACGTACAATACGGGAGGAAGTATGGCGATCGCTAAACTAAAGACTGGCGAGACTATTGAGTTACCTTTTGCGGAAATGCAAAAGTTTTTAGCGGAAAACCCTGAACTTCTAGAGAAGCAGCAGTCAAAGCTACCTCGCAACAGACGGCGGTATGCCGAGTCTTAATGATTCTACCCATTCTCGTCGAAATTCTTCTTGCTCTTCAACTGACACAGGTTCAACATCCTCACCAGATTCAAAAAGATGGACTAATTGATTACGAGTGGGAAAAGTGTTGAGTTTTGCTCCTTTATATATCCTCATCCCTAAACCCATATCAATTGCCATGCCTGTAATCACAATATTACGACTTGCTCCATAACACACTGGGTAAAGACCCAGCACAGCCAATTGCTCACGAACTCGTTTCAGGGACTCAAAGAAATTCCAATCGACGCACTCAACTTCATCCTCTGCCCATCTGAGCGTTATTCGACACTCAGTGCGTCTTCTTCCATCTTCATTCCAGTCTCGACAACCCAGATCGACTGTTGCCAGCAACAACTTACCCTGCATATTTTTGAGGGAAATTTTGCGTTGTCCTAACGAGTTTTCAGGAATGTTTGGCATATAAAGGAAACTTATCCAAAGCTTTTCCAGGCTTTAGCCGAATGGCACTGAAAAATTGCCAAAACTAAAATACGGTCAGACCTACTACTACAGTCTAACCGTATTTTCACAAAATTTCACTTTATGCGCGAACCCACAAGCTCTAGATATCTAGATCGGTAAGATTCAGGCGGGAACCGTAGGTTTCGATGAATTCACGACGGGGTGCCACGCGATCGCCCATTAACACAGTAAAGATGCGATCGGCCTCCGCCGAGTCTTCAATTTCGACTCGTTTAAAGCTGCGTGTTTCCGGGTTCATTGTAGTGTCCCACAACTGCTGTGGCATCATTTCGCCTAAACCTTTGAACCGCTGGATGGTGTAGTTGGCATTGGCGGGAAACTCGTTTTGAACTAAGTTGTTGAGTTCCCGATCGTTATAGCAATAGTAATGATTGCGTCCTCGTTCTACCTTATATAACGGGGGACAAGCAATATAGATGTAGCCTTGCTCGATTAACGCTCGTTGATAGCGATAGAAAAATGTTAACAACAGCGTCCGGATATGCGCTCCATCTACATCAGCATCAGTCATTATCACTATCCGGTGATATCGTAATTGAGACACATCGAATTCTTCACCTTTGACGCCTAAACCAAGGGCGGTAATTAAGGCTTGAATTTCGGTATTTTTGTAGATTTTCGCGTCGTCAGTTTTTTCGATGTTGATGATTTTGCCACGTAATGGTAGGATGGCTTGAAAGCGGCGATCGCGTCCTTGTTTAGCGCTGTTATGCACAAACACACCACTTGCCAGGGCGAAGTTGTGGCTATTAGGAACTTCGATATCGTAAACATCTATCCGCTCTTCTAGACGTTCAATAGATACAATGCGGTGGTTGTAGCTAGCAACTGCTTCACGGGCAAGTTCTTTCTCACCTTGATACCCATCAAGCTCAGTTCCTCGTTCATCCTTACCATGAAAAGGCATAAGTGAATCTTCTGGTGTCAGTAATTCCGCTGCCTTATAACTAACGTCTCGCAACATAAAAGGGTGCTCTGGGGTGCAGATAATAGTTTCCCCATTATCTAATGTCACCTTAATTACTTCAGCCTTTGCCTTGGTCATCCGGGGGTTGATAATGCGTTCTATCCCAACATCCCCGCCGTCACCAATTGTATAACAAAAATGTTCTTTACCCTCCTTTTGTTCAGCTATAATTTCTATTAAACTGAGCAACCGACCATCATTTAATACTACAAGTGTATCTCCCGAAATACAGCCTCCTGCCGAATCTCCTTCCACGAGGTATATCTCAGACTCTGAGGGGTCTTTACTACTACAATCTGCTAATTTACCGGGTAACGGTGAAGACTCTAAAACAGATTTTCGTCGAACTAATTCCCGCGCCCGTCGTGCTGCTTCTGCCGCATTAAACGCCTGAATTGCTTTTTCCAAAATAGAGTCTGCTATCTGGGGGCGGAACTCCAGATATTCTGTGAGAATTTCTCCGACTATAGAATCTACAATTCCCCGCACTTCGGGGTTGCCCAACTTGGTCTTAGTTTGTCCTTCAAATTCCGGATCGGGCACTTTGACAGAAATAACACCAGTTAATCCTTCGCGGATGTTTTCGCCGCCGAGGTTGGGCTCGTTATCTTTGAGTTTATTGCGCTTGCGAGCGATCGCATTCACGGTGCGCGTCAGGACTACCTTCAACCCCTCCAGGTGTGTGCCCCCGTCAATAGTACGGATATTATTGGCAAACCCCAGCAGATTATCAGTGTATGCATCAATGCACCACTGTAGAGCCACCTCTACCTGAACATTATTACGCTCTCCATTAATATAGATAATTTCCTCATGCAGGGGCTGCTTTTCTGAGTTCAAGTAGGCAATATATTCTCTGATACCGCCCTGATAGCAGTAGGTTTCCACTCGTGGCTCGTTAGCTTTGAGCAAGTGGAGACGGAGATCGCTAAAGGTAATTTTCACACCTGCATTCAGATAAGCCAACTCCCGCAAACGCCCGGATAAAGTGGTGTACTCAAACTCTATGCCTGAGGTGAAAATTTCGGTGTCAGGGTAAAAGATCACTGAGGTGCCAGTGTGTTCTTCTTTACTGGGTTTAGCTACCAGCTCGGTTACTGGAATGCCACGCTCGAAGCGCTGGGTGTGTACCTGTTCATCACGCCAAACCGTAACTTCCACCCACTCGGACAAAGCATTAACCACGGAAATACCGACTCCGTGCAACCCTCCAGAAACCTTATAACCGCCACCACCAAATTTGCCACCAGCATGCAAAACTGTCATCACTGTTTCTAATGCTGATTTCCCGGTGCGAGGATGGATATCTGTAGGAATACCCCGCCCGTCATCTGTAACTCTGACAGAGCCATCTGCATTGATATCGATCTCGATGTGAGTGCAGTAGCCAGCTAGGGCCTCATCTATAGAGTTGTCCACCACCTCGTAAACTAAATGGTGGAGTCCTCGCGGCCCGGTGGTGCCTATATACATCCCCGGTCGTTTGCGGACAGGCTCCAAACCTTCTAAAACTTGAATTTGATCGGCGCTGTAACTGCTAGTCATAGACATAACTCCAATTTGGGCTCAGAAGTCCATAATGACTTCATTAACACGAAATATAACCAAAATTATAACACAAAAGGGTTATAGGCGAGTTTAGGGCAGTTTTAAGCCCAATTTATTGGGGGGATGGATCTATAAGGATGAATCGGTAAGGCTCAAGTATGAAGTCAGAGCTATGTACAAGGCTGATTGTGATTTGTGGAGCCACTGCTACTGGTAAGTCGGGGCTGGCATTGGCTTTGGCACAGCGACTAGGTTCGGTGATTCTAAGTGCTGATTCACGTCAGGTGTACCGCGACTTTAATATCGGTACGGCGAAGCCCACTACAGCACAGAGGCAACTGGTGCTACACTACTTAATCGATATTTCTTCTCCATTATACAACTTTACTGTGGCAGAGTATCAGGAGCAAGCCCAAGGCTTAATTGCTCACCTTACCGCCTTACCCGCTCCCCCACTATTATTGGTTGGGGGTACTGGTTTATACATCCGCTCCGTGGTGCAGGGGATGAAGATTCCTAGGGTGGCACCACAGCCAGAGTTGCGTGAGCAACTTACCTCTCTTGGTCAAACCCAACTTTATGCCTTTCTACAACAAGTTGATCCAGTTGCTGCCCAAAAAATTCACCCGAACGATCCAGTGCGAACATTAAGGGCACTAGAGGTATTTTACATCACCGGACGCCCTATTTCACAACAACAAGGAGAAAATCCACCCAACTATCCTATTCTTCAGATTGGCTTAGATTGTGCTAATACAGACACTCTCACCCGTCGTATTGAACAACGCACCGAGGAGATGTTAGCAGCAGGCTGGGAAGCAGAAGTAAAAACCCTCTGCCAAAAGTACAGTTACGAGCTACCGCTGTTGGATACACTGGGGTATCGGGAAATAAAGCAGTATATCTTGGGCGATATTTCTCTGGATGAAGCTAAAAAACTGACAGTGTTACATACGCGCCAATTTGCCAAGCGACAACGCACTTGGTTTCGGGCATATCCTAATATTGAGTGGTTTGATGCCTCGCGGTCTGATTTGTTAGAGCAAGTTTGGCAACGAGTGCAGCAGTTTTTATGTGGTGAAACGAACAAATTGTAATTCTGGTTATTGATTTTTAAGTCGGCATGGGATTATAATATCAACAACACCGTGGGACTTATGGTGTCTGAACAGGGAGGCTTAGTCAATAGACAGCCTGAGAACTGTACAGGTAGATGACGAAAATTTAAGTTTCTTCTCTGCTTTTGAAGTCCCACGATACGGGTAATTCCCCGGAATCCCCGTATCTTTAGATCGGGGATTAAGCCAATGAACTCATTTAATGTGACTTTAGGGTAACTAGACAAAAATGGCATCAACTGCAACAGCCCCGTTAACGGGGAGGGCCTTACTTCAAAAAATTAAGGAACTTTCGCAATTGCCCAGGCGAGAAACAGCTAAATTATGCGGGTACTATACCGAGCATAAAAATGGTGAGGTTCGGGTAAACCTGACAGATTTTTATGACGCCTTGCTCTCTGCCAAGGGAGTCGAACTCGATCCAGACGGAAAAAGAGATGGTCGGGGTCGAGAGGCGTCATATCGAGTCAGTGTCCACCAAAACGGGCAAATTGTTATTGGTGGCACCTACACTGAAGCAATGGGATTAAAACCAGGCGATCTATTTGAAATTAAATTGGGCTATAAGCATATTCACCTGATTCAAATCGATAGCACCAGCCCAGAAGCCGACTCAGATGTTGACTCAGAAGAAGAGTGATGGTTAAATGCGCGATGCCTAGGCATACATACAGTGCTGTAGCATAGGCGCTATACGCACGGGTGGGTTAGCTCAAGCACGTAACCCACCATCCACCATTTCTTTGTGTAGCTACTACAGTACTGACATTATATATATGATTATTCTGGAAGACGCTAAAGCCTCTGCTGATAGGATTTACTACCATTTACCCAATATGACAAATACTGCACCCGCACTTATCTCTCAAGCCGACATTGAATCCCTAGAGCGATCGTACACCTTCCGGGAAAAACCAGAAGTTGTACAATTTATTGAGAAACATCCGTTTCTGGTTCCAGTATTGCTGGCAGCACCCGACCAGATTCGCCATTACTTTCCCAACGAACAGCTATTTCTTGAGGTGGATAGCGATCCAGAAATTGGCAACTATGTGCAATTGGTTCTATCAATTTTAACAACCCTTGACCCATATGTAGCGATGGATAGAGAGGATAGGTTGGATGCGGAATGGTGGCGCAGTCTTTCACATGAGGAGCGGAAGCATCTTTGTCCAATTCTAGCATACTCAGATGAGTTTTGACTGGTCACAATATGCAAAGAGCAACCCTAAGATGGAGCGATTCTTGGGAGGTTGTAGTTATTTAAGTAAGCTTCCCCAGTGGACTCATTGAACTGAGAATCCCCCGATTT
>CASBRB010000183.1 GCA_949127975.1 Oscillatoriales cyanobacterium PMM_0019 | reverse complement strand
GCCTTGGGGATGGTGATGCGATCGCTCGGTCATGGTTTCCGAGTGGCGATCGTACAATTTATCAAAGGAGCCTGGGAACCAGCAGAAAAGGCAGTCCTCAGTCACTGGGCAGAGCAGTTAGAATTCCATGCTATGGGTGAAGGCTTCACATGGGAAACCCAAGATCGAGACAGAGATATCCAAAAAGCTCAAGCCGCCTGGGATAAAGCATTAAGCTTCATCCGCAACCCCGATTTCAAACTGGTATTGTTAGATGAAATTAACATAGCCCTGAAACTAGGTTATTTGAGCGTCGAGGAAGTCATCGCTGGGCTAGAGTACAAGCCAGTTGAGGTTCACGTTATCCTCACTGGCAGAGGAGCCCCGCCACAACTGATTGAAAAAGCCGACTTGGTAACAGAGATGACTCTAATTAAGCATCCCTTCCGCGAACAAGGCGTTAAAGCTCAGCCCGGAGTTGAGTATTAATACTGACTACTGGTTCCGGCAACTTTTCAAAATTTGCTGGGCATTATCGCTGATTCGGGTAACTGGATGATATCCCTGGAGTGCGATTTGCCCGTTACTGGCAACCAACGAATTTGGTTGAAGTGCGATCGAGTGGGAATAGGTGGAGCCATCCTCGGGATTGACGAGGGTTAAATCTATCTGGCTTTGCTTGAGGGTGCCATAAAAACAACTATATTCCGAGGCAGGCATATAAAATGCGCCGATTACTTTGCTGCCACGGGATTCAAACACCAAGTACTCTTTACCAATTTGTTCTGGCTGGGAGGTTTGACCAAAAACGTAAATGCCATTACGTAGCTGCTTCTCACCAGCCACAGCAGGTGTGTCTGATGCTGTTAACTTAGCTACTGCCATCGGCTTTGAAGTAGTCGGTGGTGTTTTATTTTCAGCCGCCCAGGTCGGAGCCAAGCTGCTTGTTACGAATCCTATACTAAGAAGTAAACCAACCATTGACAGTTCCTTAAAAGACTTGTTAATCAACATAGTTTCTCCTGACAAATTAAAATTAATAACGATTAAGAATTCAATTCTAGAATACTCGATAAATGAGGGAACACGGTTCATCCCAACGGATGAATTGCTGCTATTCCTCCATTGTTGCGATCGATCCAACTGCTCTGATTGCTACTTCACCAGAAAGACTACAAATTCCTAAAACATTTACAAAAGTTTACAAAAAAACAGGAATAAATGTGGTATTATATTTGTAGGTTGGGTTGAGGAACGAAACCCAACATTACCCGTGTGGGTTTATGTTGGGTAACGCGATAGCGAAAACCAAGCAACAACTTCACCAGAAAGGTTACAAATTCCTAAAACATTTACAAAACTTTACAAAAAACAGGGATAAATGTGGTGTTATATTTGTAGGTTGGGTTGAGGAACGAAACCCAACATTACCCGTGTGGGTTTATGTTGGGTAGAGCGATAGCGAAACCCAAGCTACAAATTCACCAGAAAGTATTACTCCTGAATCGCAGACTTGCTGACTCATGCTACATCTGCGTGCATCTGCGTGCATCTGCGTTCGCAACCCATGACTTTGCGTAAGTCCTATTTCTGCTGGTTTTGCGATAAAAAAAAGGAAAAAGTTTGAGCTTTTTCCTTTGACATTTGTACTGTATAATCTCTGGCTTAATTAGTATCCGATCGACTAACTAGCTACATACTCCCGGACAATGGCATGGCGACGACGCAGGTGGGCGAGAGCTTGGTGTTCTAGTTGTCGCACCCGTTCGCGGCTGAGATTGAGTCGCTGACCTACTTTCGCTAGGGATAGCTCATTACCATCCTCCAAGCCAAAACGCAGGGTAATAACGTCCCGTTGTTGAGGAGTGAGTTCTCCCAGAAGACCGTCCAAGTCTTGCCGTAGCGCTTCCTGTGTGGTATAGTGCTCTGGCGAAACACCGTCATCTTCCAAAAGATCGGACAGTTCGGTGTCTTGATTATCACCGACACGGACATCTAGAGAAACTGGTTGACGGGCAATGTTCAAGAACTCACGGATCTGAGCGGGTTCTAATTCTAACGCTGCACCAATCTCTGCTGGAGTCGCGTTGCGACCGAGCTTTTGAGCCAATTCCCGTTGCGTCTTCTTAATTTTGTTGAGCTTCTCCGTAATATGGATCGGCAGACGGATGGCACGGGCTTGCTGAGCGATCGCACGGGTAATCGCCTGACGAATCCACCAGTAAGCATAAGTCGAGAACTTGTAGCCTCGTGTGGGATCGAATTTCTCCACACCCCGCTCTAAACCCAACGTGCCTTCCTGGATGAGATCCAGAAATTCCATGTTGCGCTTCTGGTACTTCTTAGCGATAGCCACCACCAAACGTAAGTTGGCTTCGATCATCTTTCGCTTGGCTCGCTGCCCCAACGCCATGATGCGGTTGAGTTCAGTTTCACTGAGATGAGCTTCTTGTGCCCACTCAGATAAACTCGGTTCACGCTGTAGGTTTTCTTCCAGAGCATCTTTTATCTCTAGGAGCGCCATCATTTGCTGTACTTGCTTACCATAAACTATTTCTTGCTCATGGGTTAGCAGTGGTACGCGCCCAATCTCATGCAAATAGGTGCGAACCATGTCAGCCGTGAACGTAGGATTATTTTTCTTTTTTTCGGTGTTGTTAGTGGGCATGAGTTTAGTGGTGACTCCGTAAACGAGCAACAATTCTGTCGCAGGGGCTGGCTTCAAAAGAGATTGCTAGCTTTTAATCTCTAGACTAGCTAAGTTGTTTCACTGCAAGCATCCTGCTCTAGATGTAACAACTCCTTCAACCAACGGCATAGGGTGGGAGTACCCCTGCATTCGTTTATAGCTTGTGGCAGTAGGATGGTTTGCGGGCTGTAATCATCCTCGCCTGAGATGCTAGTGAACTGGATAACAATTCAAACTTCGTAGTCAGTATGAGTTTTATTTTCTTCTAGCTTATAACACTTTTAGACGGATGTAAAGGGTAAAAGGTTCATTTTTTTTGAAGATAACAATTTACTTAGCCCAGTCTGCATGCTTAAGCAATTCTTAAGGAAAGGATCGATATCTTCTATATTCCATGATGAACCACTAATTCCGGAAGCGCTAGGTTTTTGAGAGGTGCATAACCGAACTTATCTGGGGATGAGACCCCTATAGCGCAAATAAGGACAAAAAATATTTGCAAGCTAATCAACAAAAAAATGCTATAATAGCGAGTTAGAAACCTATATCAGCTCGTGCCGCTTCTGCTGCTGCGAACAACTCCTCATCTGGCATTTCGTCCCAAGCAGGATCGCCGATTTCCTTGTAGAAGGTTTGGTCGTAGGGACGGGTACGCACCACGACAGGCATGGGAACGGCGTGCCCCAGGATCAGGGCTTGTTGCTTAGAGTCGAGTTTTGCCAGAACAGTGCGCAGGTTGCCACCACCAGAGACGCCAGTGAAAATTGCGTCGATGTCTTTTTCATCGTTGAGCAAGGCGGTGATACGGGTGCCAATCTGGGACATGACTTCGTTATCAATACCGGAGGGGCGCTGATCGACTATCAGAAGGGTGACGAAGTATTTCCGCATTTCGCGGGCAATCGTGCCAAAAATGGTACTTTGGACAATGCCGGGATCGAGGAAGCGATGGGCTTCTTCGATAGTGATTACCAATGGCGTGGGGCGATCGACTATATTTTTACTCTGCAAAAAGCTCTCCGCCTTCTTGACATATTCTTGGTGAATGCGCCTGGTAATCATATTAGTCACCAACATATAAGACAGCATATCCGCCTGAGAACCAAACTCAATCACCACATGCTTGCCAGCTTCCAAAGACTGCAAAATTTGGTTAATGTAATTCTTGGGCGTCACCGCTCGCAGGTACTTGAGCTTTTCCAGGCGCATCACTTTCCGCTGCAAAGCCATAATCGAACCCTTGTGTCCGCGCTTTTCCTCGCAAAACCCATGAATTTCCTCATTAGTCATAGTAATTAGTTGGGTAATCCAGGATTTGCCAAACTCGCCGTACAGGATGTTAGCATTGTCCAAACTAGCATCGGAAATATTTAGCTCTCGCCCTACCAGCTTAATGTCTTCGATTTCGATTTGCTCGTAGCTGAGATAAAGCTCCTGTGCGTCACGCACTCCGCGACGTTTAGTAGATTCGGGATCGAGGGTGTAAACCTGCACCTGGTTAGGAAATAACTGTCGCAAACCTTTTACAGTGCTATGGGTTTTGCCCTCACGAACAGCTTCCCACCCATATTCAGAGTGCATATCAAAAATCAGATTAACAGCAGCTTGCTTGCGGATAATGCCAGATAACAGCAGGCGAGTCAGAAAAGACTTACCAGTGCCCGATTTACCAAACACCCCATTGCTGCGTTCCACAAATCGGTCTAAATCCAAGCAGACTGGCACATCCATATCCAAAGGTTGCCCGATAGCAAAATTGCGACGCTGGGTATCATCTTCCCAACCAAAGACAGCTCGGAAGTCCTGTTCAGCCGCCTCATAAACTTGACTAAAATGGCTGGGAATAGTTTTTACTGGTAGCATTTCCATCTCAGTGCTAGTTTGCGCCACAAAAGAGCCTAGCTGGGATGCTCCAGATAGTTGCCGCTGCGACTTGCCATTAAACTGCGATGATGCTGGCTCTCTAATCAGCATTAACATGGGGGTGAGATTGACGGTGGAATAAGTACCACCTCCAGCCAACACCGCTTGCAAAAAATCGTCATCAGGACTGGGCGGATTAGCCAGAATCCGGGGGCTGGTTGTTCCCAATGACACATCGGTAACCAGACAGAAAAAGTCTGCACGGATACCCCTGACTACCAAAAACTTACCCACCCGCATATCTTCCACTGAGACATCTGGGTGCAGTCGTATTTCCAATCCCTCACTGAGGGAACCTTGTATTACTGAGCCTAATGGTTTATCGAAATGCATCGCATTATATTGATCGATCCTGTCGTCGATCTTATGTTGAATCTGTGCTTTCGCGCTACCTTTATGGCTGCAACCTCAATCAAATACAGGCGGCCATAGAGCGGAAATTGGCAACTCCCACCCTGGTAACAACTCTGGGATTGTTAGTATATCACCATCTTTGAGTACCAAGGAGCGATCGTTAAGACGATAAACTGTTACAGTTAGCCGATCGGGATCGATTAATATTCCCACCTGTGTTCCCAGGTTCAAGAATAACTCAATTTTCTCTTTGAGCGGTTGAATGCGATCTGTCTTGGATTTAATTTCTACCATCAAATCGGGAACTAGCTCAACAAAGTCCCGCTTACTGCGCTTGAGCTTTTCGCCGCGGACAAAGGAAACATCTGGCGCACGTAAGTCTAAGTTGGGTAAGATAAACCCAGCACTAGAGCCAGTTACACGACCTAGTAGGCGAGGTTTTACCCAGTTTCCCAATAACCTGGCAAACTCTGTACCAATCTCGTCTGATGTATAATCAGATGGTCCCATTGCAATTATGTTACCTTGTACCAACTCTAGTTGCCAATCAGGATGCTCGGTTTGTACTTTTTCTAAGTCTTTAACAGATAGGGACATGAAACTACCCCAGAATAAAGCGGAAGTTGTAGGTTGGGTTGAGGAACGAAACCCAACATCAGATGGTGAAAAGTTTTTAAAAGATAATATGGGTGAAAATTATCCTCGATCCCGCCAGGGGTTTAACCCCCTGGCTTATAGCTAAAGTCCTCGCTCAAGAGGACTACACAATCTTATCAGCCCTCCTGCACCATCCAAACGAGAAAGCCCAAGATTTGTTCAACCGGAGGAAGGGGGTAATCTGTAAGGTCAATCGTAACACAAAGTTCTTCCAGTTTAAGAAACCGCCAAACCGTGCCACTACTCACCGTTCCGTAAATTGTCGAGATAGGCTGTTGCTTTTGTTGGTTAAAGCGTTGAGCCGCAACCATTTCCGCAAAGCATTGCCCTAAAGCTGGTTTCAGGTCTTCCTTCTTAGCTTCTACCACGACAACCGCAGGCGCTTTAATAAATAGTTGCTCCGGAGAACGACTCAGGAGAAAGTCAACATAGCCGCTGAGTTCAGCCTCCGGTTCTACATTAAATTCCTCGCCAGAAAAAACGCTAATCTGTCCCTGAAGTTGGCGTTTTACTTCCAGTAACACAGGATTGATGATGCCCTCAGAACGGGCTTTTTCGCTACTCACCGCGATCGCCCAGGGAATCGTTTCTTTAAGAATATCCTGAAGCAGAGGAGTAGGTGTTACCGAGGGAATTTCAGGTAGGAAGCGGCTGCCTTCAACTATGGTGAGATGAAAATCCTCTACAGCTTTGCTGAGAGTGAATTTACTGTAAGGCATAATCAAGTAAGAACATATCTATACACGCTAGGGGTTTAGCAATGTGCTTTAACCCTACTATACAGTACTTACGCACTGCCTCTACATATAGCGGTTCGTAGGGGCAATGAGGGAGAGGGAGAGGGAAAGGGAAAGGTAAGAATTCACCCTTTCCCTTTCCCTTACCCTTACCCTATGATTGCCCCTACATATGCTGCTGTATATCAGAAGGTTTATTGTATTTATTATAGGGTCTTAATTTTTTTGGCTGTAACGAAAAGCTCATGCTCAATCCCAATCTGGATGAAATCCAGCTCACAAAAGACGAATACGAACGATACTCCCGCCACATCATCCTCCCCGAAGTAGGACTGGAAGGGCAAAAACTACTCAAAGCCGCCAGCGTGCTCTGCATCGGCACAGGTGGATTAGGTGCCCCACTGCTACTGTATCTAGCTGCTGCCGGAATTGGACGTCTCGGCATTGTCGATTTTGATATCGTGGATAGTTCCAATTTGCAACGCCAGGTGATTCACGGCATCTCTTGGGTAGGCAAACCCAAGATTGAGTCTGCTAAAAACAGGGTTCTGGAAATCAATCCTGACTGCCAGGTGGATTTGTACGAAACCCGCCTCACCTCAGAAAACGCCCTCGACATCATCAAGCCTTATGACATCGTGGTGGATGGTACTGATAACTTCCCCACGCGGTATCTGGTTAATGATGCCTGTGTGCTGCTCAACAAGCCTAACGTCTACGGTTCCATCTTCCGGTTTGAAGGGCAAGCAACCGTATTTAACTACGAAGGTGGTCCCAATTACCGGGATCTTTACCCAGAACCCCCACCTCCAGGAATGGTGCCTTCCTGTGCTGAAGGGGGCGTTTTAGGAATTTTACCAGGAATTATTGGTGTTATCCAGGCAACGGAAACCATTAAAATTATCCTGGGTAAAGGCACAACTCTCAGCGGGCGTCTGCTGCTCTTCAACGCCCTAGATATGAAGTTCCGGGAGTTGAAACTGCGTCCCAACCCCGTGCGTCCAGTGATTGAGAAGTTGGTTGATTACGAACAATTCTGCGGTATTACCCAAGCCAAAGAAGAGGAGGCGAAACGGCAAATGGAAATGTCTGAAATGACTGTTCAGGAACTCAAGCAACTACTCGATAGCGGTGCGGATGACTTTGTGCTGGTTGATGTCCGCAATCCCAATGAGTACGAAATTGCCAAGATTCCAGGTTCGGTTTTGGTGCCATTACCAGATATTGAACAGGGAGAAGGCGTTGACAAGGTTAAAGAGTTGCTCAATGGACATCGCCTGATAGCTCACTGCAAAATGGGTGGTAGATCTGCTAAAGCGTTGGGCATTCTAAAAGAAGCAGGGATTCCAGGCACCAATGTTAAAGGTGGAATTCTGGCTTGGAGTCGGGAAATTGACTCGTCAGTGCCGGAGTATTAATTAAGTCGCTACAGGTTGTGGTGAGGGGTAAAGTCCTCACTACGATCCTGGGTAATGAAGGTTAAGACTGGGCTATGAATTGGAAGTTAATGGCTGTTTTAATGCCGGACGCTTTAGCTGTTGAATCAAATACTTATCAAGCAATAAATGATATTAAATCCTTTGGCTTCTGAATTAAATATTTTTAATCGCATTGCGGCACAAAGGAAGCTACGAGCTGAGCGATCGCGCCGAAGTCTGTAATAATTCTGATGTAAGCTGAAATGATATGATTTAGAATTGCTATATTAGGAGGTTTTTATGAAAAAGCAAAGTTCCTGTTTCTTTTCGGCTACTCAGCTAATGATGCTGTTGTTTTTAACAATGGCAATCCCCAGTGTTCCTGCCTTTGCCGCAACTCGGAATGAGTTTCAAACCTGTGCTAAAGACATTGTAGGTGCTGGCATTCCCTCTGATCAAGCAGCTACTGCTTGTGCGGGGGTGCTCCATCCCCAGGAATTATCCGACTGCGTGGTGAAAATAAAACAGGTGACGCCCTCTGTTGTGTCGGATGCTGTCAGAATCTGTTACCAAGCGCGACGCCCCCTGGATTTAGCAACCTGTGTGAATGATATTAGCAGGGGTGTCCCAAACGCTATGGCATCCAACGTGCTTGATTACTGTCGCCGTAGTCTGTTGCCCACCCGCTTTTCTGAGTGTGTAGTGGGTTTGAATCGCTCAGTTAATTTTTCCGCGCCCCAAGCGATGGATACTTGCATTTCGGCAAGGGATATGCCTTACCAACTGTTTCCTCAAGAGGTGCCGTCTCAGGTGCCGCCAACATCTCCTATTCCACCACAATCGCCTACTCGTTAAATTTCGGGGTTTTTCGTAAAATGCCCCTCACTCAGCACTGGGGCGGGCTGGTGCCTTGCTAGTTGTAGGTTGGGTTGAGGAACGAAACCCAACATGCTTGACTACCACTAGGCTCAGTACCCCAAAAGCTATGAAACCATAAATTGAACGGGGTTCGGGAACGGTAGCTATGCTCAGGGTATTGATGCCAAGAGCTCGATTAGAAATAGAACTGGAATAAACCAGCTGAGCAATGTTAGGAGTATCGCTGCTCACACCAAGGAAGATAGCTGAATTATTCAGTGCTACCGAGGAGTTTCCAGGAGCTTGGAAAGATCCTAAAAGATTGCCTGCTTTATCATAAGCCGAAACGAATGCCGTAAAATTGAGAGTATCGTCTACAGCTACTTGAGTACCTGCCGCTTTAACAGGTGTATTAAAGGTAATAGTAATCGGTCCTGGATTGCCAGGAGATGGATTTACACCAGGGTTTAATCCCGTCAATAGAACATAATCACCATTGGCAAAGTTGGTAGGAATACCTTGGGGTGGAGCAGTGGTTACAAATACCAATGGTGGCGTGATGCCGCTAGTCTGAGTTGCTGGTATTTGGACATTGACTTGTTCACCTTTTGGCGATACGGCTGAAAAAGAGTTAGATAAAAAAACGGTAGGATTAGGAGCTAATGGGTTGAATACTTTACCTAAACTAGACCAATTTATTTGGTCATTACCTCCTAAAGCTGCTCGATTCGTTACCAAGGTAGCAGCGCAAGCTGGTGATGCTATTGTTGCTAGTAACACTGTAAGTGTCAAGACGCTTTTAGAAGCAGAGAATTTTTTCATAGAAAAACTCAGCGATCGGATTTACGTAATATAGCAGAGGATTGCAAATTTTTGTTTTTGCCTGGGATGGGGTGGATGCTAAAGGTAGTGTCTCGTTCTCTGGTATTTAAGGGCAGTGTTCTCGTTCCGGTGGCTCTTGCCCAAGTCCATACCCACATCTTCTATGCTGGATTTGGACATGTGTAGAGTGAGAAAACTAGCTTCCACGGAACACTAGCAGGGCTTTTTCACCCTCATCCCCCAACCCCTTCTCCCATCAAGGGAGAAGGGGAGAAAGAGAAAACCATCCGACTGGCTTCTTCTTGGTGTAGTTGGTTAATACCTTTTCGTGATAAGTAGGTGGGAACTGCCCACCCTACATTTTTGAGGAATAACAATATGGTTGCAACACCTACTCCAAAATCAACTCCGCTAGCCTCCTCTGGTATGGGAGCAATTCCCAATCAGGAAGGTACAGCTTTCCGCG
>CASBRB010000182.1 GCA_949127975.1 Oscillatoriales cyanobacterium PMM_0019 | reverse complement strand
TTATCAGTTAATGCTTTCCAAGTACCAGCAGCTCCCGGTACCTTTGCCTGTCCGCCCAGTTTACCTTCAATTCCCACCTCACGCGCTACCGTGGTAACTTGATCGGCAAACGTCGCCAGTGTATCGATCATCTCATTAATGGTATCGGCAAGGGTTTCAATCTCTCCCTTGGCATCCAACATTAGTTTGCGCTTCAAGTCCCCATTAGCCACGGCTGTCACTACTTTGGCTATCCCACGCACCTGGGCTGTGAGGTTACCTGCCATTGAGTTGACGCTATCTGTCAAGTCTTTCCAGGTGCCAGCAACTCCTGTAACTTGGGCTTGTCCACCTAATTTACCTTCTGTACCCACCTCACGGGCGACGCGAGTTACTTCGGAAGCAAAGGAACTGAGTTGATCTACCATTGTATTGATGGTGTCCTTCAGCTCTAATATTTCTCCTTTGACATCGACTGTGATTTTTTTAGATAAGTCTCCATTAGCTACTGCTTTGGTAACTTCGGCTATGTTCCGCACCTGGGCTGTGAGGTTACCTGCCATTGAATTAACGTTATCTGTCAAGTCTTTCCAGGTCCCGGCAACTCCTCTGACATAAGCTTGGACACCGAGTTTACCTTCTGTTCCTACTTCACGGGCTACCCGCGTTACTTCAGATGCAAAGGAGTTGAGTTGGTCTACCATTGTGTTGATGGTATTCTTCAGTTCTAAAATCTCTCCTTTAACATCAACTGTAATTTTCTTGGATAAATCTCCATTAGCTACTGCCGTGGTAACTTCTGCAATATTCCGTACCTGGGCGGTTAAGGAGCCTGCCATAAAGTTAACTGAATCGGTGAGGTCTTTCCAAGTCCCAGCAACGCCCCGTACTTCTGCTTGCACTCCTAGTTTTCCTTCGGTACCAACTTCACGGGCTACTCTGGTTACTTCCGAAGCGAAGGAGTTAAGTTGATCTACCATTGTATTGACGGTATTTTTCAGTTCTAGAATTTCTCCTTTAACATCTACGGTAATTTTCTTAGAAAGGTCGCCTGTTGCTACTGCTGTGGTGACAGCGGCGATGTTACGCACTTGAGCGGTTAAACTGCCTGCCATGAAGTTGACGGAATCTGTCAAATCTTTCCAGGTGCCAGCGACACCCCGGACATCTGTTTGGACGCCGAGTTTACCTTCACTCCCCACCTCACGGGCTACACGGGTTACTTCTGAAGCGAAGGAACTGAGTTGATCTACCATGATATTGATGGTATTCTTCAGTTCTAGAATTTCTCCTTTTACTTGGACGGTAATCTTTTTGGAGAGGTCCCCATTAGCGATCGCTGTTGACACTTCGGCAATATTTCGTACCTGGGCTGTGAGGTTACCTGCCATTGAGTTGACGTTATCTGTCAAGTCCTTCCAGGTGCCTGCCACCCCGCGCACTTCTGCTTGTACACCTAGTTTACCCTCTGTACCTACCTCACGAGCGACGCGGGTTACTTCAGAGGCAAAGGAGCTAAGTTGATCTACCATAATATTAATGGTATTCTTCAGCTCTAAAATTTCTCCTTTCACATCTACGGTAATTTTCTTAGACAAATCCCCATTAGCTACAGCGGTGGTAACCTCAGCAATATTCCGCACCTGGGCTGTCAAATTACCAGCCATTGAGTTGACAGAATCTGTCAAATCTTTCCAAGTACCAGCCACACCGCGCACTTCTGCTTGTACACCTAGTTTACCTTCTGTACCGACTTCACGGGCTACCCTAGTTACTTCGGAGGCAAAGGAGTTAAGCTGATCCACCATAATATTGATAGTATTTTTTAGTTGGAGAATTTCTCCTTTAACGTCTACGGTAATCTTCTTAGATAAATCCCCATTAGCCACGGCCGTGGTAACTTCAGCAATATTGCGCACTTGAGCAGTTAAGGAACCAGCCATGAAATTAACACTATCAGTGAGGTCCTTCCAAGTACCTGCCACTCCTTTGACATCAGCTTGCCCACCCAACTTACCTTCAGAACCCACCTCACGAGCAACTCTGGTAACTTCAGAAGCGAAGGAATTAAGTTGATCCACCATAATATTGATGGTATTCTTCAGCTCCAGAATTTCCCCTTTGACATCTACTGTGATTTTTTTAGAAAGGTCACCATTAGCAACGGCAGTAGTAACCTCAGCAATATTCCGCACCTGAGCAGTTAAATTACCTGCCATTGAATTGACGGAATCTGTCAGGTCTTTCCAGGTACCAGCGACACCTCTAACCTCTGCCTGTACACCCAACTTACCTTCTGTCCCCACCTCCCTAGCCACACGGGTAACTTCCGAGGCAAAGGAATTAAGCTGGTCCACCATAATATTAATAGTATTCTTCAGCTCTAAGATTTCTCCTTTAACATCCACGGTAATTTTTTTTGATAAATCACCATTAGCCACAGCGGTAGTTACCTCAGCAATATTCCGCACTTGATCTGTTAAGGAGCCTGCCATAAAATTAACGCTATCGGTGAGGTCTTTCCAAGTACCTCCCACGCCTTTAACTTCTGCCAGGACACCGAGTTTTCCTTCTGAACCTACCTCTCTAGCCACCCTGGTAACTTCTGAGGCAAAGGAATTAAGTTGATCTACCATGACATTGACGGTATTTTTCAGTTCTAATATTTCTCCTTTAACATCAACAGTAATTTTCTTAGAAAGGTCACCATTAGCCACAGCGGTAGTTACCTCAGCGATATTGCGCACCTGAGCAGTGAGGTTACCAGCCATTGAATTAACGGAATCAGTTAAATCCTTCCAGGTGCCAGCCACGCCGCGCACTTCTGCTTGCACACCCAACTTACCTTCACTACCGACCTCTCTAGCAACCCGTGTCACCTCCGAAGCAAAAGAGCTAAGTTGATCCACCATAATATTGATAGTATTTTTCAGCTCAAGAATTTCTCCTTTAACATCCACGGTAATTTTCTTAGACAAATCGCCATTAGCCACGGCCGTAGTCACTTCAGCGATATTACGGACTTGGGCAGTGAGGTTACCAGCCATTGAGTTAACGGAATCAGTCAGATCCTTCCAGGTACCAGCGACACCTTTAACTTCTGCTTGAACACCCAGCATACCTTCAGTGCCGACCTCTCTAGCCACCCTAGTGACTTCCGAGGCAAAGGAACTGAGCTGTTCCACCATAGTATTAACAACGCGAGCAGTTTGGAGAAACTCACCTTTTAGGGGTCTACCCTCAATCTCCAGAGCGATCGTTGGGGACAAGTCACCATCAGCCACCTTCCGAATCACCCTTGACGTTTCGACAGTAGGCTG
>CASBRB010000181.1 GCA_949127975.1 Oscillatoriales cyanobacterium PMM_0019 | reverse complement strand
GTGGTTTCGTTCAGCGCCCAAACTGCGAAACCCGATTTCCCCACTAATTCACGAATCGGCACTTGCACGCCACTGTCGGCTAATGTCACTAGGCTGTCGCCAGTTAGACATCCCGACTCTCTCAAATCAGACATCATCGGGCGCTTGTTGTTGCGGGCTTCAACTGCTCGACTTAGCTGAGATAGGGCAATTACGGGGACGTTAAGTTCACGGGCTAATCCTTTGAGCGATCGCGTAATTTTTGACAACTCGTGTACCCGATTGTCACCGCTACCTTCCATCAGTTGTAAATAATCCAACAAGATTAATCCCAACTGCCCACCTTGCTCTGCCTGTAGACGACGAGAGTGGGCTCGTATCTGAGTAGCGGTAATATTTGGGGTATCATTAATAAAAATAGGCAGACTGGATAGATTGCTAACAGCAAGGCTCAAACTTTCCCACTCGTTTTGTGCCACCCGCCCTGCCCGCAGACGGTTGCTTTCAATCTTAGATTCAGTAGTCAGCAGGCGCTGTACCAGTTGCTCTTTCGACATTTCCAAACTGAAAATAGCTACGGGTAACTTAAGAGCAGTTGCAATATTGTGAGCAATATTTAAACCCAAAGCCGTCTTTCCCATTGACGGTCTGGCAGCTAAGATAATCAAATCAGAACGCTGAAAACCTTCTGTCATCGCATCCAGGTCATAGAAACCACAAGGAATACCTGGCAGTGCTATGCCTTGATTGAGGATTTCAATATTCTTAAAAGTTTGAATTACAGCCTGAGAAATGTGAACTAAACCTTCTTGTGGGCGTTCTTGGGTGAGGTTGAAAATTTTCTGCTGTGACTCATCAAGGATTGTTTCTAGATCTGTGGCTGTTTCGTAACCCAATTGCACAATTTCGACGCCCGCCTGAATTAACTTACGGCGCAGGTACTTATCCATTACTAGCCCTGCTAAGGCGTCAATATTGACAGTTGACACGGTGCGATCGACCAACTGCGCTATAAAGCTCTGCCCACCAACCTTATCCAGTTTTTGGTTGTCATATAGCCATGTAGTGACGCTGATTAAGTCCGTAGGCTTGCCTTGGGTGTGGAGAATTAACGCCGAGCGATAGATTTCTTGATGGGCGTTGATATAAAATGCTTGTGGTACAAGTACCTCAATCACCCGACTAATAGCTTCTGGATCTAGCAAAATGCCGCCTAAAATCGCCTCCTCGGCATCAATATTTTGAGGCGGTAAGCTACCCTCACTAGCTTGAAAATTAAGTTCTTTAGCCATAAAAAAAGTATTGGAACTAATAATCCCCCGATTAGAAATCGGGGGAGTGTCAATAATTAGGTAGACACAACCTGAATTTCTACAACAGCGGTAACTTCAGGGTGTAGCTTAATCTCAGCCTTGTAAACACCAGTTTTGTGAATATCGGGTAAGGTAATACCCCGGCGATCGACCTCTTCACCGGTTGCTTGTAGAATAGCAGCAGCCACATCTGGATCGGTAACGGTACCAAAAATGGCATCGCCTTCACCGACTTGCTTGGCAATGGTAAATCTACCAACACCTTCGAGAGTAGTCTTACGTGCTTCGGCTTGCTGCTTCTCTGCCAATAAGCGCTGCCGCTCTTTTTCTCGGCGTCGTTCGACTTGCTTGAGTATCCCGGCAGTGGCTATAGCCGCCAATCCTTGCGGAAGTAGGTAATTGCGGGCATAGCCGGGAGCCACTTCCACGACATCGCCGTTTTTTCCTAGCTTGCTGACATCTTGATTCAAAACTAATTGTACACGTTTCGCCATCGTCTTTTTTTGGAAACCCAGTAGGAGTGATTATATTGCAAACACTCCATTGTACAACAACTAAGTGAGCGATCGCAAACTTTACCAAATGGTTCGGGAGCCTGAAAAGTAATTTACTGTTAAGAAATTATCCGATCGAGCATATCTAAAATTTCCGAATCTTGCTCAAATTTTCTAGCAAAATGAAAATTTCCATTGGTTATAGTTGAATAATCTTCTGTGGTAATTATCCAAGGATGACCATAACCACTACCTCTGGCAAAATCAACAAACCGTTTGTCATCGTTACAAAATTTAAATAATTTACTATTAACTAGAATGGTTTGGAAAATTGATTCTTCAGGTAAAACAGTTCGCTTATAATAATTAATTAATTTAGGATTATCTTTAATAAATTTCATTAAATATTGAATGCATTTTCTAGAAAGTGTGAACCATGCCCATCCCCCATAGCAAATAAATTGCTCGTTAAATGGACAATTTATTGGTGCTGCTAGCTTGAGCAGCCAACCATAACCAAGAGGAAAAAACTCAATAGGTATAAATTTACCTATTTTTCCTCTTCTCTCATATAACCATTTACCTAATTTTTCCGACAAGCGATAGTAATGACAAAAATAACGGCTGTATGCCTCCTCTTTATTCCAAGGACTTAGCTCAGAAAAAACATCCCAATAACGTATAAAGCCATCGTACTCGGTTTGAAAAAGAAAATCCTCCACTTCAGAGAGTGATTGAGTAGGATAGTCTTGACCCGACAAATATATCAGCCAGTCGAAGTCAGAGTTGTGTTTAAACAGCCAGTCAATGGCATTAAAATAGGGCTGGAGGATAGAAATATGTCCCCGGAGCACAGGAAAATGACCTCTAAGCAGCTCAACATCTGACAAATCCTGAATAGGAGTCATGTCTAAATGACAGCTAGTGAAGTCGTGACCAATCAAAATTTGAGCTTTAGGACTTGACTTTTTAATAGTGCGAACCAGTCGATAAATTTGCTCTGGGTTCTTGTGAGTTTGGATAAAATAACAAACTTTCATTAATTTCGAGCTAAAACTTCTAAATGCAAGTTAAAATCGATCCTTCATTGCCCGTATCCGCGCAAAAGTCTGTACCGATTCTTGGCTGTTCGCTGCTGATTGTAGCGCTGGCTGCTCCCAGCGTAAGAAGGGATTCGTGCGCTTTTCCACACCCAGCAACGATGGTATCGTTACTTCCGAGCGACTGCGAACCGCCTTGACGTCTGCAAATCGGGCTTGTAAATCTGGGTTATTCCCATCTATGGTAAGGGCAAATTGGAGATTTCCTAGGGTATATTCATGAGCGCACCAGACTCTGGTATTATCTGGTAAAGCCCGTAACTTGCTCAAAGAGTTTAGCATCTGAGCAGGTGTGCCTTCAAACAACCTACCACAGCCGCCAGCAAATAAAGTGTCACCACAGAATAAATCACCAGTTTCACCGGGAGTTGTCGGAGAAAAGTAGTAAGCAATATGAGCGCGGGTATGCCCAGGAACGAAGAAAACTTCACCGACTCTACCAGCAAACTCGACTAACTCACCCTCCTCTAAAAATACCTGTTGCCCCGGAATTCTTCCCTTATCTTCAGCTCCCCCATAAACGCGGACGTTGGGAAAATGTTTGATTAGCTCCTCGTTGCCGCCCACATGATCGCTATGATGGTGAGTGTTGAAAATTGTCACCAGCGATGCTCCCATTTCTTGGAGCTTCCGCAGCACTGGTTCGGCTAAAGCAGGATCGACAACCGCTGCTATCTTCTGTGATAAGTCTGTCAGCAAAAAGATATAGTTGTCAGAAAGCACTGGAAGTAGAGTCACCTGCATGGGTTTTTTGCTCCTACAGCATTTTCTAGAACGGCAGAACGCGAGGGTTCCTTTACCAAGATAGCGCGAAAACGCCCCAGATACTCCCCCAATGACGGGTACAAATGCTTACTCAACCATGTAAACTTTTGTAAAGATGAGGATTGTTGTAGACGAGGTGTAAAGGATGTACATCGTACAAATTGCCTCTGAATGCGCCCCTGTCATCAAAGCTGGAGGCTTGGGGGATGTGGTTTACGGGCTGAGTCGGGAGTTAGAAACCAGGGGTCATTGCGTCGAGATTATTCTGCCGAAGTATGATGGTATGCGTTACGACCATATTTGGGGACTCCACGATGCTTACCGGGAGTTGTGGGTGCCCTGGTATGGCGCGGCGATTCACTGCTCTGTATATTGTGGTTGGGTGCATGGGCGAGTGTGTTTCTTTATTGAACCTCACTCTGGCGATAATTTCTTTAACCGGGGCTGTTATTACGGTTGCTCCGACGATAATATGCGATTTGCGTTTTTTAGCAAAGCCGCTTTAGAATTTCTACTCCAGAGCAATAAGCGCCCTGATGTTATCCACTGCCATGACTGGCAGACTGGCTTAGTTCCAGTTATGCTTTTCGAGATGTACAAATATCATGGGATGGGAAACCAACGAGTTTGCTACACAATTCACAACTTTAAACATCAGGGGATAGGAGGCAATGAAATTCTTTCGGCAACAGGTTTAAACCAAGAAGGTTATTACTTCCAATACGATCGGCTGCGAGACAACTTCAACCCCTTTGCCTTGAATTTTATGAAAGGCGGCATAGTTTATTCTAACGCTGTCACCACAGTTTCCCCCAACCATGCCTGGGAAGCTCACTACACCGATATTGGTTGTGGTTTAAGTCATACCTTACATTTGCACCAGGATAAATTTAGAGGGATTCTCAACGGTATTGATGATGATTTTTGGAATCCCAAAAAAGACCGTTACATTCCCTATAACTATACTAAGGATAACTTAGAAGGAAAAGCCAAGAACAAAAAAGCCCTACAAGAGCGTCTACTGTTGCAGGATGTAGATAAACCGATCGTTGCCTATATTGGTCGGTTGGACGGTCAAAAAGGGGTTCATCTTGTCCATCATGCAATCTACTACGCCCTAAGTAAGGGGGCTCAATTCGTGCTTTTAGGTTCAGCGACAGAGCCAGAAATCAATTCACATTTCCGGCACGAAAAATACTTTTTGAATGATAACCCTGACTGTCATTTAGAACTGGGCTTTAACGAAGAATTATCCCACCTAATTTATGCAGGTGCGGATATGATTATTGTTCCCAGCAACTACGAACCTTGCGGACTGACGCAGATGATAGGGTTGAAGTACGGCACTGTACCAATTGTCCGGGGAGTTGGCGGTTTAGTAAATACTGTGTTCGACAGAGACTACGACGAAAACCATTTACCCGAGCAGCGTAATGGTTACGTGTTCTATCAGACAGACTATAATGCTCTAGAATCTACAATCGATCGGGCAATTGGGTTGTGGGATAACTATCCTGAAGAGTTTCGCCAACTCGTCCTTCAGGGGATGGAGTATGACTACTCATGGAACCATCCAGGTAAGGAATATCTGGAAGTTTACGAGCAGATTCGGCATAAGTAATCCTTGGATATCTAAAGTTTCAGTACTGTAGCACTGCCTCTACATACAGTGGTTCGTAGGGGCAACCCACCCCTTGGGGTGGGTTGCCCCTATATATGCCTAGTCTACATAAGTCTTGACTCTTGTTAGGTAGCGTGAATGGTTCGTAAGTCCTAGGTATTACCTATGGATAGCTGGGCAAGGAGAATGTACTGTTCCAAAGCCAGCGCTGCGGATCGATCGAATCCAATGTAAGCATCCGTGACTACAATGGGACTATCTGGTGGATAGTGTTCTGCGATGTCATCAATAGCTACCCAAGGTGCGTCTGATGCTTCATTTTGTCGTAAGTACCCAAGAACCTCTTGGTGACGCAGGTATTTAAAATCAAGAACAATTTCGCAGTCCAAAAATGGAGTAAATCCGACAACTCTGCCAGCAATATCAGGCGAAAACAAGTAACGCACAGCCTCGAATGGGAATACTTCTCGCCAGGATGAAGAGATAACTACATTCACATGAGGATAGCAGCGCAAGACATTTTCAAACTCCCTCAAGCACACAGGGTCGAACTTCATCAGATCTTCGCTGCTCACGAAGGAGTCGAATTTTTTTCAGGAACAAGCACACCGTCAAGGTCTAAAAATATCCACATCGTTAGTTTTTTATGAGCGATTAAAACTAGCTAGAGTTTGTAGTAAGCTAAACTCACGGCAAAGAAGATGTTGGGTTTCGTTCCTCAACCCAACCTACAACTAGAAACCCGGTTAATTGGTTCACACGAACAAGCCAACTATATTGTCTCAGAAAAGGTGATGTTATGACAAGTGCTAAAAACGTTGTTGGAGGAGAGTTGTTGACTTGCTGTACCTCTCCTATGACTGGGTTTTATCGGGATGGAATGTGTAACACCGGAGGTGGGGATATGGGCGCACACGTCGTCTGCGCACGAGTTAGTGCCGAGTTCCTAGCATTCAGCAAGTCTAGGGGTAATGATTTGAGTACACCAGTCCCTAGGTTTAATTTTCCCGGTTTGAACCCTGGCGATTGCTGGTGTTTGTGTGCCTCCCGGTGGAAGGAAGCACTGGATGCAGGCGCTGCCCCCCCTGTAATGTTGTCTGCCACCCATGCATTAGCTCTAGAATATGTTTCTTTGGCAGAATTGAAGCAACACTCTCTCGATTTTGATTAATCCACTAGATTGGTTTTGAGTGCAACTAGCCAGTGGGGATGTACAGCATCCCCCTGTTGGTTCTCAGGCTCTGGCTAGGAACGAGGAAAGGGGGAGGAAAAGCTCACCCCCTCCTCTCTCCGAGGCTCAAAGAGGGGGTGTGAGATTTATTTTCCAAACCCTTTGCCGCGAGTGGTGGTAGGCATACAAACACAATTTTGTATTTGCGATCGCAACTTCTCACTATCCAAATTTTGACCAATCAACACTAACTGATTCTTCGGTGCCCCTTTCCATTCTTCATCATCAATTGAAAACCGCTTGCCGCACAGGTGGAAAACATGACGTTTCGGGCTTTCATCAAACCAGAGAATCCCCTTGGCGCGGAAAACATTGCCAGGTAGCTGATTATCTAAGAAATACTGGAACTTCTTGATTGCTAGCGGCTTGTCACTCTGGAAGGAAATTGAGGTAAACCCGTCATTTTCCAGGTGGTTAGAGTGATGGTGATGTTCGTGATGCTCGTGGTCACATTCGCTATGATCGTGATCGTGATGGTCGTGGCTATTTGATGTTTCCGACTCCAAATAGCGATCGGATTCAAACAAACCAACGCTGAGAATTAACGGCAGTGATACTTGCCCTCGCGTGGTGCGTAAAATTCGCGCATCTTTTTTGATATCGCGAACCCTAGCTTCTAACAGATCTAAATCTGCCTCATCCACCAAGTCAGCTTTGTTAAGCAGGATGATATCGCCGTAAGAGATTTGGTTGTAGGCAGCTTCGCTGTTAAACAAATCCAGGCTGAAATTCTCCGAGTCTACCAGCGTAATGATAGAATCTAAACGGGTTAAGTCTCGCAGTTCCGTGCCTAAAAAGGTCAGAGCAATTGGCAGAGGATCGGCAATACCAGTGGTTTCCACCACCAGATAATCCAACTTGTCTTGGCGCTCCATCACTTTGTAGACGGCATCGACTAAATCATTGTTGATGGTGCAGCAGATACAACCGTTACTTAGCTCCACCATATCTTCGCCTGTGGTGACAATCAGTTCGTTATCGATGCCGATTTCACCAAACTCGTTTACCAGCACAGCAGTTTTGATGCCCTGCTGATTGTTCAAGATATGGTTGAGTAGAGTAGTTTTACCGCTACCGAGAAAACCTGTAATGATCGTGACTGGCAAACCGTGTTTAGCTGTATCTATTCCTTGGGTTTGCTCAGATGTGACTGCTGATTGCATAGGGCGGCTGTCAAAAACGTCAAAAAATGTGAGTCTATCTCTAGAGCGGGATGTCACTAAGATAACTTGCGGGTATCGTTGGCTGTTGACTGTTCGCGGTTAACTTAGAACCATTCCTTAATCTAGTGCTATTAAGTCCGGCATCAGGATGCCTGTAGACATCCCTACTGCCCTCCCCTATTATTGCTCATCTGCTTAAGGCTGATTTCACTATTGCTCTATGACCCTAACCATTTACAACACTCTCACTCGTCGCAAAGAACCCTTTGAACCGCTAGAACCTGGTAAAGTGGGGATGTACTACTGCGGCGTTACAGTGTATGATTACTGCCACTTGGGTCATGCACGGGCTTGCATTGTGTGGGATGTAGTACGTCGATATCTTCAATGGCGGGGCTACCAAGTGCGGTTTGTGCAGAATTTTACTGATATTGATGATAAAATTCTCAATCGAGCACGGCAGGAAGACTCGTCGATGGCAGAAGTTGCTGAGCGTTTCATCCAAGCTTATTTTGAGGATATGGGGCGACTGAAGATTTTGGAAGCCGATGAATATCCCCGTGCCACTCACTCCCTAGATGGGATTAAGCGACTGATTCATGAGTTGGAATGCAAAGGCTATGCTTATCCAGCAGAAGGAGATGTTTACTATGCTGTGCGAAAATTCCCAGAGTATGGTAAACTTTCAGGGCGCAAGTTAGAAGATATGCAAGCTGGTGCTAGCGGACGGGTTGATGTGGAAGATACCGACGCGGCGAAGAAGAAAGACCCTGCTGATTTTGCTTTGTGGAAGGCTGCTAAACCGGAGGAACCCGCTTGGGAATCAGCTTGGGGTGCGGGGCGTCCTGGGTGGCATATAGAATGTTCTGCGATGGTGCGCGATCGCTTGGGAGATACTATAGATATCCATGCTGGGGGTGCAGATTTAATTTTCCCTCACCACGAAAATGAAATTGCCCAATCGGAAGCAGTAACGGGCAAGCCTTTAGCTCACTACTGGATACATAACGGCATGGTGACGGTGGATGGTGAAAAAATGTCCAAATCTCTGGGCAATTTTATCACGATTCGGGAATTGCTCGATCGGCCCACCGATCCGATGGCAGTACGTCTGTTCATACTAATAGCAAATTACCGTAAGCCAATTGATTTTACCCCTGATGCGATCTGTGCCGCCGAAAACGGTTGGCACACCCTCAAAGAAGGTTTGCTGTTTGGCTACCAATATGGTAAGCAAATGGGTTGGAATGTAGGAGAGGAGGAGAATCCCCCAATCCAAAATCTCCACTTAGAACAATTCCAGAATGCCGTCGATGATGACTTTAATTTTGCTGGCGGTTTAGCGGTTTTGTTCGATTTGGCGAAAGAACTACGCCGGGAGGGTAATATTCTGGTACACGAGGGGAAAACTGAAACGCCGTCTGAGGTGCTAATGCAGCAGTGGCACACACTCGTCAACTTAGCAAAAGTATTAGGCTTAGAAGTTCCTAGGGATGCAACTGCACAAGCTCAAGTTTATGTAATCAGCGAAGCTGAAATTGAAGAATTGATTCAGCAACGTCAGGCAGCGCGTAAAGCCAAGAATTTTGCCCAATCCGATCGCATTCGTAATGAATTGCAAGCCCAAGGGATTACCCTAATTGATAGTCCAGATGGTGTTACCAGATGGCATCGGAGTTAATACTTAAAAAAATTACAAATTATGTTTGAGCGACGCACTAATATTACGCTATCTAACATCCTGCTAGTTGTTGCTACTGGCTTATTGTTAGTCTTATTGTGGCAACTGCGGAGTTTATTAGTAATCTTGATGATTGCCATAGTTCTGTCAGCCGCAGTAGCACCAATAGTTGATTGGGCCGATCGATGGAGGATTCCTCGTTGGTTGACAGTGGTGGCAGTTTATCTAGTTTTAATAGCTGGGTTGATTGGGGTGGGTTTATTAATCGGTCCCCCAGTAGTACAGCAAATTGAGCGTTTAATCGGTCAGTTTCCTGTTTATGTAGAACTAATCCTAAACCTAGGAGAGCGTTTAGCAGTTCGCTTGGGAATGACTGAGCCAGAATTGGTGCGTAAAATTTTTAATACTCAGGGACTTACCAGTTGGATAATTGGTTCAAGTCAACAATTGTTGGTACGCTCTTATAGTGTCACCAGAGTCATTGTTGGTGGCATTTTCAGCTTCATTTTAGCTTTGTTACTTTCCGGCTATATGTTGGCAGGTAGTGAAAGCTTGATTAAAGGTTTAGTGAGGTTATTTCCACACCCTTGGGATCTGCGGATGGCAGAGCAGGTGGCACCAATGAGCCAAAGAATGGGAAATTACATCCAAGGGAGGATTTTAGTTTCCGCGATTTTGGGTGTAGCAATTACCATCGGCTTAAATGTATTGGGATTGTCGGAGTTTTCCCTAGCACTAGGAGCGATTGCGGCGGTTACGGATTTAATTCCTTTTGTAGGACCAATTTTGGGAGCAGTTGCCCCTTTGATTGTGGCAATATCTCACGGATGGTGGTTGTTTGTGTGGGTGCTGTTGTTTTTCGTAATTATCCAGAATGTGGAAACTTATGTATTAGATCCCTTGCTGGTAGGTTCTTCTGTCAGCATCCACCCATTGTATCAACTACTGGCTGTATTAGGAGGAACGCAGGTTTTAGGTATTGTAGGTGCGTTGATTGTTCCCCCTTGGGTTGCTGGTGCTGGCGTACTGCTGGAAAATCTTTACTTAGAACCTAAAAAGCTGGCAGAACAGCAAGCGGGGGTTGCAGATTATGAGCAGCTAGTTGACATTGGGAGTAAGGGCTAAAGCCCTCACTACGAACGAAAAAGTTTGGAGTAAGGGCTAAAGCCCTCACTACGGGCTAAAGCCCTTACTACGAACCTCATTATCGGCTTACCAATAGAAACCCGCGTGTCTTCTTGGCACCTGCATCTACTGTCGCCATCGCCTGCCAGAGCTCTGTCGCTTTTACCCATACTGGCGGATATTTGTAGCGTGAGACATCTAAAATTAAAAATCGATCGCTCTCCTCGTTATAGGCAGCTATGGGGGAAATATGACCACCTGTTTGTTCACCAATTGTTTTACGTAAGAAGTTGACTAGGACAAAATGGTCGGGTTTTTGTAAATATTCTATTGCTAGTTTACGAAAATTTGTTAAATTAGTATCTCCACTATGGTAAATCTTTGCTTGGATAGAGTAGCTTTGTAGTAGTTCCCCTAACTGATCTAAAGTCAAACCTTGTTTAGACACAACCTCAGGAGTTATAATTTTTTGAGTTTGTGGGTTATTAAAAAAGTTTTCTTGGGTAAACGTGTGGTAAGGCGAGTATTCTGGGGCTGCAGGTGCCGGGATAGCTAGGGCGTTTAGTACCATGACAATACTGGCGATTCCACAATAAGCTTGATTTTTTTGGGTGACAAAGTTAATACTTAAAGACCAGTAGTCGGCGCGGGCTTTACTTTTAATTAGTAAATCTTCACCTTGAGGTGAGTTGAAGTTAATCAGGTTACTAGGAAGTGGTAATGTCTGAGCTAAGACATTCCCACCTGTTATACACAGCCCTAGAATCAAAGCCTTAACAGGGATACTTATAGTTTTGCGTCTAAATGTCTGCATGAGCTTGGTGCGATCGCGCTTTGTACTAGAAACTGATTTTAAACCATGCAGAAAGCTCCAGGAGTATCTGTGCAAGCTACGGGAACCTCACTTGTCCAACCGATTGTAGACTATTTTTGAGTACGGTAGTCGTGAGCGCTGAGGCAGCAGCCTTCCATCAATCTCCCACGCCACCGCCAAGACATCTACCTCAGCAAACGTTAAGTTTTTCAACATTTTCGCCAACCAACCCAGATTTTTGTAACAATAGTTACAGAAATAATTTTTTGTTTATAGCACAGGTTAAGGCGGCTCACAGCCAGGAAGATAAACCAGCCTTAGTCGGGTGCTGCCTATAGAGGGGAAAAAAACCATGAAACTCGATACCTATAAATCTGGAACTGCCGTCCTCCGTAATCCGAGTGCTGTAGCCTATGCCTCATGCCCTGTAAACAAAGAGTACCCAACTTCTACCTGGGTGCATTTGCTAGAGCTTCCTAGTCCCTACAGTTATGACGAAGCACTGCTAATATGTAAGCATTCAGAGGACGAATGGCTCACCTGGATTCCAGATCATGGTGAAGCAGTGCTATACACCAGCCAGTTTTGCTTTACCAATTAACAAGCAATGGATTAGTTTGTAGTGAGGACTTTAGTCCTTACTACGAAGATTTGATAATGAGGATTGTTCGAGAACTGTCACTGATTAGTGTTGGCACCTTTGAGGAGTCTAGCGACTGGTGTATCATCCGAGAGGAGATCCGCGATGCAATTTCTCTAATCGTGCATCCTCCTGGTACATCCAGCTTCACCATTAACCCAACTAGACACGGCAATGGTGTCAAGCCGATTAAGGAAGCTGCCATGACTGCGCTCAAAGACAGATTTGGGTGGGAGCTTGACACTCTAGTACAGTACGCCACCAAATCACCAGGAAAAGTGGACGCAACGAAAGTTATCGACAATCATCTTTTCGCGTTTGAGTGGGAAACGGGCAATATTTCCTCAAGTCACCGAGCCGTAAATAAGCTGGTTCTTGGATTGCTACGTGGTGTTTTTCTTGGTGGTGCCTTAGTGCTTCCTAGTAGGAAGTTGTACCCTTATTTAACCGATCGTATTGGCAATTACGAAGAACTAGAACCTTATTTTGATGTTTGGCGGGCAGTCAGAATACAAGAAGGTTTTCTTGCCATCTTCGCCATCGAACACGATCGGATAGATATTAGTGTACCGAGAATCATAAAAGGAACAGATGGTCGTGCCCTGGTGTAGAATACCCAAGTTTTAAAGCAACTATTACAGGAAAAAGGGAAGGGACAGTTGAGACTCATCAATTTTCTTAGGCTGAGGCTTCGCTTTCTTCTTTCCCCTGGCTGATTCCCAGTGTTCCATAATTCCATTATCTAGGTTAGTAAGTCGCTCCACTGCCGGATCGGTATCACCAATTTCCGAACCAATCCAGTAACGGTGCAGTTTTTCTGCTGCATAGAATGTAGTTCCTGACCCCCCGAAGGGATCGACTACAATTTGACCTGTATTTGATGCCATTGCAATGACACGCTCCAGCATGATTGGAGCAATTTCGTTAGAAACTCTTTTTTTGTGCCGACGATGCCGAACTGGTGGAATATCATTCCACATTTCCTCGGCTTGCGTCCATAAAACCTCGCTAAAATTAGTTCCAGAAGCATCTTCCCAAACATCTTCTGGTGCATCCCAAACATCCATCAGGTTAATTCCTTGCTCGTTCAGCTTTTTGCGGTGTCCGCCATAGTCACGAATTTCACCACCGCAATGCCGACAAAGTTGAATTGGTGTGTAAATTTTGTTGAAAACTGCTGGTTCTCCTTTGCTGTAATAAAGCAATCCGTAGTGTGCAGGGGACATTTTGCGCCCTCTAGGAAAAGCTTTAGGCATTCTGCAAGCAATCCAGTGCCGAAACCACATACCCTGTTGATTTAAGTATGCACCATACTCTATGCACCATCTAGGCAGATTAAACACAAATAAACTTCCACCTGGCTTAAGCACTCGAATGCTCTCGCTGAGCCATTGTTGGGACCATGTAAGGTATTTATCTGCTTCCATGCGATCGCTTATACCTTCACCGTACTCCTTGCCAAGGTTGAAGGGTGGATCGGCAAACACAAGATCCACAGATGTATCAGGCAAAACTGATAATAGCTTGAGACAATCTCCCTGATAGAGAACGCCATACTCACTTAGGTAAACCTGTCTTAATCCTTGCTCATTGGCGATCGACGGTGAAATTAATTGAAAGGGTAGCATTGAGGTAATTTTTAGCAAATTTGACGCTCCCCCGATTTCTAATCGGGGGATTCTTAAAACAACTTCGTCCACTTAAACTAAGCTCCTTGCGGTACTTAGTCCAGAGGTGGTTCTCTCCTTAAGCGTTACTTCCTCTGCGCCCCAGAGTAGTTGATTCTTTCCCAAATCAAGATTTGTTTGAATTAAATGCTGGTCGTCTAGTTCCCATGAAGATTTTACCTATTCCTGGGTAGGGACTAGAATTGCGGAATAGAACCCCCTATCTTCAATTATCAAGGTTCAGCGGCCCTTAGGCTACTAGGTTTTTATACAGGTTTATTACCTTGCCTGTTGTTTTAAATCTTCTCAGCTTAACTCGTAACCATAAATCTTCCCTTAGTATGAGATTAACGCAGAATGAATTCTGCGTGTCATGCACTGAGCTTAGTCGAAGTGTCGCATTTCATCCACCAAAGAGGGAGAGGGAGAGGGAAAGGGAAGAAACTTTATTCACCCTTTCCCTTTCCCTTACCCTCAATGGTGGCTTTCATGCTCCCGGGTTGTGAATCGGTAATCTGATTGTACAAATTCTATGGGAAATCCCCTGTACTGAGCGTCGGTTGGGCGAAGGTTGAGGAGAGTGCGGTTTCTAGAAGTTTGTGCCACTGAGCTGACCCGGCGACTATTTCCTCTTGGTGGATTTTGAGAATTAAATCCTTATGCTCATGCTCAAACAGTTGGTGGTGAAAGCGGTTAATGATTTCTCCATTTAATTTTATCACTGTTTGAGCATAAATTATATCATTAACTGCCAAAGTTTGATTTTTTTTAAGCGCTTGATTCTGGAGATCGAGCGTTAATTTAAGTTGCCCAATTTTCTCCAGACTATTAAGAAAATTCTGCTGTTTAAAAATACTCTGTATTTTACTATTCTCTGTTGGACGATCGCCTGTATTGAAGGGGTTAGGCAGTTTCGTTTCTACCAGATCCAGGTTAACAGTGCGATCGGTCAGAATGGGACAATCTTTTATGGCAGTGGGGTCATGTTCTACCAGAAGTAGGCAATACTCAATTTCCAGTTGTTTGCGCAAACTGAGGTAGCGATCGCGCAGAGCAGGATAAACACCTCTACTTTCAAGATATTGCTTAGAGATGGGGTAGACATCTCGATACACTTCCCAAGGAATAAACTGATTCCCTGTAACTTGCTCTACCACCATCGTATTAACTTCCAAAGTCGTGATATCTATTAGCAGATAACTCAACGACTTTGTTTTTCTTTTACCTAGTTCCTCAATCACTGCTGTTGGTTGTTCCGGTTGTTAACTCCATGTGGTGGTGGTGGTGGTGGTGGAGTTGGTGGACGAGGGGGAACGGGGTGATTTTCACTGACAGACCCCGACTGCTGAATATGTGTCTCTGTTGTAGTAGCATCTGGTATGCTAACAGACGTGCTAGAGGCTATTACTTCAGGCTGGTGAGGCTCTAACTCTAACTGTTCAAGTCGGTGTCTTTCTGCTATTAATTCCGCCTCTAAGTTTCCAGTCCAAGCCGACTCGTCAAGATTGTTAAAAGGGTCTGTTGCCAGTGGGTGGAAATCCAAAGGTTCGTTAACAAACTGCTGCCAGTCATTATCTATTGAGACAGAAGGTGGTACTGCCACCGGAACTTGTCCTGGTTGTTCCACAATCCAGTCTTCCCAATCCTCCTCCTGCTCACCTAGGGAAGTATTTCTAGGCGCAGGTGCAGTTGCCACATTTTCAGGATTGGAAAGAACCCAGTTATCCCACTCATCTTCTTCTTCCGGCTCCAAAACTGCTTGTTCCGGTGCCGATAAAATCGCTACATTTTCAGGATTGTCGATAACCCAGTTATCCCACTCCTCCTCCTGTTGCGAGTTTAACTCCGTGTTATCCGGTGTCGGTGTTGCTGGATTAGGGTTAATATTTTGTTCAACAGAGTTTTTTAAAGCGGTTCCCAGAAGCAATTGTTCCTGAGTAAGTGCTGGTGTCGCTTGTTGAGGGTGCAGTTGTTGTGCAATTAATTTTTCCCATCCCCTATCGGTTCCCAGGTGCAATTGCTCCAAAGTCGGCATTGGTTGAGCATTTGTGGGCATGAGATGGCTCAATACTAAGTTGTTGCTAATCTCAGGCTCTGGTAACTCTGGTTTTTGTAATAAATTTTCCTGAAGTCCATCGGTTCCCAGGTGCGATGTATCTGGTTGTGGTATTTCTGCCCCTACCGAAGATTTCCAGCTCTCGTGTGTTCCTAGGTCTAATTGATCCAAAGTGGGTAAATCTGTCGGTGGCAAGGGAGTGGATGCGCTCTGCGGGGTGGATGGCATCTCAGTTGGTTCTACTTGAGTTGCTATGTCAGATTCTTCCACTTCACTAGATTCGGCAGGCTCTTGTCGGCTGTCAACTGGTAAACTAGGAGCAGTTTCCTTAGCCGTTGGCAAAAGCTGACTTTCCGCATCAGACAAACCAAGCTGCTGCATGCTTGCCCAAACCTCAAGCAACTGTTGCAAACTGTGGAGGTTGTTTTGAATAAACTTGTAGCTCTGGGCAATCTGCTGTTGGTGAAAGTTCCGTAGTTCAGTATAGGGGCCATTAGCAATAAACTGGTTGCCAATTTCGTTGTCGATTTCGCCGTCAACCAGATTAATCCGGGTTTCCATGCGATTCCCGGATGTTGCCGAATCTTGCCCAAAGGTAGATGCTTGGGCATCAGCTGTTGACTCTGTTGATACCCAGGTGGTGATTTTCAACTCAACGGCTTCGCCCAGTGCTAGAGCCAGAGCCTCAACAATTTTGCCCGCCTTGAGTAGTTGTTTGAAGTCGTCGCTTGCCGCCATAAAGATTACTTTTGACTGAAATTAGTGGAGCTAGCTCAAGATTAGACTAAAATTACCTTTACTGCCAGAAGTCGATTATATCGTAACCTAGTTCGCTTAGCATCTGTCGCAGTAAGGGCAGGCTCAACCCAATGACATTACTGTGGCAGCCTTCCAGTTTGGATACAAATAGTCCCCCTCTACCTTCCAGGGCGAAGCATCCGGCACATTTCAGCGGTTCCCCAGTAGCAACGTAGGCGGCTATCTGACTAGAGCTTACATGGGCAAACACAAGCCCTGAGATGCCACAGCGGATAATATTATGGTTTTGTCGTTGGTCTATTAAAGCGTGACCTGTGTATAATATACCAGTCTTGCCGCGCATTTTTTGCCAACGGGCTTGCGCTTCTTCAGGCGTTGCTGGTTTCCCATAAATCTCTCCCTCGACAGTTAAAACTGAATCACACCCCAGCACTAAAGCGTCTGTAAATTTACTCGCAACTATTTCGGCTTTACGCAGTGCTAGAGTTTGCACCAGATTTGTTGGTTCAGTTATTTGGACAAGGGATTCATCAAAATCACTAATGCAAACCTGCGGTTCAATCCCAGCACTTTGCAGTAAACGTCGTCGGGCTGGGGATGCTGAGGCTAATACAAAAGTAGGCAAGTTATTAGTCACAGCACTAATTAGTCAACAGTAAAGGAATTTACTACTTGTTTGAGCATATTTTTCACCTTTTTCCAGCGTTTTTCTGTGGTTGAGGCGTTAAAGGAATAGAGTTTACCTCGGCTAACAGCGACGCTGGCTAAGTTATGCCGCTCTTGGTGGGGAAGTTTTACCTCGTATTCTAGAATATAGTAGGTTTTGGCGTTTCTTTCGTGAGCTTCAGCGTTTACCAATTCTGCCTTCCGATCTGAATCAGGGGGAGCGAGGGCGCTTTTTGCTAATTTGTACCCTACTTCTCCAGGTGTTCCCAAGTCTGCAAGAGTTTTGTCTTTAGAAACTGAGCTGACCACAACACTGACATTTTCACTATACTCAATTAAATCGTGCAACACAATATCGGGACCATTAGGCACCTTGACAGCGACCCAGCCATTGGGATAGAGAAACTTATAGCCGTCGAGGCTATCTACATACAATTTCAATCCATTAGCAGCGGTGGCAGCGTCAGATGGTAGACTCAAACTCAATACCATCAGCAGGATTGCGATAACCCGTTTCAGCATTTGCCATTTTCCTTCACGTACAATTGGGAGTTGGTACTAATCAATGCCTTTTTAACATTATCTGCTACATAGAACCTCAGTCAAGCCATGAACAATCCTCATCGAACTATCTTCAGAAAGAAAAAAGCAGTAATTTTCTCTGTTGCCTGTTTGCCCTTTGCCTTGTCAGTGGCGGGGATGGCATCTGCCCACGCTCAGTTGCCGCCAATCCAGTGGAGTCGTGTCGCAGACACAAGTCAAGCAGTGGAATTATACAACCAAGGGGTTGATAAACTGGATAGTGGTGACTACAAGGGAGCGATCGCTCTTTTCTCAGAAACCATCCGGCTCAACCCCAAAGACGTCGATGCCTATTACAACCGAGCTTATGCCCACAGTTTACTGGGAAATTACCCAGAAGCGATCGCAGACTATACGGCAGCCATTCGCCTCAAACCGGACTTTGGCGACGCCTACGGCAACCGCGCCTATGCCAATTATCTAGCTGGTAATTATAAACAAGCGATCGCCGATTGCACGTCAGCGATTCGGATTAACCCCAAAAATACTGATGCCTATATTTATCGGGGGAATGCCCACGATGAAGTGGGAGATCATGAAGCAGCACTGGAAAATTACGATCAAGCTTTGATTATCGATCCCAAAAATTCCAAGGCTTACTACAACCGAGCTTTGACTCATAACCGGATGGGAGCAAAAGAAAAAGCAGTTGCAGATTACACTCAGGCTATCGATATCGAACCCCAGTTTGCTGACGCTTACTACAATCGGGGTATTACCCGCATAGAACTCGGAAACAAGAAGGAAGCACTGGCAGATTTACGCAAAGCGGCAGATATTTTCCTCTCACAAGGAAGAACAAAAAATAACCAGCAAGCCCTGGAGGCAATCAAACAGTTTGGCTCTTAGAATAATATGTACTTTAGTTTACCTTTATGAACGCAACTGACGATAAATCCTGTATTGTGATTGTTATGGGTGTCACTGGTAGCGGCAAAACTACCATCGGCAAGCAGTTGGCGGCGGCCCTCAACTGGGAATTCTCCGACGGCGACAGCTTCCACCCACCAGCTAACATTGAAAAGATGAGCCAAGGAATTCCTCTGGATGATGCCTCGCGGATGCCTTGGCTGGAGGCGCTGCAACAAGCTATTGACGGGTGGTTGCAGGAAAATAAAAATGTTGTGCTGGCGTGTTCTGCCTTGAAAGCCGCTTATCGGCAAGCTCTGTGGCGCGATCCGGATAGAATGCGGCTGGTTTACCTGAAAGGCAGCTCTGAGCTACTCGCCCAAAGGTTGAGCGATCGTCATGGTCATTTTATGAAAAAAAATCTGCTCCAAAGCCAGCTTGATATTTTAGAAGAACCAGATCCACAGTCGAGCATCTGGGTGGATATCTCACAGCCCTTTGAAGCGATCGCGCCCGAAATTATGAGCAGTCTGAAACTTTAGGTTTATAATATTAGTAACCCTCTACAACAGTAAGTTATGGTAGAACCTTCGATTATTGCTACTCCAGAAAATCCACTATTCTACAGAGCTGTCGGGATAGTGAAGGGTCAATACGTCCCCAGCACTTACAAATTCAGACGGGGAATTTTTGTAACCTCCGATGAAGAAAATTTTCCAGGGATGATCGTCACCAACAGAATAAGTAAATTACTTTTGGACAATCCTGAAATTTTAAATAGTCAACACATTTGGTCTTGTTATCCGAGAATTAAAAATGGAGAAATAGGATTAGAATTTGACCTGCTACAGTTGTACAGGAATCCAGAGAAGTTGGAGAAGGTAAAAAGTAGGGTAGATTACTTCACAATTTCGGGTGAGGTTCAGTCGGTTAATGAGTCTAGCGTGACAGTCACTATTAAGCGCAACATGGCACCACCACCCGGACAGGAACATTGGCAGATTTGGAAACCTTTTACGCTTACTCTACAGGGACAATTGCCAGAATTGGATGCAGTAGGAAAGTTCTGGGAATTCGACTGTATGAGAAGTGGCTCGTTGTTGTTGATAGAGTCTGCCAGTCTCAAGGGTGAGCCACCCCAAGTACCTCTGTTGAGCAACGCGGTAAGCCCTGGGGCTCACGATACTACTAAGACTCAACCACCAATCCCGAAAAAAGCTCCCAAAGCTCCGAACACTACTCAACCAACCTTTCAGACAGGTGATGACATGGCAATTTCAGGTAAGCTAGAGATAACGATTAAAATTAATTCTTTCCCTGATGAAATTCGCACAACTCAAAATGGTGGGAAATCATTTGAGGTGGATTGCGACGGGCAAATGGTGAGCATTACTGTCAAGCCAAAAATGTTTAAGAAGCTAGAAGATGCCCAGGTGAATTGGCCACTGTGGGTTGCTGCGATCGGTGGTAAACTGGGGGCACGTACTGCAAATGGGTTTATCTTAGAGCAGCCTACAATTCAAACTTTTGAACGTAAGCCAAAATCTGAGCTGGCACCTGCAACCTAGAGAAAATGAACCTGACAGATTATCCCTATCCTTCAACACGACGGGTGGTTTTAGGTAAACGGGGTGCTGTGGCAACTAGCCAACCCCTGGCGACTCTAGCCGGGATGGAGATGTTTTGGGCTGGGGGCAATGCGGTGGATGCAGCAATTGCTACAGCCATCGCTCTAACAGTAGTTGAACCCACCTCTAACGGCATCGGTTCAGATGCCTTTGCCATCGTTTGGGATGGCAAACTGCATGGATTGAACGGTTCGGGCAAAAGTCCTGCCGAGCTTACTTTAGAGCATTTTGCCGGGATGAGTCAAGTGCCTGAACTCGGTTGGCTGGGGGTAACAGTACCGGGAGCGGTTTCAGCTTGGCGAAGTTTGTGGGAACGTTGGGGAAAATTACCCTTTGAGCAACTGTTTGCACCAGCGATTAGATATGCTTCAGAGGGCTTCCCAGTATCACCAGTGACTTCCCAAGCTTGGAAGCGAGCAGAGAATGTCTACTTGCCTCTAAGCGGTGCAGAGTTTGCGCCGTTTAAGGAAGTGTTTTTCCCACAAAATCGGGCACCAGCAGCAGGAGAGGTATGGAAAAGTCAGGTTCATGCTAAGACACTGAGAGCGATCGCATCTACCGGAGGTGAGAGTTTTTACCGAGTAGAACTGGCAGAGCTAATCGCGGCTTTTGCCGCCGATACGGGCGGGCTGCTGACGTTGGCTGACTTGGCAGCACACCAGGCAGACTGGGTAGAACCTATTTCTACAAACTACCGAGATCTTACCGTTTGGGAACTGCCGCCGAATACTCAAGGCATAGCTACTCTGATAGCATTGAATATTCTGGAAGGATTTGAACTTTCCCGTTATCCCCGCGAATCGGTAGAAAGTTACCACCTGCAAATTGAAGCAATGAAGCTAGCATTTGCCGATGTTCATCGGTACGTTACCGATGCTAGATTTTTGGGCGTACCTGTGGAGTTAATGTTAGACAAAACTTATGCCGCAGAACGTCGGCAGTTAATCGGAGAAAAAGCGATAACTCTAGCTCACCCTGGTTTACCTAAAGGCGGAACCGTTTATCTAGCTACAGCGGATGGGGAGTTGATGGTTTCCTTCATTCAGTCCAATTACATGGGTTTTGGCAGCGGTATTCTGATTCCTGGCACAGGCATAGCCATCCAGAACCGAGGGGCTGCTTTCACCCTGGAGTCGGGACACCCGAATCAAATAGGAGCGGCTAAACGACCTTTCCATACAATTATACCAGGCTTTCTCACCCAAGACAGCCAACCGTTAGGACCATTTGGCGTTATGGGCGCACATATGCAGCCCCAGGGACATTTGCAAGTAGTAGTTAATCTGGCGGATTATGGGATGAATCCCCAAGCCGCCTTGGATGCTCCTAGATGGCAATTTGTCTCAGGAAATAACGTACTTTTAGAGCAGAGTGTGCCTCAGCATTTGGTGTCGGCACTAGCTGAGCGCAGTCACGATGTACAACTAAGTGCTGAAACGAAACTATTTGGTAAGGGGCAGATTATTCTACGGCAATCAGGGGTACTGGTGGCAGCATCAGAACCTCGCTCTGATGGGTTGGCATTGGCAATTTGACATTACCCACCTTTATCGCTTATCCACCAGCCCGCCTCCGGTTCAAACCGGAGGCTAATAGCGAAAGTCCGTTAAAACGGACTAAGCTGACGCGCATCTAAATTGTATCTAAGTTGTAGGTTGGGTTGAGGCACGAAACCCAACATTATCTGGTTGATGATAATGGGCTTCAGTCTCTGCGTCAAGCTCGCGACGATATGCTTCCATATACCCCAATACCTCATCAAATAAAGGATTTTCTTTGAGCTTACCAGCAAGCCTCAGCCTTTCGGATTGGGTAGAAGTGTTTTCTACAGGAACAATTTCAGTACCTAATTTTAGTTCTTCCTGCTTCTGGGCTATTTTACCAGTGTTTGACTGGTGCTGCCATTCTATCCATCTGCTGTGAAGTAGGTTAAATAAAAAAGCTTGCTCTTCTAGAGTAAGAGCTTCAATAGATTCAATTATTGTTTGCAAAGCTTCAGATGTAATCATAAACAGTTTCTCTTGTAGGGTGCGTTAATGAAATGTAACGCACCATCTATATGCTAATTTTCGGTGCGTTACGCTGACGCTAACACACCCTACTCAATGCGACTGTATCTGGTTGATGATAATGGGCTTCAGCTCTAAGACTCAAACTGTACTTTATCATAGATATCTTGTAAAGAAATTTGAAATTGAACAGAAGTTAAGGCTAACACGGTATTTTCACCATCATACTCAGCGAACAGCCACTTGTTATCAGCAGTTTTAGAAAACTGTTCGACGTGCATTTCAGATTGCTCGATGAGAATATATTCCTGTAAACTTATCAGAGTACGATAAAGTTTGAATTTTCCATGTTGGTCATATTGTTCTGTGGATGGTGATAATACTTCGGCGATCGCTATGGGATTGGTAATCGTGTCTTTACGATTTTCAGCCAACTCTAACTTACCTGCAACTATCATTACATCTGGATAGGTGTAGATGCGCTTTTGGGGTATCCACAAGCGCATATCTGTCATAAAAACATCGTATGGTTGCTTTTTAAAAGCAGAATTTAACGCAGCACTCAGATTAAGTGCTATGCGATTATGATTAGGTGTTCCACCGGGCATTGGTATTATCCTACCATCGTCATATTCACTTCTGAATTCGGCAGCAGCTTCTAGTTCCAGATATTCTCCTGGGGAATAGTAGCGCTGTTCTCGCTCTTTTACTTCTGGTTGTTGAATTTCTGTTGTTGTCATATTACACCAAAAATTAATTTTAATACCCTTTACTATTATACGATGTTCAAGCAGAAATTCCCTCCCTTTCGATCGCAACCCTAATTGTGAATTGTGCCATCAGGCATAATTGCCCCGTGCAGGTTAACCTTGCTCAGGTTAGCATCTTCAAAGTTAGCATCTGCGAGGTTAGCCTGTTCTAGGTTAGCTTTGCTCAGGTTAACTCCTCTCAGGTTAGCTCCTCTTAAATCAGCTTCGCTCAGGTTAGCCCCTCTTAAGTCAGCACCTCTAAGGTTAGCTTTAGTAAGGTTAGCTCGGATAAAAATAGCTTTAGTAAGGTTAGCCCATCTGAAATCAGCTTGGTATAGCTCAGACTCGCTTAAGTTAGCTTCTCTGAGGTAAGCCCCAGTCAGATGAGCACAGATGAGGTTAGCTTTGTGCAACGAGGCTTTGAAAAGGTAAGCAGAAATCAATTCAGCTTCATAGAGGTTAGCATGGCTCAAATTAGCATTGTTGAGGTTAGCTGCCATTAAATCAGCATCACTGAGGTTAGCCCTTCTCAGGGTAGCATCACCAAAATCGGCATTTCTTAGGTTAGCTGCTCTAAAATCAGCCCCAATTAGGTTAGCATTAATCAGAACAGCCCCATTGAGATTAGAACTTCTAAAATCGGCAGCGATCGCATTAGAATAACTGAGATCGGCTAAACTAAGGTTTGCTGCCATAAAGTTAGCCAGACTAAGGTTAGCTTCCCTCAGGTTAGCATCGATAAGTTGAGCTTCCTGGAGATTAGCACTACTGAGATTAGCATTGCTGAAGTTAGCTGAAATCAGTTTAGTCTGACAAAGATCGGCTTTGCTCAGGTTAACTGATTTCAGGTTAGCACCTCTCAGGTTAACACCTCTCAGGTTAGCATCACTGAGATCTGGTTCTATCTGTAAGTTTTTCGTTCTCCACTCAATCCATCTAACTGCACCCTCTTGCAGTAGCGCCAGATGCTCTATATTTGCCATATTTTATTTTTTCTTAGCTTTCTCTGTAAAAATTTTCCTCTATTCATTTCGCCCACGGCTAGGTTGTTCGCGCCCAACCACGTTTTCAATTGCCGTTAGCACTGCTCTAGAAGCTGCTAAAATATTCTGTTCTTCTCCTCCTAGGTAGAGGCGTCCGAAACTACCGACAGCGCCAATCTCAAGGATGTTAATCAAGGCGGCTTTCTCTGCTTCGTTTGCAGCTAAGGCGGCGTAGGCAGCAGGTTGCACTTCTAACACATAAAGCGTTTGCCCTGCTAAAATCATCTGTCCGCGTCGAGTACGATTAATGAGTTGGGTTTGGTGGGCATCGATGTTGCGGATAATCTGGCTAGAAATAACGCGGGGCTTGAGGCACTCACGTTCACTTACTCCTAATGCCTCTAAAATTGCCTTTCCCGCAGCTCGGACGTCCCCCTGTCTGCTAGAATGAATCTCTAAAAGTCCGTAAAGTCGTTCGACAACCTGCACGCCTGGACGTACTGAGGTGGATTTCAGAGCGATATCGGTAATCCGGTTAATTTCTATTCCCGGTGAGATTTCAATCCACAAGGAAGCGTCTCCTGGCAATGGCAGGAACCCTAGTGCTACCGTACCCATGTAAGCCGCGTGCTGAGGTTGCAAGTTGTCTAGAAATACATAACTTCGCAATTCTATACCCAATGTCTCAATCTCCCTGTTGTATTTTAGGTTCGTAGTGAGGACTTTAGTCCTCAGTAAGGGCTTTAGCCCTTACTACGAACGGCATCTTGGTTGGTAGTGAGGGCTAAAGCCCTCAGTAAGGGCGTTAGCCTTACTACGAAAGGCTTGCCAATGTTATTTGGTGGCTATGCCCTTATACATATATCCCACAAACTTGGGCAAGTCAGCCATGTAAAATTGCTCTAGCTCGAGAAACTTAAACTGGTTGTTTTCGATTAACTGTTTGATGTTGCGATTGAGATGGCAACCATCACCAACGACTTTCTGGATAGGATTCAATCGATTTTGCCAGACTTCCACTTTGGGATCATCGCTCAAACCATGCTCTAGAACAAAAAACCTTCCTTCTGGCTTGAGTACCCGATGGATTTGCCTCAAGGCTTGGTCAATATTGGCTATGCTACATAGTGTCCAGGTACTTACCACGCTATCAAAACTTTCATCCGCAAAAGGAAGTTCTTCACCTTGGAGGACGAAATTTTCTACTTTGATATCAGATTTTTGAATGCGTTTTCCAGCCAGAGGTTTCATTCCCGGATTTGGCTCGATAACCGTGATTTTTTTAATGTGTTTTGGGTAATAAGGCAAATTCAACCCTGTGCCAAACCCAATTTCTAACACCTCTCCTTGAACATCAGACAAGATATCCTGACGATAGTTTCCCATTGGGGAGGTAGACATAGTTAAGTCGATTAAACGGGGAAAAATAACTTGTGAATAAAAGCCCATATCTACACTCTTATCGGTTGATTGCGTAATACCATGTATATTTTATAACTTTAATTGCAGTTGCCTGGCTATAGGGTAAGGTAGTGAGGACTAAAGTCCTCACTACTAACCTACGCAAGACTTACGCACACTGGGCATATATAGGGGCAACCACAGGGGGATTGCCCCTACGAACCACTATATGTAGCATATATAGGGGCAACCACAGGGGGATTGCCCCTACGAACCACTATATGTAGTGTAGTTCCGTAAGTCCTGCTACGTTTATCATTGAGGCAGATAATTTTCTCAACCAGGAACTTACCACCTGTAAAACCGTCATCGGTAATGGAAACAACTCTTGTCAGATTAACTCTCTCCGCTATCAATGGGTAAGGGCTAAAGCCCTCACTACGAACGGCAGGCTATGCCCTTGTACATAAACATATCTTTATGAAAGCGATCGCTTATTCAAAAGTAATTCACCTAAGTCATATCATCCACCAAAATATCCCACAATGGCCAGGAGATCCACCCGTAGAATTTGAAACAGTAGCTCAACTAGAAAATGATGGTTATTACTTGCGCAGTTTCTCCCTAGGCGAACACAGTTCTACTCATATCAATGCGCCTAAAAGTTTTTACGCCGATGGGGTGGGAATCGATCGCTATCCTGCCGAGTCGCTAGTTGTGCCAGCAGTAGTAATTGATATTCGTCCGCAATCTGCTGCCAATCCCGATTATCTGTTGAGTCTTGCCGATATCTGGGCTTGGGAGCAAAAATACCGTAATATCCCAAAAAGCAGTATAGTTTTATTATACACCGGTTGGCAAGAAAAGTGGCAAGACCCTACCCTGTTCCTCAACTCTAATGCTGGCTTACATTTTCCAGGTTTTAGCAATGATGCCACCCAATTTTTGCTCGATGAACGTCAAGTGGTTGGCGTGGGGATTGATACTCACGGAGTAGATTCTGGTCAAAATAGCACCTTTGCTATCAACCGCCTAGTCTTGCAGAAACCCCGCATAGTATTAGAGAATCTTGCTAATCTAAACCAGTTGACGCCTACGGGCACTACCTTGATTATCGGTATCCTGCGTTTGTTAGATGGCTCTGGCTCACCAGCCGCAGTAATGGCTTTGGTGCCGTGAAATTTTTCGGTGTTGATTTTGTTGTCTAGCCTGAAAAAAAAGAGGTTTTATGCGTGTCTTGCTAATTTATCCCGTATTTCCCAAAACATTTTGGTCTTACGAAAAAATTCTGGAATTAGTCGATCGCAAGGTGCTGCTACCACCTTTAGGATTAGTAACAGTGGCGGCAATTTTGCCTCAAGCTTGGGATTTCAAGCTTGTAGACCGAAATATTAGACCTGTGACAGATGCGGAGTGGGCATGGGCAGATGTAGCCATCTTCTCAGCGATGATTGTCCAGAAAGATGATTTAGTAGAACAAATTCGGGAAGCAAAGCGACGCGGTAAGCGGGTAGCAGTGGGTGGTCCCTATCCGACTTCTGTACCTGAAGAAGCACTTAACGCGGGTGCGGATTATATGATTCTGGATGAAGGGGAAATCACGCTGCCAATGTTTGTAGAGGCAATTGAGCGGGGTGACACCAGTGGTATTTTCCGCTCTAACGGCGAAAAACCAGATGTCACAAACACTCCTATTCCTCGCTTTGACTTGTTGGAGCTTGATGCTTATGACTCGATGTCTGTACAGTTCTCGCGGGGTTGTCCTTTCCAGTGCGAATTCTGTGATATTATTGTTCTCTATGGTCGGAAGCCCCGCACTAAGACTCCTGCACAGTTGTTGGCAGAGTTGAATTACCTCTACGAATTGGGGTGGCGGCGTGGTGTGTTCATGGTGGATGATAACTTTATTGGCAATAAGCGCAATGTCAAGTTATTCCTCAAAGAGCTAAAAGTTTGGCAAGCGGAACACCAGTATCCCTTCCGGTTTAATACGGAAGCTTCCATTGACTTGGCTCAAGACCCGGAATTGATGGAGTTAATGGTAGAGTGCTTTTTTGATGCGGTGTTTATCGGAATTGAAACGCCGGACGAGGATAGTTTACAGCTAACTAAGAAGTTCCAGAATATGCGCAATCCTCTCAGTGATGCTGTGGAGATGATGACGCGGGCAGGGTTGCGACCGATTGCTGGTTTTATTATTGGCTTTGATGGAGAAAAATCAGGATCGGGTTCGCGGATTGCCCGGTTTGCAGAGCAAACAGCTATTCCTACCACTACTTTCGCCATGCTGCAAGCTTTGCCCAATACTGCACTCTGGCACCGCCTAGAAAAAGAAGGGCGGTTGCGCCATAGCGATGGCAATATCAACCAAACTACCTTGATGAATTTTATCCCAACTCGACCCCTGGAAGAAATTGCCCGCGAATATGTGGAGGCTTTCTGGGAATTATACGATCCGGAGCGCTATTTAGATCGCACTTATCGCTGTTTCTTGATGCTGGGTGCGCCAAAGGTAAAAACTCCGTTTAAATTCCCTAGCTGGGTGGATTTGCGAGCGCTGTCTATCGTCATCTGGCGGCAGGGTGTGAAACGCTCAACGCGGTGGAAGTTCTGGCACCACCTGTTTAGTATTATTAAGAATAATCCTGCTGTGTGGGACCACTACATCACTGTCTGCGCCCACAACGAGCATTTCCTAGAGTATCGCCAGATTGTGCGCAACGAGATTGAAGCACAGTTGGCTGAGTTTCTAGCAGAAGAGGCAAAGCTATCCAGGGAATTACCCCAGGAAAAAATTCGTGAAACTGTGAGTTTAGCTTAGCTTAAGCCGCTGGTTTACCTTTCTAAAATCCCCAGGCTGTTGACTACAGCCTATCGGTACTAGCGGCATCAAGCTGAGTACTGCTCGTTGTTTGCCGATTAGCTGATGCTCGATACTGAGAAAGCAACGAACATTAAGCCGCTAACCAGTATCAGAGCTGCAGCGCCAACGATTACATAGTTGCGCTTTTGAGTGCTCGATGGTGGTTCTGCTTTATACATCTTGGGTTCAATAGCAAAGTTATTAAGACGTCCACCATCTTCGGTTGTATATCGCATGTTCAAAATCCTCATTTACTTCTTTACCTAAATTAACAAACAATTACAGATTTTGCAACAAATCTTTACAAAAATTTTTCAGTAACGTTTGTAGTAGGTACTAAAGTCCCTTGCTAGGGCTAAAATCCTAGCCCTGTCAAGGTGCTACAGTCCTAAAGATGTTGGGTTTCGTTCCTCAACCCAACCTACAACTATATATAGCGGGTGAGTAGGGGCAAACCCCCTGTGGTTGCCCCTATATATGCCCAGCGTTCGTAAGTCCTAAAGATGTTGGGTTTCGTTCCTCAACCCAACCTACAACTACTGCTACAACTACTGCTAGACGCTACGGGCTAGATATCTTGCCAGTTAAGGGGGAACTGGCACTGGCGTAAGATTTAACTGGAATCCTTCCGGCTAAGTAAGCTAGACGCCCCGCTTCGGTTGCCATGCCCATAGCGCGAGCCATTGCTACTGGGTTTTGGGCTTGGGCTATAGCCGTATTAATCAGCAGAGCATCCGCCCCCATCTCCATCGCCTGTGCTGCTTCACTGGGCGTAGCAATACCAGCATCCACTACCACAGGAACACCTGCATTGTCAATAATTATTTGAATATTGGCAGCATTTTTGATTCCCTGTCCTGAACCGATAGGCGAACCTAAGGGCATCACCGTCACACAACCAACTTCTTCTAGGCGTTTAGCCAGCATTGGGTCAGCATTAATATAAGGCAACACGGCAAAGCCTTCTTTTACTAGCTTTTCTGCCGCTTCTAGTGTACCAATTGGGTCAGGCAGCAGATACTTAGGATCAGGAATTACTTCTAACTTGACAAAATTATTATCCTCTTGCCCCAACATTTTAGCCATTTCTCTCCCTAATCGTGCTACCCTAATAGCCTCATCAGCAGTTTGACAGCCAGCAGTGTTAGGCAGCATCCAGATTTTTTTCCAATCCAAGGCTTCAGCCAGCCCTTCATGTCCAGGAGCTAAGGTTTGCACCCGACGCACGGCAACAGTAACAATTTCGCAACCGCTAGCTGCAATGCTTTGCTGCATTTCCTCAATGCTGCGATATTTGCCTGTACCCGTCATCAGGCGAGATGAGAAAGTCTTTCCAGCTATAATCAGAGGGCGATCGGTTTGTTGCAGTGATTTGTCCAGAGTTTGCATTTGTATATATCAGCAGTTCTGCGCTGAACGCACGAGCAGTTATTTTCAGTCTAGTCAATTGTCTGTGGTTCCGGATAAACTTATCCAGCGACCGGCTCTGACGACAAGGCATAAGAGCTGTGGGCAGCTAGTGCTAATTTGGCAAAGAATTAAATTGCTTGAGGAACCATTTCATAGCCTCCAGTATATTCGGGAGGTCTGTGCTAGAGTTTTTTTGATAAGTTTCTCTCGCCATCCTCAAATTTTCCCCAGCAGTAAATTCCTCTAAATCAAAAACTTCATCAATAAAGCCTTCATCTAAGTTGATTGCCCAGGAAAAGTAACGCTGTGCGTGTATAGGTATTTCTTCAGCTACAGTTACGATATCTCCCCAGTTAGATAAGATTTGGTAGAGTGACTCGGTTGGGTATATTTGCCAGATTTGGACTGCCATTTCTAGAAGTGACTTCTTGTAAAGATTCTTCTGTATTTCGTTATTTCGGAGTAATTGTTCTGATTTTTTTAGTCTGTTCATTTTCCTAACCATCCTCGCCATCCCGGCTTATTCAATTTATTCTGCAATTGGGTGCGACTCTCTATGGCAGATTGGTAATTGGGGTTGATTTTAATCGCTCTGTTATAAGAGGCAAGTGCGTCTAAGTGACGTTGCAAGTTTTCTAGAGCTACACCTCGATGATACCATACTTCAGCATAGTCAGATTTAATGTGAATAACTTTGTCAAAAGAGGCGAGGGCATCTGAGTAGCGTTGCACATGGCTGAGGGCTATGCCTAGATTATACCCAGCTTCAAAATAGTCAGGTTGAATTTTAACCGCTATTTCATAGGAAGCGATCGCCTCTGAGTAGCATTTCAATTTATCTAGCACTAAGCCTCGGTGATACCAAGCCACAGTATCTTCAGGATTGATGTGAATGGCTTTGTCCTCACAGACAAGCGCTTCTGAGTAATCTTGCACTTTATAAAGCGCCCAGCCTCGGTTATGCCAAGCTTCAGCATAGTCAGGTTTAATTGTAACCGCTTCTTTATAGGAAACGATCGCCTCCGAGTAGCGTTGCAATTTCTCTAGCACCAACCCTCGGTTATGCCACGCCACAGCATTGTCTGATTTGATTTCAACGGCTTTATCATAGGATGCGAGTGCTTCTTCGTACCGTTCTAAATTATATAGCGTCTCCCCTCGGTTATGCCACGCCACCGCATACTTAGGGTTAATCTGAATTGCTTTATTATAAGCAACAAGGGCATCTGAATATCCTTGTAATTTAGAGTGCGCACTCCCTTTGCTATGCCACACTACCGCATCGTCAGGGTTAATTTGAACGAGTTTGTTATAACAGAGAAGCGCATCTAAATACTGTTCCAGGTTTTCTAGCGCCCAGCCTCGGATAAGCCAAGCGTCAGGATGGTTAGGCTGAATTTCAATTGCTTTGTCACAGGAAGCAAGTGTATCTTCATAACGTTTTAATTTATATAATAAATTGCCTCGCATAATCAACGCCTCCAAATAGTTAGGCTGAATTTGCAGGGCTTTTTCATAAGAAGTGAGTGCTTCATAATATCTTTGTAATCTATATAGGGCATTGCCTCGGTTATGCCAAGCTTCAGCATCCTTAGGCTGTATTTTAATAGCTGTATCAAACGAGGCGATGGCATCAGAGTACCGTTTCAATTGATATAGTGCATAGCCTCGGTTATACCAAGCTACAGCAAAGTCAGGTTTAATTTCAATGGCTTTTTCATAGGAGGCAATTGCTTGAATGTACTTTGGCAATTCCTTGAGAGCCCAACCTCGATTATTCCAAGCTTCAGCATAGTTAGGTTGAATTTGCAGGGCTTTGTCGTATGAAGCGATTGCCTCTGGGTATCGCTTTAACTTATATAGCCCGTTCCCTCGGTTGTTCCAAGCTTCGGCATATTCAGGGTTGATTGCGATCGATCTATCATAGGATGCGATCGCTTCTGAGTATTGTCGCGATTTATACAAAGCAAAGCCTCGGTTATACCAAACTTCAGCATATTGAGGGTCGATTTGGAGTGCTTTATCATAGGAAGCGATCGCATCTGAATATCGTTGTAAACTTTTTAAAGCATTGCCTTGGTAATACCAAGCTTCAACATATTCAGGCTTGATGGCAATTGCTTTGCCAAACTCCGACAGTGCTGAAGAATACTGTTTTAATTTTAATAACTCCTGCGCTTGACTAAAAATAATTTCCGCTTCTTCATTTTCTGGTTCTATAGTTTGATTAAATTGCCAAGTCATCGTTTCCTCTGTTGGCAGCGGCTTTTGATTACTTGGCAAATGCAAAACGTTTAAATCATTAACTAATAAGTCTATTTCTGCCAATACTTCCATTACTGACTGGTAGCGCCATTCAAAAGAATAGCGCACCATTTTATTTAAAATATCTGCTAACTTCTGGCTTACCTGTACCTGATTTCGCCAGATAAAATCCTGATTGGAGTCTTTTGGTAATTTATGCGGTGGAATACCTGTCAAAGCCAAAATTCCAATTACCCCCACCCCATAGATATCGCTGCAAAACTGCGGATTGCCAAGCTTTTGTTCTGCTGGCATATAGGCGGGAGTGCCCACGATAGGATTCAATGCATCTATAGAGAGAACACCCTGTTCCGGAGCCTTCACAACCATTGCCACTCCTCCGAAGTCAATTAAAACAATTTTTCCATCTTTTCTCCGTCTGATATTAGAGGGTTTAATATCCCGGTGAATGACATTGTTTTCATGGACAAACTCTAATATTTTTAAAATATCTTGCAAAAATTTAATCACATAATCTTCAATTTGGCGCGTACCTGGGGTTATTTCTTCACTAAGATCGTGTCCCTCAATAAATTCTTGAACTAAATAAAATCCTTTATTTTCTTGAAAGTGAGCTAACAGTTGCGGGATTTGGTCATGTTTTCCTAACTGGTAGAGAACTTTTGCTTCATTGTCAAATAAGTGCAAAGATGTAGGATTAATAACATTAGGTTGAAGCCGTTTGACAACACAGACAGGATGATTAGGCAGATGGATATCTGATGCCAGATAAGTTTCCGCAAACCCCCCGCTACCTAATGAATCTATGATTTTGTAGCGCCCACCAAGTATTGTCCCTAGCATTTAGTTCACCCAGTACCGATCGAGCCATCTAGATTTTTACATATACACAGGACTTATGTACTGCCTCTATATATAGCGGGTTCGTAGGGGCACCGGGGCGGGCTGGAAAAAAGGAAATTGTCGGCTCTGCCTCCTGGAGGTAGCATCGACATCTAGTTTTTACAATATTTTCGCACAAATTTGCTTGTTCCTCCGTTAGTTGACCCTCTGCGCTCTCTCATAGTCGCAGATTTTTAAGAGTTTTCAGTTTATATAGGGGCAACCCACCCCTAGCCC
>CASBRB010000180.1 GCA_949127975.1 Oscillatoriales cyanobacterium PMM_0019 | reverse complement strand
TCAAGTTTCGTCTAAGAATAAGAGCGCTACCCAAATTGCTACAAAAAACACGCCCGATCTAGTTTGTCTATCCCATTTGCGTTGGAATTTTGTCTTACAACGACCCCAACATCTTTTGACTCGCTGTAGTCTAGGAAGACGGGTATTTTTTATCGAAGAGCCGATTTTTAGCCCAGATCCAGTAGTACGGCTAGAAGTTACTGTGGACTCAAGCGGAGTGTGGGTTGTAGTGCCGCATCTGCATGAGGGACTCAGCGAAGATGAGAAATGTGCCGCTCAACAGGTGCTGATAGATGATCTATTTGCAGAGTACGGTATAAGCAAGTACATCTGTTGGTACTACACGCCGATGGCGATCGGTTGTACACAACACCTGAAACCAGTGGCAGTTGTGTATGACTGCATGGATGAGCTGTCTGCATTTAAAGGCGCATCCCCTAAGCTAAAAGAATATGAAGCCGAAGTTTTCCGTCGTGCTGACTTGGTGTTTACAGGGGGACAAAGCCTTTACGAAGCCAAACGTAACCAGCATCCAAACGTCTATGCATTTCCCAGCAGTGTAGATGTAGCACACTTTGCTACGGCAAGGAACATCAACTCCGATCCAGTCGATCAAGCGCATATTCCTCATCCGCGCCTAGGCTTTTTTGGGGTAATAGACGAGCGCATGGATATCGAACTACTCGATGGCATAGCCGCAGCGCAACCAGACTGGCATCTAGTGATGATTGGACCAGTTGTCAAAATAGATCCGGCAATTCTGCCGCGCAGAGAGAATATCCATTATCTCGGTGGTAAAGACTATAAAGACCTGCCCGCCTATCTAGCAGGGTGGGATCTAGCAATGCTGCCGTTCGCAAACAACGAGTCAACGCGCTTTATTAGTCCTACTAAAACACCAGAGTACCTATCAGCAGGTAAGCCTGTAGTATCTACACCAATACGGGACGTGGTTCGTCCTTATGGGCAGGAGAAACTGGTGCGGATCGCAGATACCGTTGAGTCGTTCGTCGCTTGTGGTTCGGCAGCGATGGCAGAAGACTCCTTAGAGTCAGGATGGCTGAGTCGGGTTGATGCCTTCTTAGAGCAAACTTCTTGGGATCGCACTTGGACATCCATGTGGCAACTGATAGAGTCGGCAATGGGTGCTAAAGAATCTGCTACCAATGGTAAGACAGGACAACAGGCAGGTATCGGGCAGGCTCCTGGCATCATTACCAGAGAGTTCCTGTTTGATTACCTAGTTGTCGGAGGAGGGTTCTCTGGCAGCGTCATAGCTGAGCGACTAGCAAGTCAATCTGGTAAGAAAGTTTTGATTGTGGACAAGCGCAACCACATAGGCGGGAATGCTTACGACCACTACGATCGCTCGGGCATCCTCGTCCACAAATACGGACCACACATCTTTCATACCAACTCTCGCGAAGTCTTAGAGTACCTCTCAAAGTTCACTGAATGGCGCTCCTACGAACACCGGGTTCTTGCTAGCGTAGATGGACAACTGCTTCCCATCCCGATTAACCTCGATACTATCAACAAGCTCTACGGCATGAACCTCACCTCGTTTCAGGTGGAAGAGTTTTTCCGCTCGGTGGCAGAACCCAAAGAGTATATCTGCACTTCAGAAGATGTAGTAGTAAGTAAAGTGGGGCGAGAACTCTACGAGAAGTTCTTCCGGAACTATACCCGCAAACAATGGGGGCTGGACCCATCTGAACTCGATAAGTCAGTAATTGCCCGCATCCCAACCCGCACCAACCGGGACTCACGCTACTTCACGGATACATACCAGGCAATGCCCCTGTATGGGTTTACTCAGATGTTTGAGAACATGTTGTCTCACCCAAACATCAAATTTATGCTGAACACAGATTACCGTGAAATAGAGAAAGCCATCCCCTGTCGCGAAACGATCTACACCGGACCAATCGATGAGTTCTTCGATTTTCGCCACGGCAAACTGCCTTACCGATCGCTACAGTTTAAGCATGAGACGCACAACATCCCCGTGTTCCAGCCAGCGCCAGTGGTGAACTACCCCAACGAACACCTCTACACCCGCATCACAGAGTTCAAGTACCTGACGGGACAAGAACACTCTAAAACTAGCATCGTCTACGAGTTTCCGCGTGATTCGGGCGATCCTTACTACCCCGTGCCACGTCCAGAGAATACCGAATTGTACAAGAAATACAAGGTGCTGGCTGATGCAACTCCTAGGGTGTATTTTGTGGGGCGGCTGGCAACCTACAAGTATTACAACATGGATCAATGCGTAGCTCAGGCTCTCGCCGTCTACAAACAGATCGGCAGCAAACAACTACTGTGATGGGGGAGTAGGGAGTAAGGAGTGGGAGTGGGGAACCCCCTTGTCAACCCACTCCCGGTGCAACCATCGTCTGCTCCCTTATCTATGAAGCGTGAACTATAAATAAAGGACACTGATGACGATAGAGCTAGGTGCTATTCAACCTCTAGAGGTGTGGGCTGGAGTGGAGTGTACGGTTAACCGTGTCGGCGATCGATATTTCGACCAGTTGGAGCGCAATGGTCACGCGGCACGCTTAGATGACCTAGATCTGTTTGCAGAACTTGGTGTGCGTGCCATCCGCTACCCCGTACTGTGGGAACGCACCGCGCCTAATGGGATGGAAAGTGTTGATTGGTCGTGGGCTGATGAGCGACTGGGACGTTTGCGAGAACTCGGCATCCGCCCGATTGTTGGTTTAGTTCACCACGGCAGCGGTCCGAGCCACACCAGCCTGATCGATCCGGCTTTCCCCGAAAAACTTGCATTGTACGCTCGTGCGGTTGCCGAGCGCTATCCGTGGGTAGACAGTTACACACCCGTCAACGAGCCACTAACTACGGCGCGATTCAGCGGATTGTACGGTCACTGGTACCCTCATGGACGTGACGGTCTAACATTTGCACAAGCGCTGCTGAACCAATGCCGTGCCATTGTACTCTCAATGAGAGCCATCCGAGAGGTAAACCCTGCCGCACAACTCGTGCAGACCGAAGACTTAGGTAAAATCTACAGCACACCCAAGCTGGCGTATCAGGCAGAGTTTGAAAATGAGCGTCGTTGGTTGAGCTTCGATCTGCTGTGTGGCCGCGTGAACCGCGACGACCCAATGGGGCAATATTTGCGTAGCCTCGGTGTTAGTGAGGCTCAATTGCAGCTGTTCCTTGATGAATTTTGTACGCCGGACACGATCGGGATCAACCACTACGTGACCAGCGATCGCTTCCTGGACGAGCGGCTGGAAAATTACCCAGCCGGATTGCATGGGGGCAACGGACGGCACGAATATGCAGATGTAGAGGCGGTGCGTGTCTGCACCTACGGTTCGGGACCACGGGCACTGATGCAAGAGACATGGGAACGTTACGGGCTGCCAATTGCAGTAACCGAGGTACACATCGGCTGCACCCGCGAGGAGCAACTGCGCTGGCTCAAGGAAGTCTGGGACGCTGCAGAGGATCTGCGGTGCGAGGGCGTGGATGTGCGGGCGGTGACTGCTTGGTCTCTCCTCGGTGCATATAACTGGAATAGTTTGGTTACCCGCGAGTCCAACCACTACGAATCCGGCGTGTTTGACTTGCGTGGACCCCGCCCACGTCCCACGGCACTTGCCCAGATGGTGCGCGAGCTCGCAGCCGGACTTAAACCCGACCACCCTGTCCTCGACGTGCCAGGATGGTGGCACCGACCCTCAAGGCTGGTTTATCCGCCAGTTAGTTGTTGTCCAAACGATTTTGGATTAGAAAAAATGGCAAATCCAAAATCTATAGCCTTACAGGCATACGCAGCGCGAGTGGTGCGTCCGCTCTTAATCACCGGATCTACTGGAACTCTAGGCAGTGCTTTTGCCCGAGTATGCGAACAGCGGGGCATTCCCTACCGCCTCCTCACACGCCAGGAGATGGATATCACCGACCCCGCATCTGTCCAGGAGGTATTAACGGAATTAAATCCTTGGGCAGTAGTGAATGCTGCTGGGTATGTTCGAGTGGACGATGCAGAGCGCGAACCTGAATTGTGCCGTCTTGTGAACGCACGGGGACCAGCAATCCTGGCTGCTGGTTGTGCAAGTCTAGGGGTGAGGCTACTCATTTTTTCATCAGACCTCGTATTCGATGGGGCGTACACTACCCCATACCTAGAGAGTAACGCCGTCGCACCCCTTAACGTGTATGGGCGCAGCAAGGCTGAAGCGGAGAAGCGGGTTTTAGAGTCTCTGCCCTCGTCGCTCGTAGTCCGCACCAGTGCATTTTTCGGACCGTGGGATGAGTACAACTTCGTCACTATTGCTCTGCGCCAGTTGGCTGCTGGGCATACTTTCGTAGCCGCAGAGGATGCGGTCGTCTCGCCCACATATATCCCGGATTTGGTAAATGCCAGTCTTGACCTGTTAATTGATGGCGAACGCGGTGTCTGGCACCTCGCTAACCCTGGCGCGATCGCCTGGGCTGATCTGGCGCGAATGACTGCCAAGCTTGCTGGTGTTGAGGCAGGGAGAGTGATAGCCCGACCGATGCGAGACTTGGGCTTTGCCGCACCCCGTCCTAGCTATAGCGTTCTCGGGAGCGAACGTGGCGTCCTGCTTCCTTCTCTCGATGATGCGATCGCCCGTTACTTGAGCAATCGGGAAATTA
>CASBRB010000179.1 GCA_949127975.1 Oscillatoriales cyanobacterium PMM_0019 | reverse complement strand
CTCCTACCCACCCCCAGCCCCTCCCAGGAGGGGAGCAGGGAGAAGGGGAGAAAGAGCAGAAAATCCGACTCTTACTCCTCTCTGGCAGTTTTCTCGTTTTCTCGTTCCCAGGCTCTGCCTGGGAATGCTGGAAAGGAGGCAGAGCCGACACCACTCGGGAACACCACCGCAGGAGCAATCGGTGTTCAAACTCATTTCCTCCTTTAGCGATGGAACGAGAAACGAGAAGATTGTCGGCTCTGCCTCAAAGCCTTCGTTCCCAGGCTGAGCCTGGGAACGAGTTGAAAGGTTACTCTCGTCACCTTGACAGGGCTAGCATATATAGGGGCAACCACAGGGGATTGCCCCTACGAGCCGCTATATGTAGAGGCAGTTGTAGGTTGGGTTGAGGTACGAAACCCAACATATTAATTTGAAAGCCTTGAGTTTCTCTCTGTTCAAGCGGAGAGCTAATTGATTAGTAAAATTGATCGCACTAAGTATTGGAGAGCCTATTTGTTTAACTCGTTTTTTGTTGACTGTTAACTGGGAGCGAAGGATAAAGAATGAAGTATGAAAAAACCAATATTATTGCCTGGATTGAATTATTTTCATGCTTCATCCCAAATAGTTCAAAGTTTAGTTGGTGGTATTTTGATGGGGCTTACTGTCGCCCCGGTGTCTGCTTGGTTCCTAGCGTGGATTGCCTTAGTACCCCTATGGATAGCAGTCTGTTCTAGGCGTTCAGGTGTTAGTAAAAACCAACCCCCAGCCGCCATTTTGGGCTTAGTGTGGGGAATTGGCTACCACGGCATAGCCCTATCCTGGATTACTGGCATTCACCCTATGACTTGGATGGGAGTTCCTTGGTTGGCGAGTTTAGCGATCGCATTTTTTTGCTGGCTATTCATCACCCTCTGGGGAGCCATCTTAGTCGCCATCTGGGCAACTGCCATGAGAGGGATTTTAAATTTTAGATTTACTATTTCTTGGGATTGGTTAAGGTTTGCTCATCTGCACAAAAAAATCAAACCCACCACTAATTTAATCATCCGAAATAGTTATCTTGACGTTCTCATAGGCGTTGCTTTGTGGTGTGGCTTGGAATCTCTTTGGACTGGTGGCCCAATGTGCTGGAGTTCCCTTTCTTATACCCAAAGTCCTCACAATCTAGCTATTTTACACCTCGGTCAACTGTCTGGTCCATTTACAGTGACAGCAGCTATTGTCGCAGTGAATGGTTTTATTGCTGAAGCTTTACTAGGGAAAGGGAAAGAAGACGCCCAGAAGGAAACCTCTCCCAATTGGAGGTACTTAAGCATCGCCGCTGGGTTATTGGTGGGTTTACACCTCGTAGGTTTTGGACTGTATAGCCGTCCCCTGATACAATCTCCAGCAACAGCGCTGAAAGTTGGCATTATTCAAGGTAATATTCCTAATGAAATTAAGCTGTATCCGGGTGGGCTCAGTCGCGCTTTAGAACGGTACACCAGCGGCTACAAAACTTTGGCATCCCTTGGTGTTGATGCGGTTCTTACTCCTGAAACTGCTTTGCCTTTTTTGTGGTCGGGGCAAGACAAGATTAACAGTTCCTTCTACTCAGCTATCTTGGAAAAGGGCGTCCTTGCCTGGGTGGGAGCATTGGGAGAACAAGGGAGAAGTTTGACTAATAGCTTATTTACTGTTACAGGCAAAGGCGAAACTTTCAGTCGCTACGACAAAGTAAAGCTAGTGCCTTTAGGGGAATATATTCCCTTTGAGCAATTTGTCGGTGGTTTAATTTCCCGACTTTCCCCTCTAGACGCTCATTTAGCTGCTGGGAAGCCATCCCAGGTGTTTGATACTCCTATTGGTCGTGCTATTGTTGGTATTTGCTTTGAGTCTGCTTTTGCTGAAATTTTCCGGTATCAAGCTGCTGCGGGTGGGCAATTTATCCTCACAGCCTCTAACAATGCCCATTATAGTAAGATTATGCCTACTCAGCACTTCGCCCAAGATGTGATGCGGGCAATTGAAACAGATCGCTGGCTATTATCGTCAACTAATACAGGCTATTCTGGCTTTATCGACCCCCACGGCAGAATTATATGGAAATCTGGGAGTAACACCTATGAAATTCATGCCGCAACGATTTATCGGCGGCAAACTCAAACTTTATATGTACGTTGGGGGGATTGGTTAACGCCGTTGTTGTTAATCTTGGGAGCAACCGGTTGGTTGTTAAACTCTCTACCAAGCCCTATTAAAAATTGAGTAGAGCGCTAGATTCGCACCCTAAGCTGTGGCTCTGTTAGGATCTAATTACCGGTGACAAGCCTATGATAGGACAAGAACTAAAAGGTCGCTATAGAATTATCAAAGCCCTCAGTTCAGGGGGATTTGCTCAAACCTATATAGCAGAAGACACACAACGCCCTGGTAGCCCAAAATGTGTCGTCAAGCATCTCATGCCTGCGACTAACAACAGCCAGTTTATGGAATTAGCTCGGCGCTTATTCAACAGTGAAGCCCAAACACTGGAGAATTTAGGCAGGCATGACCAAATTCCCCAGTTACTAGCTTATTTTGAGGAGAATCAAGAGTTTTACCTGGTGCAGGAACTGATTGAAGGACATCCCTTGCGTGACGAAATGCCGCCCGGAACACAGATGTCTGAACCCCAAGTCCTTGGTATTTTACAGGATGTCTTAAAAACACTGGAATTTGTTCATGGCCACGGTGTCATCCACCGCGACATCAAACCCCACAACATCATTAGGCGACAACAAGATAACAAGCTTGTCCTGATTGACTTTGGCGCTGTAAAGCAAATTGGCACTCACTTAGCAACTACTGTGGGACTGGGTATCGCCTCCACAGCCTCGGTTGTGATTGGTACAAATGGCTACATACCACCAGAACAGGCAGTAGGTCATCCTCGACTTAATAGCGATATCTACGCCTTAGGTATGACGGCGATCCAAGCACTAACTGGCTTATTTCCGCTCCAACTACCACAAGATGCTTATACAGGTAATTTGATCTGGCAGAACCAGGTAAATGTCAGCGAGCAACTGGCAGCAGTATTAAACAAAATGATATACAGAGATTGTCTTGGGCGTTACCAATCGGCAGCAGAGGTACTAAATGCCCTGAAAAACATCACCAATTTTAGCTCTCCTACGATAGCTTTGTCTGGCACAACCTCCAGTAGTTCTGTAACTATAAACCTTAATTTTAATATACCGACTGAGTTACGAGCTAAACTAGAGGCACTTCTGAGTGAAGCTATTGGTCCGATTAGTAAGTTATTACTAAAACAAGCCTTTAAACAAGCTCTGACACCTCAAGATTTTGTCGATCGTCTGGTGGTTCATATTCCTCTCCACCGACAGGCAGAGTTTCGCCAACAAATCCAAAAAGCTCTCGCTAATGCGAACACTCAAGTTAAACCGCCCGCATCTGAGTTTCCTACTGTGAACATGGCACCCTCGACGGTTACGTCAATCCAAGTCGATCCCGGTTTTACCCGTCGTTGCGAACAAGAATTGAGCAATTTCCTTGGTCCGATCGCTAGTTTTATCTGCAAGCGTACTCTTAACCAGAACCCTGGGATTTCGCCAACCCAACTTATAGAGGCTTTGGCAACACAAATTCCTAACCCACAACAGGCACTTGAGTTTCGTCGCCGTTTGCTCTCCTGACATATACAGCAGGAGTCAGGAGTCAGGAGTCAGGAGTCAGGAGGAATCAGTGTTCATCTGCGTTTGCAATAGTTTTCTCAAAAAAACCTAGCGCCTAAAACTGGGAATTATTACCCTGATTGAGCATATTTAAAGCCATTTGCAGACTAACTTTCATTCGGTTAAATGATGCTGCTAATATACCTATTTCATCACTCGATTTATGCTCAAATTCTGCATCCATATTACCCGTACTAACTTCTTTTGCTGTATGAGACATCTGTTTCAAGGGGTTAATGACAGTGCGTCTAAGTAAAAAATTAACCAGCAGTATACCTACAGCTAAAATGCCAATTAAAATAGCCATGACTAAAGATAACGATTGCCGCGCACTATTAAGAACCGCACTAGCTGGAACTGATATAATTTGAGCGGCAATGATGTCATTCAGCTTCCACCCAAAACCGTTGTCTTTACCGTAAGTATTTATTTGGCTCTTAGGGGCAGCCTCTGGGGTACTATGACAGCGGAGGCAACTTTCTTGGGTAATAGCCAGAGGGCGGGCAACATAAAACAGATCTCCGCCAGGAAAGAACCGAAACCCTGTCACTTGTTTTACAGAAGGTTGATTGCGAAAACTCGCGACAATTTGTGATTCAAACTCGTCGGCTTTATCTCTAGGGTTCGTGGGATTGATGGTTGCTTCTTTATAGAAAAAATTAGAATATTCTTTGGCCGATCGGAATTTTTCAAAAACTTCTCGTGCTGAAAATGCTGGCACTGTTTGAGGCAAAAACTGTTCTTCTGTATCTAATCTAGCATTTAACTCTGGCGTAATTTCAGTGTTGGTGTAGTCTCGTACCGCGTTCATCGTTTGCAGCAGTATCAACGCCTTGGAAGTTATATTATTTTCAGCATTGCCTTCTAGAATTGTAGACAAAGTCCAACCACTTACTGCTATGCTTGTGATAAAGATTAACATTAAAAGTAAGTTAAATTTGGTTGATAACTTAATATTTCTTAACATATCTTAGTATTCTGAAACAAAAGGACGATTAGGCTCTGAGCATAGAGCCCGATCGCAGTATATCAATTTATGCATGATGGTGTAAAGTAGTTGAGCGATCGATGTTGTGTATCTCTCCTACATGCTTTCACGCCGTATCTTCCTTGTACAGCTGCTATTACTACTAACCGCTTGTGCTACACCCCCGCCCCCACCGCCGGGAAAATTAGTTATTGGGTTAGTGAGTTATGGTGGAGGAATTCGCACAATAGACCAACTGGCTCCTTTTACCAACTATTTAGGTGCTGAGTTAAAAACCCTGATTGAATTAGAGCCTGCCTATAACGAACTTAAGGCACTAGAACAAATCAAGAGGAAAATTTGGTCTTTAGTATTTGCTCCTCCTGGATTAGCCGCTATTGCCATTGCTGGGCAGCAATATTTACCTCTTTTTCCTATGGCAGGAGTTAAAGATTTACGCTCAGTGATTGTGGTACTCAAGGACAGTCCCTTCCAAAAGCTGAGTGATTTAGAAGATAAAGTGCTTGCCCTGGGCGAAGTTGGTTCTGCTACCGGATATTATCTTCCTATCTACAACCTTTATGGTACAACTCTAGCAGAAGTACATTTTGCGCCCACACCCAAAACAGTTCTGGAGTGGATTAGCAACGGTGAAGTGGCAGCAGGAGCTTTGTCCAAAGCTGAGTTTGAGCTATACCGTTCTGAATTTAGTCAGACTCAGTTCCGTATCCTCTACACCGATCGACATAATATTCCCCCAGGAGTAGTGCTAGTAAGCCCAACAGTAGAGCGAAACCAACAAGAGGCAATTCAGACGGCGATGAAGGCAGCTTCTCCAAGTATAGCAGAATCGGCAGGCTATATAACCAATGGTAAGGTTCCAGACTACAAATACTTAATCCAAGTAGTAGAAAGAGTGAGACCGATCGCCGAGAGGATTAAACAAAAACCAGCCCCTTTATATGAAGAAAATAAGAAATCACCTTGAGAGACTTAGTACAGAGGGGGAATTCCCGCAATTAGCTTCTTAGGCGGTTGGGTGCAGCGATTTGTCAGATGTCTTCTTCGGGGGTAGAGTTACTGACTGTCTACCACTTTCAATTTGTCTCTTGCGCCAGTCTGCAAACATAGCCGCTACATCATAATTAAATGATTTAGCATGAGCTTCCCGAAATTGATAAATTTCTTCCAGAATCTCATTTGTCAGCATTTGCTATTCTCCTATTAGTTCATAAGGCGTGCAAATCGTTGGTAGCTCGTACCCAAAGTCAGCACAAATCTCTTTGAGCTTTTTTTGAATCTGGGCATTTGCTATGTGCTTACAGTTCCACGTTAGAAGATAGTCTATACCGTGAACGGTAGCTAGGGCAATATGTGCCGCATCATTAGCAGCTTTATCTGGAAGGTTACTTCTTTCTAAAAATTTAATCACCAGTTCAAGAGCCGTCTCCTTCGGTTCTAGTAATGCAATATCCTGCAAAATCTCAAGCCGCTTCGCAGCTATCTCTGAGTCACCCAAGGCTGCTTCATCCAAAACAATTTGCGAGACGTAAAGGTCAAAAGCCCCGCGATAATTTTCCCACCAGTCTCGCGTTACCTCAACGTTTGCCGCCAGGATAAGGTTTTTGGTCGATCTGGCAGTTAGGTATCCCAAGATGCTGGTTTCGATGTAGACAGTTTCGCTCATGGAGGATAAAGCTGTTAATTTCCCCATTATATCCTAGCGATCGCCCCATGTCAATCCCTAGAAGGAATTCACCCTAAGTTAAGCAAGGGATTGAACCTTGCTAGTTGAGTATTAAAATCAGAACAAAAGTAACTATAAACTTTGTTAGCTTTGTGTGAGATTTATATTGCACGAATAGACCGCATGACCATGCACCGATCGCTAATTAACCTCATCCTAAGCTTAACTTTACTCGAGTCAGCTATTCCAGCCGCCCTTGCCACGCCACAGAGAGCGCCAGATAAAGACGTTACCTGTGAAATTTTGGTTGTGGGAGGTGGACTTGCTGGGGCTGCCGCAGCCTATGAAAGCTTGCTGGCTGGAAGAACAGTTTGCTTGACTGAGATTACTGACTGGGTAGGAGGACAAATTTCTTCTCAAGGAGTTTCAGCCTTAGACGAGCGAGGCACCCAGCGAGAGCGCCTAGTTTACCCTCGCGGCTATCTAAAATTGCGAGAACGCATCTCTAGCTACTACGGTACACTCAATCCTGGAAAATGCTGGGTTAGTGAAGTTTGTTTTATACCCCGCGATGGTAACAAACTGCTGTTTTCTATGCTAAAAGATGCTGCCGCACAGGGCAAAGGCACGCTGAAATGGTTCCCTAACACTGTGATTAAGGAGTTGGAGATTACCCCCCCGTTAACAGGGGAGGTTGGGCAACAGATTCAAAGTGCGATCGCCATCCAACATCGCCAAGCCCCCGGTACCCCACCTGTGAATACCGAGCCGCTGTCTCAAACCATCGAAGATTCCTATCGGTATGAGAATTCACCCCGATTTGAGAAACAGATTATCCGCTTCGTACACCTTAAATCTGCCAAAACAACTCAGCAAACCCAACCTGCACCCGATTGGTACGTGGTTGACGCTACCGAAACAGGGGAACTAATCGCTCTTGCCGATGTGCCTTACCGTTTGGGTGTCGATCCTCGCTCTGCATTCAACCCTTCTTCCTCTAGTACAACCGATAATCCCTACTGTACTCAGGGGTTTACCTATACCTTTGCCATGCAGGCAACCTCATTTCCCCGAATCAACACAGCGCCAATGTTTTATTTTAAATATGCGCCCTACTACAGTTATGAATTGAAGCGACTAGCCAGTTTTCCCTTAGTATTTACTTACCGTCGCATTTGGAGTGATGGCACTGGCAATCCGGATAAATTCGGTGGGCTAGAGTTTACCAGTCCCGTACCAGGGGATATCTCCATGCAGAACTGGACATGGGGCAACGATTACCGTCCAGGAACCTCTGCCGATAACCTAATTTTAGACCGCGAACAACTGCAATCCACTGGGCAATTGACGCCTGGAGGATGGATGGGGGGATTGCGGACGGATAGCTTACGGGATGCTGAACAAATTGCACAGGGTTATTTCTACTGGCTGGTAGCTGGGAAAACTGATTCTCAACTAGGTCCTGATGTGAAGAAGCCGCAGCCGAATAACCGCTATCTAACTGGGTTGGATTCGCCGATGGGTACGGTGCATGGGTTGTCGAAATATCCTTACATCCGGGAAGCCCGCCGGATTATCGGTAGACCTTCCTATGGCTATTCTGATGGTTTTACCATCTCGGAAATAGACATTTCTCGTCATAACTACCGCGATGATTATTATAAGAAAACTTTGCCACCGGATATTTATAGCCGCTTGTGGACATTCCTCGCTGGTTGGGAAACACCTGCTGTCTTGAGTGGTAAACTGTCTCCAGATCAAGTCAAAAGCCGATCGCGCTCTCGCATTTATCCTGATTCTGTGGGCATCGGACACTATGCGATCGACTTCCACCCCTGCATGGCGATGACGCCACCAGAACTTCCTGGTAACAAAGATTTTCCGGGTGAGCGACAGGGTGCTAGTGCCGCTTATCCCTTCGAGATACCTCTGCGAGCAATGATTCCCCAAAAAATAGATAATATGTTAGTTGCTGGTAAAACTATTGCCACCAGCCATATTGCCGCAGCAGCTTATCGAGTGCATTCTTATGAATGGTCAGCCGGAGCCGCCGCAGCTACTACTGCTGATTTTGCACTGAAACAAGGAATAATGCCTTACCAATTGGTGGATAAACTTCCTCAACGGGGGCTACAACTAGAAGCTTTACAAAGGCAACTAGAAGAAAATGACAACCCCACTGCTTTTCCTGGTGCATCGATTTTCAATGAAAATTGGGATAATTGGCGTTAACTGACAAACAAATCCATGCATTACCTTGGGTAACGTAGCCCTGCAATCGGTGTTTTTTCTCGTTTTCTCGTTCCCAGGCTCTGCCTGGGAACGCTGTTTGAGAGGCTCTGCCTCTACATATAGCGGTCTGTAGGGGCAATCCCCCTGTGGTTGCCCCTATATATGCTACGCTGTAGCTTTGGCGGACGATCGATAGTTCCAGATGTGTCCGTGTTTGTTCATCTAGTGATAAAATACAACGGTATTGCTTTATAATGGATGACTTAGCATTTCACCTTGAACTACCGCGACAAGGAGTTAACTTGTCAGATGGTGAACGTAAACTTCGTTTATTTTTCTATGCTATAATTAATACTCTAGATCTCTCTAGAGCAATTGGTAATGAAAAATTTATTACCAATTTACCTATAAATTACACAGCTTTAAAAGCCAGTGTTAAGCGCTCCAGTTTTTATCCTATGTTTGTTTGTATTTGTGGTTTAACATTTTGTGACTCAATCCATATCAATGTCTTAGTGACACCTGACGCAATTGTATGGAAAGACTACTATAGTCTTGATGAATTTTGTCAGCCAACACGAATAATTTCTGAATTTTCTTATGAGTTCGGTATCAAAGATTACGAAAAGGCTATCCAAAGCCTGGAAGAAGCGATTGGAGTATACGCGGCTCGATTTGGTAGAGATAAAGTGCTTGGCCCTGGTGAAACAAAGTATATCGATCTTATCGAACAGTATGCAACATAATATCTAGGGCGTCGCTCAAAAATTCACAATCTGTGACCATTTTATAAACAATATTACTGTAGTAATTCGCTGATTAGCTTTATCAATTATCTCCTTTAAATGCTTGTTAACGTTAGAATGAGAAAACTGATGATGCATTGAAACCTCTCAATCATGATATACGCTTTACGTGCGCTGATGGCAGAGCATAATTTGGATGCTTACCTGATTCCCTCTGCCGATGAACACCTCAACGAGTACCTGCCGAAAGCCAGACAGCGTCGCCAATGGGTGAGTGGCTTTACTGGCTCGGTAGGGGATTTCCTAGTAGGGCGCTCTAGCACCTGGCTATTCGTTGACTCCCGCTATTACGAGCAAGCCGAGCGGGAGGTTGACTCATCTCTGATTCAAATCTCCAAGGTGGGATTGGAAGAAAACAAAACTCTAGAGGAAACGCTAGAAGATCTCGGTCGAGAGGCTATCCAAAATGGCACCACCTTCCGCTTAGGATACGATCCATTTACCATATCTGTCAGTCAGTTTCAAGAGTTTCAGAAGCGACTGGAGCCAAGCGCAGTGGTACTGGTGCCTGTGGCAGAGAATCTAGTCGATGTGGTGCTATCTCGATCAACTGAGCCATCACTTCCTTATGCCGACTCTAATCTTATATACCTCCCCGATGCGGTGACGGGAGAAGGGATCTCGCAGAAACTAGGGCGAGTCCGAGAAGCCATGCAAAAGGCACCTGCTGACATTCTACTCATCACCAAATTAGATCAAATTGCCTGGTTATTCAACCTGCGAGGTCAGGATATTCCTTACAATCCTGTTTTCATCGCCTATGCTATTGTTACTTCTGACAAAACATTTCTGTTCACCAACCAGCACCGGATTGAGCCACAGCTACGGCAGTTATTAGAAAAACACACTCTTCTGCTGCCCTACGAGCAGTATGCCGAAACGCTCAAATCCCTTTTGGCTCCATCCAGTCGTGTCCTGCTAGACCCCAAGCACACGACGATGGGTACTTACCAAATTTTAAGTGATACCTCCAACCAGGGGAACTGCCAAATTCTTTTGAGGGCAAACCCGATTGAGGGCATGAAAGCCCGCAAGAATGCTGTAGAATTAGCGCAGATGCAGCAGGCAAACTTGAAAGCTAGTCGCGCTAAGACACGCACGCTAAAATGGATATCCGATCGGCAGGCGTGCATAAACGAGATCGACGAACTGAAGGTAGCAAAAACCGTTGAGGGCTTTTACGCTGAAGAAGCCGACTTTTTTGGTTTGAGTTTCAACACGATCGCAGGCTCTGGAACCAATAGTTCGATCGTCCATTATGGCACACCCAACCCTGAAGCCAGGTTGCAACCCGGTATTTTTCTACTGCTTGATTCAGGCGCACAGTTTACAGGTGGAACCACAGACGACACCCGCACTATCATCATCGGCGATCCTACTCAGTCGCAAATCGAACGTTATACCGAAGTGCTCAAAGCTCACATCACCCTTGCCATGCAGCCATTTCCCAAGGGCACCACAGGGGCACAACTAGATGGAATTGCCCGATCGAATCTCTGGCATACTGGTTTAGACTACGGACACGGCACGGGACATGGAGTGGGTGCTTTCTTGAATGTTCATGAAGGACCAAACGGCATCAGCAAACACTTCAGCGTCCCCTTAGAACCGGGTATGGTGACGAGCATAGAACCTGGATACTACGAACCAGGCTGGGGCGGGATTCGGATTGAGAATCTTTATGTAGTCAAAGACTTGTCACCAGAAAACGGTTCAAAATGGTTGGGATTTGAATCTCTGACTTATATCCCCTTTGACAAGCGGCTGATAGATATTCATCGTCTCTCTACCCAGCAGCGAAATTGGCTAGATCAGTATAACTTAGCTGTGGTTGAAAAGCTGACTCCAACCCTCGACTCAACAGAAGCTACTTGGTTGAGAGATGCTTGCAGGTTTTTATGAAAAAGTATGCAATTATTATCGAAAAAGCAGAAATTAATTATTCTGCCTATGCACCTGATGTGCCAGGTTGTATTGCTACAGGTTACACACTCGAAGAAGTCAAGGCTGAAATGAAATCAGCTCTTGAAGCACATTTTGAAATCTCTAAGGAATATGGCGATCGTATCCCTGAACCTACGACGCTCTGTGATTATATTGAAGTTCTTGCTAATGCTGCTTAATTAAAGGTAGCACCGCGAAAAAGTGACAGATTCAGTACTGTAGCACTGCCTCTATATATAGCGGGTTCGTAGGGGCAAACCCCCTGTGGTTGCCCCTATATGCCAGTGTGCTACAGTACTGAGATTGATCGCGGTGCTACCACATTAACGCGGATGGCTCAGTAGTACAACTAAGTACACAAACCGCAGGGAAGCTGCTTTCTAACGTCGTCAAACATAAACCCACACGGGTGATGTTGGGTTTCGTTCCTCAACCCAACCTACAAAGCTAAACGACAGCAAATCCAGTAAATTGTCGCACGAATGGCGATCGAAACCCCAAGACGATATCAGTTTTGGGGACTCCTAAAGCTACTAATTCGTTAGCAATTCCAGCTTCAGTAAAGTCACGGTGAATCCAAATTTTGCCATCTTTGATATCTATATGGATGGGACAGCCATAAATCCGTTTTTCATTATTCCAACCTACATAAACTAATAGATAATGATCGTTTTCTGTGTCAATAATTAATTGGGTTTCTTGCAATTGTTCCTTTGGGTGAAAGCTCAGATATTCTTTGAGCAATTTTTTTATTATATCGCCATAATTTAGTTCTTCCATATAACAATCTCCTCTTTTTTAAAATCGAACACAACCAACTTTAACTGATATCGATCGACTACTTGCTGAATGAATATATCGGCAAAAAATTCTTCATAAATGTCGCCTGGAACTGCCAGGTATAAAACTCGTTCTGCTTCTACTTGCTCTAATGCTAACCGATAGCATATATAGGGGCAACCACAGGGGGATTGCCCCTACGAACCGCTAGATGTAGAGGCAATGCTACAGTACTGTAAACAAAAGATGGGCAGTGCCCACCTAGCCCTGTTTCCTCGTTTCCTCGTTCCTAGGCTCTGCCTGGGAACGCTGCTTCTGAGGCTCTGCCTCCCACGCTACTGCCACCGCTGGAGCCGCCCAATTCCACGCACCAACCTGCCCCGGTGCGGAGTGTAGGGGCAATCCCCCCGTGGTTGCCCTTTATCCTAGGCAGTGCCCACCCTACAGGAATTCATGAAAGATTTAGAACAAGCAAAAAACTGGTATTCTCAAGACTTAGAACAAAGAAAAAACTGGTATTCTTCAGTGGCAGATGCCTACAATCAAGCAAGACCGCGCTATCCTAAAGAACTGATCGTGAGCTGTGTAGAGTTAGCCCAACTTCCCTCTGAGGCTGCCATACTTGAGATAGGGTGTGGTCCTGGCATTGCAACTGTACCATTTGCTCAATTGGGCTTTAAGATGGTTTGTCTTGAACCAAGCCCAGACTCTTGCTTTCTGGCACGACAGAACTGTGCATCATATCCAAATGTAGAGATTCGGAATAGCTCGTTTGAAGAGTGGGAGCTAGAGACTAAGAGATTCAACGCCGTTCTAGCTGCCACTGCAATTCATTGGATTCCACCTGAGGTGGCGTATCCAAAATCTGCCGATGCTCTCCAGGGCAACGGTTCTTTAATTTTGCTATGGAACAAGGAACCTTTTCCCCCGTATGAAGTCTACCAAAGCTTAAATGAGGTCTATCAGACTTATGCTCCGTCTCTTGCACGATATGAAGATAGGAAAGCTCAGGAAGAAATACTTAAAAAATTGGGACAGAACCTCATTGATTCAGGTTTGTTCAAAGATTTAGTGTTTGAACACATGAAGAGTGAAGTTACCTATAGCACCGATAAATATTTGATGCTTTTGAGTACTCTCTCGCCGTACATAGCGCTGGAGGAGCAAACCAGGGATTCTTTGTTTGAAGGTTTGAGGGAAAAAATAGAGAAAACCTATGGAGGAAGTCTTCATCTCTCATACGTCTCTGCTTTTCACATTGCCCGCAAAAAATAATTGCTATATGAAATATTGGCGTGAGACACTGGCAGTAGCCCAACGCATTTTAATTGAATTGTTGCGGCGACGACGCAGTTTGGTTTTTTGGAGCATATTTCCCATTTCTGTGCTGCTACTCAACGGATTAATTTTTGCAGAGCGAGGTAAAATGTCAATGGCTCATGCTTTTGAAAATTCCGTCCCCTCAACTTTAGTCGGTTCTGCGCTATTTTTCAGTTGTCTAGGCGGCACTGTGGCAACGGTGGTGGCAGAGCGAGAACAGCGAACGCTCAAGCGCCTGTTTATGTCGCCTCTGAGTGGAACGTCCTACTTTCTGGGCATTTTTCTGGCTCACAGTTGCATTGGCATGGGACAAACACTTTTGTTATATACTATTGCCGCATTTTGGGGAGCCGAATTCAAGGGTTCTTTGTTCTTGGGAGGGGCAATCATTTTCTTGAGTATTATTTCTTATGTAGGAGTCGGTTTTATTCTCGGCACCCAACTGGCTCGTCGGACTGAAGATGTAAATGCACTGGTGGGAGCTTTTGGCGTTCCTTTGTTAATTTTGGGAGGTGCGTTTTTACCTACCGCTTTGTTTCCCAAAACCCTACTGGATATTGCTGATTTTAACCCTATTTATCACATGAATGAAGCGCTGTTAGGAGTGTCTGCTAAAGGAGACAATTTGAGTGTGATGGGCTCGCATTTCTGGTTTTTAGTAGGATTTGCTATTTTGATGCTTGGGGGCGGATGGCTGTCTTATCAGCGAATGTTAATGGTTGAAAGGAGGCTATAAAGTCAGTGCTGCGAATTGAAAAGCTGACAAAGGCTTATGGAAAGCACCAGGTTTTGCAAGAACTGACGCTGCACATCCCACGGGGGGAAATTTACGGGTTACTTGGACCAAATGGAGCTGGTAAGACGACAACTATTAATATTATCTGCAATTTGCTGCGGGCAGATAGCGGTTCGATCGCCATCAAAAACCAACCAATTTCTGAGGCAACAAAACCCCTGATTGGGGTAGCGCCACAAGAAAATTTACTTTATAAAACTTTAACCTGTGAAGAGAACCTAAACTTCTTTGCTCGGATCTACGGCTTATCACCTAAAATCCGACAAAAACAGGTACAGGCAAGTCTCGCTGCTGTTAATCTAACAGATCGGGCTAAAAGTCCAGTGGAAACTCTCAGCGGTGGGATGCAGCGACGGCTGAATATGGCAGTTGCTTTGGTGCATTATCCTCAGTTAGTCATTCTCGACGAACCGACAACTGGCTTAGATATTGAGGCGCGTTACGAAATGTGGGAATTAATCCGGCAACTGAGAGAACAGGGTATCACGATTCTGCTGACAACTCACCTATTGGAAGAAGCAGAGCGCCTTTGTCAGCGGATTGGTATTATCAAAGATGGTCGCATTTTGGCAGAAGGCAGTTTGCCACAGTTGCGAAAACGGATTCAGGCGCAAGAAATTTTAATTGTTCACACGCCAGAAGAAAAACGGGCTCTAGCTCGCGCCCAGGAATATGGCTTCATCCACCGACGCTATGGTAATGAACTTGCCTTTTGGCTACCAGAGCAGATGGAATTGAAGGAAATTATATCTCTATTTGATGGGATTCCCCTGAATTCGATCGCTCGTCAGCCAGTGCGGTTAGAACATATTTATCTCGAAGTTACAGGCAATCACTAGAGCGAGCATATATAGGGGCAACCACAGGGGGATTGCCCCTACGAATCCCCCTATATGTAGAGGCAGTGCGTAAGCATATATAGGGGCAACCCACCTCTAGCCCCTCCCGGCGGGGGTGGGTTGGGTT
>CASBRB010000178.1 GCA_949127975.1 Oscillatoriales cyanobacterium PMM_0019 | reverse complement strand
GTTTCTCTTTCTCCCCTTCTCCCTTTATGGGAGAAGGGGTTGGGGGATGAGGGTGATATTTGGGAGAGCGCATTATCTCCTTCTATGGAAGCTCGTTTTCTCACTCTACACATGTCCAAATCCAGCATAAAAAATCTGGGTCTCGCAGGACAAGGGCTGAGCCTAAGAACGAGAAAAAAGTCCTGATGATGTAACTATTGCAAGCTCTAGTAACCAAGCCAAAGCCCTCATCTATTTGGCTTGCCAAATATGAATAGTACTGTCTTCACTACCACTAGCTAAAGTTTTACCATCCGGGCTGATAGCGACGGAAAAAATAGAGTTAGAATCACTTTTGAGGGTGTGATTTTCTTTACCCGTGGTAATGTTCCAAATTTTGATAGTATTGTCCAGACTGCCACTGATTAAATATTGACCATCCGGGCTGAAGGCAACCGAAACAACCCAGTCGGAATGCCCTGTAAGGGTACGGATTAATTGCCCCGTGGCAAGGTTCCAAAGTTTGATGGTACTGTCTTTACTGCCACTAGCTAAAGTTTTGCCATCCGGGCTGAAGGCGACGCACTCAACTGAATTAAAATGCCCAGTCAGGGTGCGAATTAATTGACCTGTGGCCACATCCCAAATTTTGATAGTATTATCCAAGCTACCACTGGCTAAAGTCTGACCATCAGGACTGAAGGCTACGGAACCAACCCATCCAGAATGACCTTTTAGGGTGCGAATTTCTTCACCAGTGGATAAGTTCCAAAGTTTGATCGTCTTATCATAACTGCCACTCGCTAAAGTTTTTCCATCAGAACTAATAGCAACGGAATAAACCCAGTTAGAATGACCTGAGAGGGTGCGAATAAGTTCACCCGTAGCCAGATCCCAAATTTTGATCGTTTCGTCCCAACTGCCACTAGCTAAAGTCCTACCATCAGGGCCAAAGGCTACAGCGTAAACCCAATTAGAATGACTATTGAAGGTGCGGATCTCTTCACCAGTGGATATGTTCCAAATTTTAACACTATTGTCTTTACTGCCACTAGCTAAAGTTTTACCATCAGGGCTAAAGGCTACAGATAGTACTTCAGCTGTATGACCTCTGAGAGTTTTGGCTACAAAAATATTTCCATAAGGAATAATTTTGCCCGGTATAACTATTGGTATTGTGGCATGAACTTGCCAGTAAATTTTATATCCCCCTAATCCTACAAACAGCGCCATTGCACTGCCTATTAGCATGGGTAATCGATACCGGGTTTTGAAATCGGGAGTTACGGGTGACAGTGACGGATACAAATTATGCTTAATCTTATCTAAACGCTCTAAAATTTCCTGGGCATTTTTAGGTCGCTGCCCAGCTTTAGGAGCCATCAGCTCGTCAATAAAATCTGCAAATTGAGGAGCGATCGCACGAGCATAATGTCGCCAGCGCAACTCATTATTGTAACCGTCATAAATAGCCGGATCTATGGGTTGCTTACCTGTCAGCAAATAAACAAAAGTCCGCCCTAGAGCATAAAAATCCGACTGAGGTACCGCATGACCGTTTTCTTGCTCTGGGGGCGTGTAGCCAACTGAAGAAAGTTTCGTGACATTACCGATGCCACCAACTTTTCCAAAGTACGTATAAGTCATTTCTCTACTGCTGCCAAAGTCAATCAACACTAACTGCCCATTAGGGCGTAGCATGATATTTTGCGGTTTAATATCTCTATGAAAATAGGAATGCTGATGAACAACATCTAAAATTTCTACTAATTGTTTTAACCATTGAAGCGCTTGCTCTTGTAGTAAACGTCGATTGCCCCGTTTTTGTAACCATTCCTCTAAGTTGCAACCATCGATTTTTTCCATGACGATGCAATGCAACACCAGGCGATTTTTCAACTGAAGCTGGAAATAGCCATCGACTTGGGGAACGCCATGATGATGCAGCAGGCGAAGCACTGTTGCCTCTTGCAGGAATAGATCTAGCGCCTTGGGGTTAGTGTTGTAATCTTCTTTGAGAATTTTGAGAATTTTTAAAGTGCCTTTTTCCTCAACTTCGTAAACTTTGCTAAACCCGGTGCTGTCACTAAGCAGGCGAATTACTTTATAGCGTTTTTGTAAAAGTAACTCAGAACCACAATTACGACAGACGCGGTTATTAGTATTTAACGGATCGGCTGGCTTGGGACAACTGGAATTAATGCAGAGCTGCATAGCTGGCTGCGGGATAGTGGATTTGTAATCAACAAGGCAAGCTGATTCTTATTTGCATAAGATAGATGCCTTAAAGAGGAGATTACCCTCTCCTCTCAGGATAACAACAGGTATCACACCTGTTGCGGCGTCGCTTAACACTGCAAACGACGCCGTTTATAATTACTTAGCGATCGCCTCAAGAACCGGATGGAAATAGAAAGCAAACCCCAAAAGCAAATAAGCAGCCAAGAGCAGTATGCCCTCTAGCCAATTCGACTTGCCATCAGAACTAATGGAATTGCCAATCATTACTGCCATTGCTACAGCTACCAGTTCAAACAGGTTGAAGTCCAAATCCATTGGTTTATTTAGAAACCAGCCTGCTATCACCAGCACTGGTGCCACAAACAAGGCAATTTGCAGACTAGAACCCACCGCCACTGATATAGATAGATCCATCTTATTTTTCATCGCCACTGAGACTGCCGTAGCGTGTTCAGCAGCATTGCCAATGATGGGGACGATAATCACCCCCGTAAACAGGGTTGATAACCCCAACTGAGCCGTGGCAGCCTCGAGTGAGTCAACTAGCAGTTCCGACTCCGCAGCAACTAGCAGCGTACAACCTAATAGCACCCCAATCCACAGTGGCAGATTAACTTTGCCTTCGGGATCGTCTGGGGCTAAATTTACCTCGGATAACTCTCCTGGTTCTAAGTCCCCCAATTTCACATCATAAAGATAGGAGTGGGTTTTCATGGAAAACAGCAGTGTCAACCCATAAACTATAATTAACACTATTGCCGTGGCAGTCGAAAGCTGTTGAATTGTGGATTCTGCAATGCCGTTAGAGGTATAATGCACCGCTGTGGGCAGGAGAATCGCGATTACTGCTAAAGTCATAGATGACGCATTCATCCCTGCCACAACCGGCTGAAACTCTTGCTCCTTATAGCGTAAACCACCCAGCAGCATGGAAAATCCCATCACCAGAAGCAAGTTGCTGATAATAGAGCCGGTGATACTGGCTTTGACGACATCTATTAGCCCCGCGTTCAGGGCGATTAAACTAATAATTAGTTCGGTGGCGTTGCCAAAGGTGGCATTGAGCAAACCTCCGAGTGAGGGACCAACCACCACAGCGATTTCTTCGGTAGCGGTGCCCATCCAAGCTGCTAAGGGTATAATCCCCAAGCCAGCGGTGATGAATACAACCGTCTGTCCCCAGTCCAAAAAGTGGGCTGCAATGGAAACGGGGATAAACAGCAATAGAATGGAAAGAAGCGTAGTTGTGTTAGGCATCGATATTTCCTGGTTTTTCTGGTTTTCTGGCTCATAGCCTATTTCATCCGACGGATGTAGCTGCGACTGGCATCTCTTAAATTCTTATTAAGATGCATCAACATACTCTTCCTTTTGCAGTAAAATTACATTCCAATGTTAAATTAGCATTAACCTTTCCCTCTTTTCACCTCCAAGGGCGGCATGCCTACTCTGCGAATTGCTCTTACCTAAGTGTGAGCCATTGCCTCAACAGGAGCTTTAATCTTCCCATCTAGATAACTATACCTGCTCGATCCCCATCTCCTGGACAATTGCTAGGTTGGTTTATGGCTCTGGATAAGTAATTGTACTTAAATCTATGAAATCAGGTTTTGATCCCATGACTTCTGCTGCTGAGATTCTAGCTTCGATAGATACTGCTGCTATGACGAGTGTAGCGAACAAGTCTGAAGGCGTGAAGAGTGTAAAACTCGATCCCCTGAAGACGGCTACTGGTGTTTATGTGACTATTCATGGTCATTTCTACCAGCCACCGCGTGAAAACCCTTACCTGGATACGATCGAGCGTCAGCCTAGTGCAGCACCCTGCCACGACTGGAATGAACGAATTCATTACGAGTGTTATCGCCCGAATGCCTTTGCCAGAGTGTTGAACGACAAAGAAGACGTTGTCGGGATCGTTAACAACTACGAGTATTTAAGCTTTAACATTGGTCCGACGCTGATGTCGTGGCTAGAAAGGTACGATGTAGAAGTTTACCAGCAGATACTGGAAGCCGATCGCCAAAGTTGCGCCCGCCTCAATGGTCATGGTAACGCGATCGCCCAAGTTTACAACCACATCATCATGCCCCTAGCCAATGCAAGGGATAAATACACCCAAATTCGCTGGGGAGCTGAAGACTTCCGCTCCCGGTTTAATCGCGATCCCGAAGGCATGTGGCTGGCTGAAACCGCTATAGACTATCTCACCTTAGAAGCACTAATTGCCGAGGGCATCCGCTTCATAGTGCTAGCTCCCTCCCAAGCTCTACGCTGTCGCCTCATGCCCAGCGAGGAGCAGCCTGTTACCCAATGGCTAGAAGTCGGCGGATCACAAATCGATCCCACCCGACCTTATCGCTGTTTCCTCCCTGACGGCAATCCAGAGCACGAGTTCATTGATATATTTTTCTACGATGGCCCGATTTCGCGGGATATGGGTTTTAGCGATGTCCTGTTTCATGCCCAGCACCTAGGAGGGCGCATCGGACAGGCAGTGCGCGGGGATCACCGCCCCAGTCAACTAATTTCTGTAGCCACAGATGGAGAAACTTTTGGTCATCACAAAGGCGGTACTGAAAAAACCCTTGCCTACGCCTTTACCGAAGATTTTCCTCACCGGGGTTGGACAGTAACCAACTTTGCCCACTACCTCAGCCTTAATCTCCCTACCTGGGAAGTGGAACTTAAGCCAGTGACTGCCTGGAGTTGCTCTCACGGCGTTAACCGCTGGCAAGATGATTGCGGTTGCGGAGGTGGTGGCGATTGGCATCAGAAATGGCGTCGCCCCCTGCGTACTGCTCTTGATTGGCTGCGGGATCAGTTAATCAAAGTTTACGAAGCCACAGGGCGAAAGTTTTTCATCGATCCCTGGCAAGCACGGGATGAATATATTAAAGTAATTCGCGATCGATCTCCTGCCAACATTGAAAGCTTCCTCAAACGTCACCGCACGCACAAGTACACACCAACAGAACAAATAGACGCCTTGCGCCTGTTGGAAATGCAGCGACACGCAATGCTTATGTATACCAGCTGCGGCTGGTTTTTTGAGGAATTATCTCGTCCAGAAGGTGTACAAATTCTCCGCTATGCTGCCCGCGCCTTGGAATTAGCCGGAGATATTGCTGGGGTGCAGCTAGAAGCAGGATTTCTCAAACGGCTTACCCTAGCACCCAGCAATATTGATTTCTTCAAGCACGGTGGCGAGGTTTACCGCCATCTAGTGCTATCGGCTCAGATTAGCTTTAAGCAAGTAGCGGCACAATACGCTATCAGTTCTCTGTTCACTAACTATCCCCAAGAAGAGCGAATTTACTGCTATGAAGCCCAGCAGCTAGACTACCAGCTCCAACGTATGGGCAGCCTGACTATGGCAGTGGGGCAGTTGCGCCTGACTTCAGAAATTACTTGGGAAAGTACCCATCTAGTGTTTGCTGTTCTGCATTTGGGGGGCTGGGACTTCCACTGCTGCATTCAACCTTTCGCCGGACGTCGCACTTACAGCCAACTGAAAGATAAGCTGTTTGAAGTTCTACAACTTGCCAGTGCCGCCCACGCGATCCTAGCAATGAATCAGTTGTTTGGGGATCAATCGTTTAACTTGCAAAATTTATTTGCTGAGGAACGGCACCGGATCGTTCGGCTGCTGACTGATGAAACGTTAACACGTTTAGATCAGCTTTATACTCAGGTTTACCGGGATAATTATGGCGTGTTGATGGCGTTCCACCGGGATGAATTACCAGTGCCTCAAGAGTTGCAGGTGGCGGCAGAAGTGGCACTTTCTCACCGCTGCCTAATTGCTCTGAAGGCGTTGGAGGTGGAAACTGGGGAGGGACAACAGGTTGGGAATTATTTGGCAGAATTAGAAGCGATCGCTACTGAGGCCCATCATCTCCGCTGTCAATTGAAAATACCTTCAGCCAAGCTTTCACTGGAGCAGATGATTTTGCGCGGACTCTGGCAACTGTTGCACGACGCCAACTCAAAAACCCTCGAAGCAAATATTCAGCGGTTAGTACGCCTGATTGATTTGGGGCATCGGCTCAAGTTGGGACTTGCTCGCGATCGGGCACAGGAATTATACTTCAACTGTCTACACAGTCAAATTGCACCGCAATGTCTCCAGTTGATGTCAGCAGAATCGCCTTATCAAGCTGGTAATGCTGCTCTATCAGAAATTTTGGTTCGGATTTCCCAGTTACGCCAACTGCTGCATCTGGGTCAAAAATTAGCGGTAGATGTTAGCCCTTGGTTAAATCAGCTACCCTAAGCGAGTTCCTGACCCTCATCCCCCAACCCCTTCTCCCATTGAGGGAGAAGGGGAGAAAGAGCAGAAAATCCGGCTTTCCGGTACTGTTCAGTTAAAAAAAATCAAGTAACAATCCAGTTTTCTAAGGGAAATGCCCTTACCTCTCGCATTCGCTGAAAATCGCTGTCGGATGAAACAACAGTTATAGCGCGTTGCAGTCGGGTGTAATACACAGCTAGGTCGGGCGGGCACAGGGGCACCGCCCCTACAATCCCACCGTACCTCACGCGGCTGCAAGCCGCTGTAAACCGTGACGCAGGGCAGTAGAGGCAATCCACAGGTCGTTTTCCTGAATCCCCAGTTCTTCAAGTCTGGTTCGGCGACGTCTACTTTTTTCTCTAGGGCCAAAGCGAGTAAAAATTTCTGCTTTTAATTCACCGTAAATGTCAGCGGTTTGTTCGTCTATGAAATAGAGGCGGATGTCTTCGAGAAATTCTTGCACCCGTGCCAAATTTGTTGCCCTTTGTTCGGAGTTTTGAGCCATAAAATTAGTTCTCCCCGTACAATGATATGAGTAGCTAAAAGGGATTCCTCTGCCTCTGTGACGCGACGGAGAACGGCGGCATCGCCTAGAATGATACGGCTGCAATGGTTAGTGTCGAGCAGGTACAACTCTAAATTTTGAGTATGCGTTTATTTTTTAAAATTTACCACGAGTGTCGTAAACTAACTGAAGACATTCTTCAAAGTCATCGCCAGCCCAGGTGCTTGCGTGTCGAGAAAGAGAGCGACCAGACGCAGGGCTCCCATAGCGGTGTAGAGTTAGAGGGTGTTTCTGTTGAGTCAGGAAGAACGATGACGCGCACCCTACGCCCAGCGAGTTCAGGAGGGTGGGCATCCTTGATTTCTTCCCAAGTGCCAACGAATTCTTTGGGTGAGTCAACTTTAGTTGTTTGAGTCATCGGGCAAGCCTCCCTAGTCAGAGCGAACTTATCATCAATGTTGATTCAGCCTTAAGCATAAGGTGCGCCTGTATCAACTACAGCATCTATTTTAGATGATTTCCAACAGGGATTAACTAATCATGGACATTCTCTCAATCTCACGCTCCTGTCATAGTAAGGGCTTTATTCCTGACGACTGACTTCCTACTCAGGCTGCCTGCTTTATCTCGCTGCGCGCCACTATCCCAGGTAAAAAATTTAACGATTTCTTCTGCCTCTTCCTTCTGGACTATTAGCCAGATCGTCACGCACTTGGCTCAGTGTCCAACCCTTTGCCAGAGCGTCGGTGTATGTACGTAAGCCATTGCGATCGGCATCTCTACCCAGAACTTCTTGATACATTCGGTTAACAGCATTTTTGGCTTCTTGGCTACGAGCAAG
>CASBRB010000177.1 GCA_949127975.1 Oscillatoriales cyanobacterium PMM_0019 | reverse complement strand
AGGAGTCAGGAGTCAGGAGTCAGGAGTCATGGCTCAAACTATAGTTGTCAAAATAGGCACATCCAGCCTCACCCAACCTAACGGTAGGCTAGCACTCTCCACTATGGCCGCACTGATTGAAACTCTCACCAATCTGCGCCAGCAGGGTTATGGCGTCGTACTGGTATCTTCTGGTGCTGTGGGAGTTGGCAGCGCCAGACTAGGATTAAAAGAGCGTCCTCGGACAATGGCTCTAAAACAGGCAGTGGCAGCCGTAGGGCAGGGACGGCTGATGCGCGTGTACGACGATTTGTTTACCACCTTACAACAACCAATTGCTCAAGTTCTCCTCACCCGCCGGGACTTTGTGGAGCGAAACAGCTATGTCAATGCCTACAACACCTTCCAAGAACTGTTGCAGTTAGGCGTCATTCCGGTGGTGAATGAAAATGACACCGTAGCAGTTGAGGAGCTGAAGTTTGGAGACAATGACACACTCTCGGCTCTAGTGGCTAGCTTGATAGAAGCCGATTGGCTGTTTTTATTAACCGACGTCGATCGATTATATTCAGCAGATCCCCGCTTTTATCCCGACGCCCAGCCTATTTCCTTGGTAAAAAGTATAGAGCAGCTCGAAGTAATGCAGGTGCTTGCAGGCTCAAGCGGCTCTGGTTGGGGTACTGGCGGCATGGCAACAAAAATTACCGCTGCCCGCATTGCTACTAGCTGCGGTATCCGCACTGTCATCACTGAAGGACGATTTCCCCACAATATTGAAAAAATCTTACAGGGAGAACCCCTTGGCACCCAATTTGAACCCCAGCCCCGTACCGGGAATGCCCGCAAACGCTGGATTGCCCACGGGTTGATCCCCGCTGGTAAGTTATACCTAGATGGGGGAGCCGTCGCCGCAATTTCTCAAGGTGGTAAGTCTCTATTAGCCGTTGGGATTACCGCTTTAGAGGGGGAGTTTGACGAGTCAGAGGCAGTGTTATTATGCGACGCCGAAGGGCGTGAAATCGCCCGAGGGCTTGTCAACTATAACAGCGACGAACTACATAAGATTAGTGGACATCGCTCAGAAGAAATTTCTACCATTTTAGGTTACCCAGGCTCCGAAACCGTCGTCCACCGAGATAACCTCGTCATTGCCTCTAACCGCTAGCCGCTTCCTGTTTTACCTATAGAAATAGTTTTGTTTCAACTGTCGGATCACTTCTGACTGCACCTCACTTTTCACTCGGTAGCCCCTTTGACACTGTTCCAACGTAATATTGTCAACGAAGAACTTTACTTCGTATTCCATTGTGGCGCGTCCCATCATTTCAGAAATATCCTTCGTCCAAACTTTTGGCATTTGCCATAAGGTTTGAACATTTTTGAACCGTGTATCTAACCATCTGACTAACTCTATTGCGTAGTCGTCTAGTTTTCTTTCATCACTCTTGGGTTGGGCAATCCTCTGATACAAGCGGTTAGTCCTTAGCTTTAGCAGTTGAATCTTTCTCTCCCATTCATCTTCCAATGCCGATGGATCGCCGTCTATTAAATCCGGATCTTTTGACCAGGTTTTATACCATGTTCTTACTAAACCTATTAACATATTGTTCTCAGGTATTTCTTCTAGCCGTGATACCCGACGCTTGCCTTGACGCTCTGTTACTACTTCTAACCCCATCAGCTTGGTAATATCTAAGTAATAACCTTGAAGTGATATGATTTCTTTCGTTTCCAGCCCCCCCCTTTCTAACAACGCGATTTTTTCGATAAAATCTTCCAGGGCTTGGTGAATTTCTTTTAGTTGGCTGTTCACCTGTTTTTCAGCTAACAAGCGATCGCGTCCTACTTCTCTCTTCAAGTGTTTGTATGCGTTATACTCAGGTGTGTCCCCTGTGTAGACGTAGTATTGATCCAGAACTTCCAGTTTTTCATCAATACTACCCAAGGTATCTGGATGAGCCATGATAGATTCTTTAATTAGCCCAAATGCTACGGCTGGGTCTGTGTCAGCTCTCAGGGGTATAATGAGTGAATAATAGTAGTGAGGAGCCGGCCGACTAAGATTGGTGATCTTTTGACTTTGCATCTGTCCGTTAGGCACATACATATCGCACTGAGTATCGATGATAAACAAGTTGGTTATGCGAATACCAATCTTTTTAATTACGGCGGTTGAACCATCTGGTAACGAGATTACATCCCCAAATTGAAAGGGACTATCTATCAACAAAACTAAGCCGCTGGAAAAGTTGTCAATAATGCCTTGGAGTCCAAAACCTAGAATAAAAGTAACGCCGCCAAACGCTACCCAGAGCCCTGTTAAATCAAGTCCCAAACTTTGCAAGAATAGGAATGCACCAGTCAAATAGATAATTATTGGCAGGACATTTTCTAAGATGGGAACCAAAACATCATCCCACATCGCCTCGCTTTGTTCTGCATACTTTTTCAAGGAGTAGGCAATAACATCAGTAAATAGCTGAGCTATCCAGTAAGTTACCGCCGCTACAATCAAAGCTGTTAAGACTCTCTGAATCCAAGGAACGACCGTTGTTTCGTTCAAAATTGGCAGAGTGGCTTTAATAATGGCAAGTATGAGAATAGCTAACAGCGGCCATTGTGAAACATTTAATGAGACAACGGCGATCTCCTTATCCCAGCGACGAAATAACAACCGCAGTCCATAGAAAACCACCCCGTAAACTGCTAAGCCTATAAGTAGCGCAATAAATAGGCTGCTGATAAAATCACCCAGCTTCATGGAGTCGGGTGGGACTTGTAGAATGAGAGTTGGAGAGTGTAAGATAAGCATCATTTTTTACTCAGTTTTCCATTCGATGAGATTTTTAGGACTACTTAGTTAAATCTCTGGTGATTCTTTGGTTGGTAGCGTCGCTGACGGCTTTTTGAAGCTTTTTATGTATCATACCTCAGCGACAGATTACGGTTTCCCCTGCTTTACCTATAGAGATAGTTTTGTTTCAACTGCCGGATCACTTCTGAATGTACTTCACTTTTCACTCGGTAGCCCCTCTGACACTGTTCCAACTTAATATTGTCAACGAAGAACTTTACTTCATATTGCATTGTGGCAAGTGACATCATCTCCGTAATATCCTTCGTCCAAACTTTTGGCACTTGCCATAAGGTTTGAACATTTTTGAACCGTGTATCTAACCATCTGACTAACTCTACTGCGTAGTCGTCTAGTTTTCTTTCATCACTCTTGGGTTGGTCAATCCTCTGAAACAAGCGGTTGGTTCTAAGCTTTAGCAGTTGAATCTTTCTCTCCCATTCGTCCCTCAAGACATAGGGGTCTTCCTCTGTTAAATCCGGATCTTTTGACCAGGTTGTATACCAGGTTCTCACCGAATCTATTAACATATTGTTATCAGGCATTTCTTCTAGCCGTGATACCCGACGTTTGCCTTGACGCTCTGTTACTACTTCTAACCCCATCAGCTTGGTGATATCTAAGTAATAACCTTGAAGTGATATGATTTCTTTCTTTTCCAGCCCCCCTCTTTCTAACACCCCGATTTTTCCGATAAAATCGTCCAGGGCTTGGTGAACTTCTTGTAGTTGGCTGTTTACCTGTTTTTCAGCTAACAAGCGATCGCGTCCTACTTTTTTCTTCAAGTGTTTGTATGCGTTATACTCAGGTGTGTCCCCTGTGTAGACGTAGTATTTATCCATCACTTCCAGTTTTTCATCAATATTACCCAAAGTGTCTGGATGAGCCATGATAGATTCTTTGATTAGCTTAAATGCTATGGCTGGATCTGCATCCGATCTCAGAGGTAGATGGATTGTATAATAGTAGTGAGGAGCCGGCCGACTAAGATTAGTGATGCTTTGCGATTGCATCTGTCCGTTCGGTACATACATCTCGCAATGAGTATCGATTACAAACAAGTTGGTTAATCGAATGCCAATCTTTTTAATCACGGCGGTTGAGCCATCTGGTAACGATATCACATCTCCAAATTGAAAGGGAGTATCTATCAACAAAACTAAGCCGCTGGAAAAGTTGTTAATAATGCCTTGCAGTCCAAAACCTAGGATAAATGAAATGCCGCCAAACGCTACCCAGAGTCCTGTTAAATTAAGTCCCAAGCTTTGTAAGAATAAAAAGGCACCAGCCAAGTAAATAAACACTGGCAGGGCATTTTCTAAGATGGGAACCAAAACATCATCCCAGATCGCCTCGCTTTGTTCTGCATACTTTTTCAAGAAGTAGGCAATAACATCAGTAAATAGCTGAGCTATCCAGTAAGTTACCACAGCTATAATCAAAGCCATTAAGCCTCTCTGAATCCAAGAGCCGACCGTTTCTTCGTTTAAAATTGGCAGCTTGGCTTTAACGATGGCAAGTATGAGAATAGCTAACAGCGGCCATTGTGAAACATTTAATGAGACAACGGCGATCTCCTTATCCCAGCGACGAAATAACAACCGCAGTCCATAGAAGACAACCCCGTAAACTGCTAAGCCTATAAGTAGCGCAGTAAATAGGCTTTTGATAAACTCACCTAGTAGGAGCATGGGGTCGGGCGTGACTTGTAGTATGAAAGTGGGAGAGTGTAAGATAAGCATCATTTTTTACTCAAGTTTCCAGTCGATGAGATTTTTAGGACTATTGCTGCTTTTGGGGTTAATCACAGCCTTCGTTAACCCAAGCAATGCCCATTCTGCGTAAGTCCTGGCTTTGTTTAGCATCATACACTAAAACCCGATTTTTATAATTTTTTGTAAATAAAAAATAAAGAAAACCCATTTAATTTCTCCTAATTTTCTTAAGCAACGGCTCTCCCGTACCTAGTGTGATAAATTTTACTAATCAATTGGCTGAAAGCCTTGAACAGAGTAAAATCTAAGGTTTTCAAACCAAAATGGTTGGGTTTCGTACCTCAACCCAACCTACAAAGCTACAACGCTTATAATCAAGGCGTCCCCACTATAGATAAGATTTTTTTATCACTCTAAGTACGGTAGAGCCTCTGTGTTTCTCTGCCCAGTTGCTAATTATTAGTTGCTTCCGGCGGAGCAATATCTGCACCAATGCTTATACCCTTCTGATGATACTTCAATCCTGGCGTGTGGCTAACTGTTCCCTTAGAAGGAGATTTTTGGGAAGAAACTCCAGGCCCAGTTTTAACCCATGCTCCCGATGTAGTAGCCTGCGACAACCAACCTATTCCTCCCACAGCCCCAACAACCAGCGCTGCATAGCCAAAATACAAATGAGTTGTAGACAGGTTAAATGTCCTAGGTGATTCCGGTTGATCCCAAGAGGGCAGCACCGACTTGAGGGGATCTGTTGCTGGTAAGGAAGCCACCATTGCAGCACCATTCAATCCTAAGGCATTGCCCAACTGGCGGATAAAACTTCTGACGTAAACATCCTCTGGCAGGTTGTCTAAGTACCCAGTTTCCAAAGCCTTAATATGGCGGATTGGCACGAACGTCTTCAGGTGTAGTCCCTCCACCGATAGTGAGCGAGCTTGACGCGCCTGCCGTAGTTCTGCACCAATTTGATGCAGACACTTCTGACGCTCTTCAGACGCCTTTTGCTCTAGCTCTTGAGCTGGATAGTCTGTTTTGGTCAGATGGCAATCACCAAATCTCTCAGTTGGGCTGAAAGCTTTGGCAATATCCTCTAGGTTATCATCAGAGAGGGCAGGGGCGACATTGGTATTGTGGTTGTCTTGAACAAATTCTACCACTGTCTTGCGATCGGGCCAGACAAGTGGGTTTTCAGATGTCTCTTTGATGGAACTGATTTCTTCAGATGGTACTGGAACAACTTCCTGACTAGGTTTGCTAACTTGCTGAAATGCCAGCCGGATAGCTTCTCTCCCCACTGCTTTAACTAAAACCTGGGCAGTCTCAGCCGCTGAGCCCAGCATCGTTTGTAAGGCAGCCATTGCGCGGTGGTATATTTCACTATCATATAGTTGCGCTTCTATCTCACAAAGAATTGATCGCTGTGTTTCTTTAGAAATTTCCACTGTTGTGCTAACCGGAAAGCCATTACAGTATGCCGATTTCAATGCCATCATTTTTCTTGTCTCCCCTACGCTGTAGCAAAACCGAACCCAACTTACTGAAAACCGCAGCACAATGGGAGAAAGACTGTATCCCCCACACCTCAATCGTGCAGTCTCTGCGGTGAATAGCTCTTACTTTGTGCAGCTATCTGAGTAAGATTTTCGGGCTTTTGGCGCTGATTCCGGATACTTAGGGGACAAGAATCGCATCAACACCAAGGAAAACAGGGAGCGATGTACTACACAAGCGTGCCGAGGCTAGCACGGTTGCCGTAGCCCTACGCGCCAGCCGCTCTCATAGCTGAGGGGGATTTAGTGACTAAGCCCTTTAGAGTCGCACTTTTTACACAAGCAACGTTCTAAAAGCTGAACTTTGTACAGATGCCAAAAACGACGAGGATTTAGTATTGGCTTGGTTGTGGAAGTAAACAGGGGCTGGTTCAGAAACAGAAACAGAGGAAAGAAGATGTTGGTTTGGTTACGAGCCATAGGGGAAAAATGATAAACAGCGGTGGCGGAAAAAGCTGGCATCCTGCCTCAGGTGTTGCCCATCTCTGGTGTGCTATTTAAAACTTGCCACACTACACAGCTAGGTTTCTTGGTGAAAATTGCGGAATCTTCAGAAAGGGTTGTGCCCAAGCCTGTATTTTTACTGATACGGACGGCAGTGTACCCAATCAGGATGCGTTTGCAGCACCTAGGTTAAGATTTTTGCGTTCGCACCTACCATAAGACCGATCGTTGGCAACTTGTCTGCAATTATAGCACATGCTTATCCTTGGTCTCCATAAAAATTAGAAACCACTCTTTACGGTAAAGAGTGGTTTTTAAATTTAAGTCTTTAATGGAGCTGGGCAGAATCGAACTGCCGTCCACATTGACTATTTACTTTTCGCTCATTCACAGGTTTAGCCCTTCTTACCCTCAGGGCGGGAACCATCCATTATCCCGGATGACAGGATGCTCAGGTGAGGTCTTTGCTAGCAAGTCTACCAGAGACAACATTACTAGCGCATCCGTTGGGGGTTGTCTGTAGCCTTTAACGGAGTCAGACTACAAACGCTCGGACCTGTTTTAGAGGTTATTAGGCAGCAACGACGGCTGCTTTACGAGCAAAGGGAACGATGTTGTTCGCAGTTACTTTTTTTTGAGCCCGGTATTTCCGAGAGAAGACTCACTCTCGACCTGAATCACGGGTCAGCGTTCGCCAACATGTCGAAGCCATTACAGCCCCATGTCT
>CASBRB010000176.1 GCA_949127975.1 Oscillatoriales cyanobacterium PMM_0019 | reverse complement strand
TCGCCAAGCAGTGGATTGACGCTGGGGTTCAGTACATTGGGCTAGGCGTGGATGTCGCTATTTTCCTGCGAGCATGCCAGGAGTTAGTCAAAGCGATGCGTACTTAAATTTGCAGCCTAAGTCAATTGATTAGTAAAAATTATCACACTAAGTGTGGTAGACCTGTAGAGATTTATTACAAAATAGCATATTTTGTAACATTTTTAGCAGTCAGTTAAAATTTTTGTTTTATACTGAATATATAGACCGACCTAAAGAGGCAGTAGGTAGGGGATCGAGAATAAAAGAGGTAACTACTATGCAAAAAGCATTATTATCGACGGAATTAGCTTATTCTTTCATGTTTATCTTCCAAAAGGTAAACGCGATCGCTTTAGAAGATTTCCAGAAATTCTTTGATGAACTTCCTATCGATCCTTATATGAAAGACAACTATCGTTTCCGAAGATTATCTCGGGTCGCCGTTTCTGGGAATCAGTTAAGCAAATTACCTCATGGCTACCTTTACCAAAGCAAAGAGTATAATCCCTTAATGGGGGATCAAAAGAGGGAGTTTGCAGAACTAGATGATGCACTCCTAGAACTTGATAGTTTCAAAAAACTTGTGCTGGCGTTTAGTGATTCCTGTAAACTTCACCCTGAAGCTGAAATAGGAATTCATCAAATCAGAACTACCTGTGCGACTAATAATTATGGAAAACCAGCGCCTGAAGGTATCCATAGAGATGGCACTGATTTTATCGGCATATTCTCTGTGGCTCGACAAGATATTGAAGGCGGGGAAACACATTTGTACGCAGCTAAGAAGGAAAAGCCCATTTTTAGTAAGATTCTATATCCGGGCGAACTGGTATTGGTAAATGACCATGAATTCTTCCACTTTACTACTCCCATAAAACCTACATCCGATCGTGTGGGTATAAGGGATGTTTTTGTACTGACTTCCCCAAGCTTGCTGTATGACTAAGCATATATAGCGCGTCTAAATGAATTGTAAAATTTTCTTACTCCCCTCTCCCCCTTTGGGAGAGGGGTTGGGGGTGAGGGTATTTTTATAAATGATTTAGACTTGCTATATAGGGCTTGCTGAAAAGGTGTGAAAAGGTTACCCTGTATGGAGTTCCTGACCAACCTGGTCTGGTCAAGTGCTTTGAAATTGGGCTATAATAGCCGGAAAGCATTGCAGGAGCATGGTGACAATGTACCGAAAAGTTGAGCAACCGGAACTGCCAATGCGATCGCACTTAGAACCTAGAAATAAATGAGATATTGCTGATTAATGCCTTTGAGCTATAATATAGAGTAAGTAGCAAGGTTATGGAGGATATGATATGACACAAATTATCCTAGAAATCAGTCAATTAGGTGTAATGGAAAAGTTACAGAATCTTGCTAAGAAAAATCAACGCACTTTAGAAGCTGAAATTACTGCTATTTTAGAGAATGTTCTGGAGTCAATTCCCATAACTACCCCAGAAAATCGAGGTTGGTTGCCTGGTTTTTTTGAAGAGGTGATTGGTGGTTGGGAAGGAGAGTCATTAGTTAGGGAACCTCAGCCAGAAGACCAGGAGAGAGATTTTTTACTATGACCTATTTGCTTATATAGGGCAACCCACTTGGGGATTGCCCCTACGAACCCAATTATGTAGAGGCAGTGCGTAAGTCCTGGTGTACTTACTACACTTCCAATATTTGACAATTAACGAGCTGGGGTACATTAAATGTGGTCATTTCTCCAGCTTTTTTACCAGGAATCGGAAATAATCGGGCTGCCAGTGGTTTATCTAGCTTTATTGCCAAACTCGCCAAATCGAGTAATAGGGCTTCAAGTTTTTCAACTGTGATATCACCGGGAATGGGAACTGTATCAAGACCACAACTACAAACGGCTGAATACAATAGTAGATTTGTCAGATTATAAGTTTGCTCGTTAGCTCTTTGGGCTAGTCCAATATCTTCACATACAGGAAGCATTAGCCCAGAATAGCCGCACATCTTCACTGACAAGTTTTTTAAAACTCTGGTAATAATAGCTGATATTGCCAGGGTTCCCGGCTGCCCAAATTTTCCTAAACCAAGCTTTTCGTAAGCAAAGGCAATACTGGCATCTCTATCTAGTGAGGGAGCAAGTGATGTGTCAATACCTCTATATTTAACCCCAAACTTTTCCGTTATTATTTTGGCAAACTCTTCTAATTTAATTAAGTTTTCATCAAAAATTACTTTAAGATTATGTTCCGCTTCTTTAAGGTTGCTAGAATTTGAAAATGCTTTCATTGCTAAATCGCTGCACTCTAAACCTAGAGCGAAACTTGTTTCGCCTTCATGGTATGAGGCAGGAAAAAATGGGATACCAGGCGGGCAGTTTGCCCAAACACAAAATCTAAAGTTACCGATGCCATTATCACTTTGTTCAGCAATCTGTTTAATTACTTTTGCTGCTTTACTCGTATTCTCAAAATTGATCCCAGTTTCCTTGTCACCTATTTTGGCTGAACAGTGAATATTTTTTGTATTTTTGTTTATTTCTGGAATAAGATCGATATATTTTGATATAGTTGTATTACCTATGTTGAAAGGTCTGACATTAAGTTTATCGCAAAATTGTTCTATAGCTTGGATTTCCCCGATCGTTTCTTCAAGGGACAATCCTGGTAAATATTCTTGCCAAGAATTAGTAGATATTCTAGTAGTTTGAACTTGATAGCCTTGCTGCTCTAAAAAAACCTTTGCTTGCTGATTAAACTCAGCAGCTATGCTAATTTTTTCTTTTTCTGTTGGAGATTGTAGGGATATTCCTGTGGTGATAGTCCTAATTTTCATTTCTATTCAGATGCCTCCGCTGGTTCCTTCTGGTAAATCCCCAAACTGTTCGCGGTAGCGATCGAGCAGTACTGCCATTTCGGCTGCCTGCTGGTGAGCGGCATTTCTTTGGGCCTCAAGTTCCTGATTTTCAGCCTCAAGTTCCTGATTTTCAGCCTCGAGTTCCATAGAAGTCTTTAATCGCTGTCCGGTTTGAGCATCTTCTACGACCAGACGACCATCAACGAGACTAATCCACACGCCAAGAGTATCGCAGAGGATGCGTCCGTTATCGTCTGGGGTAATGGGTTGATAAAATCCCTCAACTAGGCGGTAGCCCAACACTTCATCGAGAATCTGTTGGCGAATTGTACGCCTATCGATGATTACATACTCTTGAACTCTGGCTGTGGCATACTCGACGACTTTGGTTTCGCGATCGGTTTTGCGGTAGCGAGGAGACACCACTTCAAGGATGAATATGGGGAGAACACCCTCGTTGGCAACGATAAATTTGCTACGGTTCTCATGCTTATTACGGATGCCGAAGGCGACGAAGGTATCCGGGCAGTGATCGCCCAGGGGGATATCCCATTCAATCAATAGGTCGTGGAAGACTCCAATATCGGGATTGCTGGCATAGCGGCGAGTGAGGATATCTTTGGCGTCGCCTGCGGTGTCGTCGTGAAAGGTGCTGTTGGGCAAATGGTAACCTTCCTGGGGATGCAAAAATTCGGCGGCAGTGAGGGGCACCTGTTGATAGGATGTACTGCCATCGGGTTGTGCGAACTCTTCAAACCGCCAGCCACATTCTGCCAGTTCGGTGGCTGGGTATCTGGCAATGGGTGAGGTGGGAGATTGAACCATAAGTTTAGGCAATTGCCTGTTGATGGGCAACACTTTAATGTAAGCTTATTTTAAGAATAGTATAAAAATACATCTCTGGAATTCCAACTTCGATATTCTTTATTAGGGCGCTATCCGCCCACACCGTAAGAAAAGCGGGAGCCTGGTAGCCCCAAAGAGGGAGAGGAAAGGGATTGGGTGAATAAAGTTTCTTACCTTTCCCTTTCCCTTTCCTTAATGCTTCTGCACAGAAACCTTTAAACTGCTGGGTTGCCCTAAATTGCCTTCTAAGACGACACCTCGCTCGTTGGCATAAAGATGGCGGAGCACCTTGTAAATCACTTCGATTTCGTCAGGCTCACCAGCTTGCGAGGCTACCTGCGTCAGGGAGAGGGGGGCGTTTGCCTCCTCTAGCACCTGCATCACCTGTTGTTGTAGCTTAAGGATTGCGGCTGCCGCTTTTTTACCTGCTTCCACACCAGGTTGATGGTAAGCGTTGACGTTTATCAGGAAACCGTAAAAACCTACAGCCCTTTCGTAGAGAGCAATCAACGCGCCAACTGTAAGGGGATTCACGGCTGGAATCGTCACAGTAATTGAATCTCGGTGGTTTTCATAAAGAGCTTTACGGGTTCCTTGTAAAAATCCCGATAGATAATCCCCCGATGTCACACCAGGCTCTATTTCTACAGATACACCCTGGCGATCGTGCAAAACTTCAATAAAGGTGAGGAAAAAATTGGCAACGCCTTCCCGCAACTGTTGGACATAGGCATGTTGGTCTGTAGAGCCTTTGTTACCATAGACGGCAATACCTTGGTGGACGATATTGCCTGTCAAATCTTTTTCTTTACCCAAAGATTCCATGACTAGCTGCTGCAAATAGCGACTGAACAGCAGTAGACTATCTTTGTAGGGCAAGACAACCATGTCTTTTTCTCCACGCCCGTTGCCTGCAAAATACCAAGATAGTGCTAGCAGGGCAGCAGGATTATTTTTCACCTGGCGCTGGCGGGTGGCAGCATCCATTTCTTTGGCACCAGCAAGCATCTGGCGGATGTCTATTCCTTGTAAAGCTGCTGGTAGTAGCCCCACTGCTGACATTTCTGATGTTCTTCCTCCTACCCAGTCTTGCATCGGGAAGGTTGTCAGCCAACCTTCAGACTTGGCTTGTTTGTCTAAGTGACTGTCAATGCCTGTGACGGCAACAGCATATTCGACGAAGTTCAGTTGCTTCGCCCTGTAGACTTTTTTGACTTCAATCATGCCGATGTGCGGTTCCGGCGTTCCCCCAGATTTAGAGATGACTATTACTAGAGTCCTATCCAAGCGATCTTGCAACTGGTAGAGTACGCGATCGATCCCAGCCGGATCGGAGTTGTCAATAAAATGAATGGAAAGAGGTGGGTTTTCACCAGCCAAGGCGGTGGCGACAAACTGCGGTCCTAGAGCTGAGCCACCTATGCCAATGGAAATAATATCTGTAAACTTCCGGGCACCTGGGGGACGAATTTCGCCTTTGTGGACTTTTTTAACGAAATCTTCAATCTGCTCTAAAGTCTCTAGGATCTCTTGTTTAATTTCCGCTGTGGGTGCTAAATCCGGGTCTCGCAGCCAGTAGTGCCCTACCATGCGATTTTCATCTGGATTAGCGAAAGAGCCGGACTCTAGTGCCTCCATATCCTGGAAAGCCTTCTCGAACTTAGGTTGCAACCTTTCGACAAAGGCATCATCAAACCCCATACGACTGACGTCGAGGTAAAATCCCAATCCTTCGTGGTAATATAGCCAGTCTTGGTAACGTTGCCAGAGTGCAGGGGCATCCATAAGCAAATCTCAATCTTTACAAAATTTAATAATGAGGATGGCAAATGAATTCGCCGTATCGTCTTGACCCCCCGATTTTTAAATCCGGGCGTTCCATAGGACTCGCTTGTTTCAACAAGCGTCTAGTATGGTATATTCCTCATTGGAGTATATATATCACTACAAAGGGTATACTGACAACCGCTGTTAAAATAGTGTTATGCTTAAATAGCAGTTCCAGTTTTGGGTTGACATCTATCGCAAGACTGGAATACAGCGATGCCTACGGTGGGCTAAGGCTACGGAAAGTTGAATTGCCGATACTGCCCTATACCTAAAAGTCAGGGTCTGGTTGGTTTAACAGCTTTAGAAAGTAAAGCTATGCAAGCTATAGAAAATTATTTAGTAAACGGAGAGACAGAAACTCAAGTTGAAATCATAAAAAATTTGAAAGGAGAAGTTATTAGCTATAAAAGTGTGACAATAAAGAAACCATGCCCATCATGGGTATTTGAATATCTAATTACTAAAAAATAAAGTGAGAGTGTATCCTCAACTTCTACGCCATACTCCCAGACGCCACAAAATAAGAATTATTCTTCAACTGATGATGCTTACAGCCCACATGGAGTCTGGTCTGAAGAAGCTAGATGAGTAGTTATTTCATCCCCCAGTTAAAACATGGAGGCTTTCATGCTCCCGGAGGTCTTATGGTAAATTATCTAGTTTTCCTAGCAATTTCGGTGGCGATATTTGCCCTGTTTAGTCTAGGGTTAAATTTACAATGGGGCTATACGGGTCTGATTAACTTTGGGCACGTTGCCTTTATGACTGTAGGTGCTTATACCACAGTGTTGTTAAGTTCGCAAGGCATCCCTGTGGTGATGGCAGTAGTCATCGGTGCAGCTTTAGCAGCACTGTTGGGGCTGTTTATTGGTTTTTCTACTTTGCGGTTGCGGGAAGATTACCTGGCAATTGTCACCATCGGCGTTTCCGAGGTGATACGTCTGGTGGCGCTGAATGAGGAAAAGCTTACCCGTGGCGCTTTTGGAGTGCAAGACTTTCCCCTGCCTCTGGCAAATATTACCCCGAATCTGCCAGCGAGGTTGGTAATGATTGGGCTGCTGACGCTAATTGCTGGCTTGGCTTTGTGGCGGATGTGGCGGTGGATATGGAAGCGGGAATGGGCAACAGGCTATCTGGACAAAGCCTTGCGATCGCGCCCGACAATCTCTAGCATAATACTGGGAATCTTAAGTTCGTTGTTTGGTGTGACGATTTACTTTGTCGGGGCTTTGGCGCTGTATGATTATAGCTACAAGGCTGGGTTGATGCTATTGTCATTGATAGTGCTGGCGGTAGTAATCTGGGCACTAGAAAAGTTAGTGCGATCGCCTTGGGGTCGAGTTTTGAAAGCGATCCGAGAAGACGAACAAATTCCTAGGGCACTAGGTAAAAATGTCTTTTGGTACAAGATGCAAGCTTTCATGCTAGGAGGCGCGATCGCTGGCGTTGCTGGTGCCTTTTATGCATGGCAGCTAACCACAGTTTACCCCTCGAATTTTGAAACCCTAGTCACATTCAATGCCTGGATAATTGTTGTTTTGGGCGGAGCTGGTAACAATGCGGGTACGTTACTGGGAGCAGTGATTTTCTGGGCGTATGATGCTTTGACTCGCTTTATGCTGCCAGCAATAGTGCAATCAACTGTAGTGCATTCCATCTTCCCTGCAATCGAGTTACTCAATGACGAGCGGCAGGGGGCATTTCGGATTATGGTAATTGGTTTAATTCTGATATTGCTCATGGTTTGGCGTCCACAAGGTATCTTGGGGAAAAAGGAGGAACTCACCCTTGGTCGATAATACTGAAGCATTAACAACTCAGAAGGAGCCTTACCCGTTATTAGCTGCCAGTGGTCTTTGTAAAAGCTTCGGCGGCATCAAAGCGGTGGATAATGCAGAAATTCAGGTAGCGCAGGGTACTATTACGGGTTTGATTGGACCGAATGGTGCTGGTAAAACCACCTTTTTTAACCTGCTGTCTAACTTCATCCGCCCAGACAAAGGTAGAGTAATTTTTGATGGCGAACCAATTCAAAATTTGCGCTCTCATAAAATTACCCAGATGGGAATGGTGCGCACTTTTCAGGTAGCTCGGGTTCTCTCCCGGTTGTCGGTGATGGAAAATATGCTGCTAGGCGCTCAAAAACAAACTGGGGAAAACTTTTGGCGGGTTTGGTTACAAGCTAAACTGGTGAAGCGGGAAGAACGGCAACTGCGGGAACGGGCGATGGAGGTTTTGGAATCTGTGGGATTGGCTAGCAAGGCGCAGGATTATGCTGGGGCTTTGTCTGGCGGACAACGCAAGCTGCTGGAAATGGGGCGGGCGTTGATGACTAATCCTAAGTTAATTCTGTTGGATGAACCTGCGGCTGGTGTAAACCCAACGCTGATTAGAGAAATATGCGATCGGATTGTGTTATGGAACCAGCAGGGGATGACGTTTTTGATTATTGAACACAATATGGACGTGATTATGTCCCTGTGTTCGCGCGTTTGGGTTTTAGCAGAGGGGCACAACCTCGCTGTCGGTACGCCAGCGGAAATTCAAAACAATCCCCAAGTTTTGGAAGCGTATCTGGGGCAATAAGTCAGGAGCTAGGAGTCAGGAGTCAGGAGTTGTAGGTTGGGTTGAGCGTAAGCGAAACCCAACATAAACCCACAGGGGTGATGTTGGGTTTCGTTCCTCAACCCAACCTACAAATATAGCAAGGTCAATGACCCGAACGATTGGGGAGAGGGAACCGCTACAATTGCCGTAGAAATCCTGTATGAGCAAGTTCGCTCTGCGAACCAAGAATCCCCGTGTATGACGACCGGGGAGTGTCAAGTAATAATGTTAATGGAGGTTTTCACAATATTTAATTTTTCATGAAAAAAAAGTAATATTCGCTACATACACATAAATTTTTCCGTAATTTTACAGTGGTAAAGCGCTAAGCTAAAGTAGGATAATTAAGAAAATCTTAAAAAAAGTAACAGAAGAATGGAATTGTTGCACAACTTGTTTGCTCAAGGACAGTTCATGCCTCACGGATACTGCTATCTCTGGAAGCCAGAGTTAGTCGGGCTTCATGTAGCCAGCGATGCGCTAATCGCCCTGTCCTATTACTCTATTCCCGCCACCCTCGTCTACTTCGTTCAAAAACGAAAAGATCTGCCCTTTGATTGGGTATTTTTGTTATTTGGAGCCTTTATCATCTTATGTGGATCGACCCATGTAATGGAAATATGGACACTCTGGCATCCCACCTACTGGCAAGCAGGGTTTCTCAAAGCCGTTACTGCATTGGTTTCAGTGGTTACAGCCGTAATGCTGATCCCACTGGTTCCGAAAGCTCTTGCTCTTCCCAGCCCAGCTCAACTGGAAGCAGCTAACCTGGCACTGGGGACTGAAATTATCGATCGCAAACGGGCAGAGTCGGAAGTTCGTATGCTGAACGCAGAACTGGAAGAACGGGTAAAAGTGCGGACTCAGGAACTCTTAGACACCAACTTAAAACTTAAAACCGAAATTTCCCAGCGCCAACGGGCGGAGGTGGCACTACAAAAGGCTAACGATGAATTAGAAATCAGAGTAATCTCGCGTACAACTGAACTTAATCAGACGGTTGAGCAATTGCAGAAAGAAATTAGAGAGCGCCAGCGGGCAGAAGAAAATATCAGAGCGATGCAAAACCAGATTATCGTTCAAGAAAAACTGGCTTCTCTGGGAAGCTTAACCGCTGGAATTGCCCACGAAATTAGAAATCCCTTAAACTTTGTAAACAACTTTGCCGAACTGTCGGTAGAGTTAACCCAAGAAATATTAGAAGAATTTGAAAATCAAAAAGACCGATTAGAACCGTCGGAACTTGAGTATCTTACAGAAGTTTTAAGCGATCTCCACCAAAATGTTAACAAAATTAAAGAACATGGCGATCGAGCAGCGAGAATTGTCAGTAATATGCTTTTGCATGCCAGGGGTGAAAAAGGTGAGTGGTCAGTTACAGATATAAATACTTTGTTAGCAGAAGCTGTCAATCTCGCCTATCACGGTATGCGTGGTAATGACACTGTATTTAATACCACCATAAAAACTGAATACGATCGTTCTATTGAGCAATTAAAGGTAGTGCCACAAGACCTTAATCGGGCATTGATTAACATCCTTACTAATGCTTGCTATGCTGTTAATGAAAAGAAAAAAGAGATTGGTGACGGATTTGTACCAGCACTTTCCGTAGAAACTACAAATTTGGATGAACAGATAAAAATCTGCATTCAAGATAATGGTAAAGGTATACCCGATCAAGTGCTAGATAAAATCTTTAACCCCTTTTTTACTACCAAGCCAACAGGGGTAGGGACTGGTTTGGGTTTATCTATGGCTCATGACATTATTGTTCAGCAACATAGAGGAGATATCAAAGTAGAAACATCAGTGGGAGATTATACCAAGTTTATTATCATATTGCCCAAACACGCCAGTTCGGAGTCAACAGAATAAAATGAAAATGATTGTTGTCGATGACGAAGAAGATGTACAGTTACTCTTCAAGCAAAAATTTAGAAAGGAGATCAAATCAGGTCAGGTGGAATTTTACTTTGCTCTTTCGGCACAGGCAGCGCTGGAATACTTACAAAACAAAGGTTCAAAAGAAATTTCCCTGATCCTCTCGGACATTAATATGCCTGGGATGAATGGGCTAGAATTGCTCAAAATCATCAAACAAAATTTTACTGACGTAAAAGTATTTATGATGACCGCTTATAGCGACATCCAAAACCAGCAAACAGCTATAGAATATGAAGCCGATGACTACATGACCAAACCTGTTGACTTTGAGGCTCTAAAGGCAAAGATTTTTGTTTAGGACTTAAGCAATGCCTCTACGTATAGCGGTTCGTAGGGGCAATCCCCCTGTGGTGCGAGACCCCTATATATGCTGAAGCCGATGTGGCTACACGTACTCCCTTCCCGCTCTAAGATTATCTATTAAGCGAGGTGGGGAAGCTGGGGAAGCAAAAAATACAAATTCTTCTGGCGGGAAGTGAGTAAGCCTGCGTAAGCGGGCTAAATTTCAGATTAAATAAGGAGAAAAGATGCCAGCAAAAATACTGGTTGTGGATGATGAGCCGGATTTAGAAATTCTAGTTATTCAAAAATTTAGAAAAAAAATTCGGGCACAAGAATACAGTTTTTTTTTGCCCATAGTGGTGTAGAAGCAATCTCAAAAGTGCAGATCGATCCGGATATAGACATAGTGCTTTCTGACATTAATATGCCGAAAATGGATGGCTTAACTTTACTAGCTAAACTTAATGATATAGCTCCCTCCATCAAAACAGTGATTGTCTCCGCCTATGGCGATATGGAAAATATCAGAAAAGCGATGAATGGCGGTGCTTTTGACTTCTTGACTAAGCCCATAGATTTTCAAGATTTAGAAATTACTATTAACAAAACCCTGCAACATGTGCAACAGTTGAAAGAAAACCTGCGGTTGCGACAAGAGCAAGAGTTTCAGTTGCAACAATCAGAAGAAAAGTTTCGCGCATTAGCCCAACGGGAAGAACTAATCAACCGTATAGCCAAAAAAATCCGCAACTCTCTCGATCTAAAAACTATTCTGAATAGTGGGGTAAATCAAATCCGCAAGTTGTTACAGGTTCAGCGGTGTGAGTTCCTATGGTACCGGAGTGATGTCGAGCATCCCTACTTTGAAATGATGCAAGAAGCAACAGCTTCTGAAAGCGTAAATATTCAAAAGCAAAGCCTGCTTCAAGAGGTGGCAGCGCTAGGTGAGATAATCCTGAAGCTGAAAATATTTCAAACTTCGGACATCTTGACAGATTGCCAATTAGATGAGAAAAGCCGAAACCAACTGGCAGCGCTAGGCTTGACTTCCCTACTAGCAGTCTCAATCCACACCCATACTGGGCGAATTGGTGTGGTTATCTGCTCTGATTACAGTAAACCCCACTTTTGGAGCGATAACGATGTAGAATTGATGCAAGCGGTGGCAGATCAACTGGCGATCGCCATCGACCAAGCAGAACTCTACTCTCAAAGCCGCTTCGCTGCCACTAAGGCACAAATCCAAGCTTCTCAGCTACAGCAAGCTTTATCCGACCTGAAAAAAGCTCAATCCGAACTAATTCAGGTTGAAAAAATGTCTAGTTTAGGTCAGATGGTTGCCGGTGTGGCTCACGAGATCAATAATCCGGTCAACTTTATTTCCGGTAACATAAAGCATACCAGCAACTATATTAAAGACGTATTCGATCTTTTGCATCTCTATCAACGACATTTTCCCGATCCAGGCTCTGCGATCTCAGAAAAAATTGAGGAAATAGACCTAGACTTCCTGATGCAAGACCTCCCTAAAGCGCTGTCTTCGATGGAAGTTGGAGCCGTGCGCATCAGCGAAATTGTTTTGGCTTTGCGAAACTTCTCCCGCTTGGACGAAGCGGAAATGAAGCCGGTAGACATTCACTCAGGCATCGATAGTACCCTGTTGATTTTGCAGGCTCGGCTGCAAGCAAAGCCGGGACGCCCTAGTATTGAAATTATTAAAGAGTACGGAAATTTGCCACTTGTAGAGTGCTATGCCGGACAACTCAACCAGGTGTTTATGAATATCCTTAATAATGCGATCGACACCTTGGAAAAACAAGACAGCCCCAGAATTATCACCATTAGCACTTCAGTCCTACAAAACTCTTCGGGTGTGCTAATCAAAATTGCTGATAACGGTCCAGGCATGACGTCAGAGGTAAATAAACGGCTATTTGACCCCTTCTTTACTACTAAAACTGTGGGTGCTGGCACAGGGCTGGGTTTATCAATTAGCTACCAGATTGTGGTAGACAAACACGGGGGTAAATTGAAGTGTAATTCAGCCCCAGGGCAGGGTGCGGAGTTTCTAATTGAGATTCCCGTTAACCAGCCAAATCAGAAAAGCTAATTTGTTGAATTAAGAGGAGTCAGGAGACAGGAGTCAGGAGTCAGGAGTCAGGAGTCAGGAGTAGGGAGTTAATTAGTGGCGATCGCAACCGAACCTTAGTGATGTACGTCATTGCTGTGTAGGAAGGTTAAAGAAGGAGTCAGGAGCCAGCAATTCTGGAGTCAGGAGAAATCAGTGAGGGATTTAAACCCATCACCTATTTCGACACTAAAACTCCGTTTTAGTGGGGGAATTAAACCCCTACACGTCATCCGCCAGTCGCACAGAATTTCCCAGATGACTCCTGACTCCTGACTCCTGACTCCTGACTCCTGTTAATAATTTCTATAATCACGCTATATCAATACTTTCAGCGATTAGTTTATGCAACCACCAATTGCCCCTGGAACGATTCTACAAAACCGCTACCGCTTGCTCAGTATTTTGGGTCAGGGGGGGTTTGGTCGCACCTATCTGGCGGAAGATCAAGGGCGCTTTAATGAACGTTGTGCCCTCAAGGAACTGATTCCGGCTCAACAATCCGCTTACAGCATCGAAAAGTCCAGAGAACTGTTCCAACGAGAAGCCGCGACTCTCTATCAAATTCAGCACCCCCAGATCCCTCAGTTCCGAGCTACCTTTGAGGAAAACGGGCGCTTGTTCCTAGTGCAGGACTATGTGGAAGGAAAGGATTATCGCACCTTGCTCAATGAACGTCAAGCTCAAGGCGCTACCTTTTCCGAAGCAGAAGTGTTGCAATTTTTGCAGCAGCTACTGCCCGTGTTGGCGTATATCCACAGCAAAGGCATTATCCATCGAGATATTTCACCAGATAATATTATTTTGCGGTCTAGCGATCGCACCCCGGTACTGATTGACTTCGGCGTAGTCAAGGAACTAGCAACCCGGTTTCAACTATCCACCACCGCCACCCATTTAACCACCGTCGGCAAACCTGGCTATGCTCCTAGCGAACAAATCCAGACAGGCAGAGCTTACCCCAGTAGCGATTTATATGCCTTAGCCGTAACCGCTGTGGTACTGCTCACAGGCAAAGAGCCACAGGAATTATTTGATGATATGGAGTTGACTTGGCAATGGCACAGATGGGTGATAGTCAGCAATAACTTCGCGGCGGTGTTGAATCGGATGTTGAGCCATAAACCAGGCGATCGCTACCAATCAGCATGGGAAGTCCTACAATCCCTAATAGAAGGCACTAATCCTGTGCCACCACCAATTAATCCCATCCCCAATCCCC
>CASBRB010000175.1 GCA_949127975.1 Oscillatoriales cyanobacterium PMM_0019 | reverse complement strand
ACCCAACATCACCCCTGTGGGTTTATGTTGGGTTTCGCTATCGCTCAACCCAACCTACAACTGCTACATATAGGGGTTGGTAGGGGCAATCCTCCTGTGGTTGCCCCAATATAGTTATATTTGTAGGTTGGGTTGAGGAACGAAACCCAACATCACCCCTGTGGGTTTATGTTGGGTTTCGCTATCGCTCAACCCAACCTACAACTTGAGTCGCTCTTGTAGGGTGCGTTAATGAAATGTAACGCACCATAATTATGCTAATTTTCGGTGCGTTACGCTAACGCTAACACACCCTACTCAATGCGACTATATAATAGTGCTTGAGTCGCTCTTGTAGGGTGCGTTAATGAAATGTAACGCACCATAATTATCCGTATCCAGATGGCAGTGCGCGTAGCGTAGCCGGACCTAGGACATCCCTGGGCCCAAGTCCGGAGTGAGGGGAAAGAATGTGGGATTAAGGTTTATGCGTAAGACCGATCGCTCCAAAATCTAAAGTAAAAAATCGATGAGTTCTGAATATTTTTGATATTTGTCCATTGTTATTAATACTAAGGGAGGTGTTAGGAAAATCACTTTTGGTGAGATTGCTAATTAAATGAACGCTACTAAACTGCTTATCGGGGTGGGGTATTCCTTCCTGATCGAGAAAAACTGGGATAATTTGTCCCGAAATAAAATCCCCTTTAGTCGTCAATTTCACCTGTAAAATCAGCGATTTTCCTAGCACTCCCTCAGTGGATAACGCTCTGTATCCAACAAAATTCCCCAGAGAATAGGCAATCAGTTTGTTTTTGTATAATTCTACAGCTCTGTTAACGTGAGGACCGTGTCCCAAAACCAGATCGGCACCGTTATCAATTACGGTGTGGGCAAAGAGCAACTCATTTCCCCGATCCTCTCCGTAAAACATTTCGTGCTGGTTTTTCACCCGCGTCGCGTCTGTTCCCTCAGCACCAGCATGGACAGATACCACCACAATTTTGGCTTTCTTCTTAGCTTGTGCTACCAGGGCTTTTGCCCCAGTCAGATCGTTTAAGGAATTGTGAGCATCCAGGAAGCTGAAACCGATAAATGCCACCGGGATGTTTTTGATTTTTAAATAAACTATTTGATTTTTCTTGCCAACTGGTTTGATGCCGACATTTTGTATATTTCTCATCGTGTCCGCAAAACCCACATCTGAGAAATCTAGAGAATGATTATTCGCCACACTCAAGATATTAAAACCTGTTGATTTTAACAATTCTGCATAATCAGGTGGTGTGCGAAAGGCAAATACCATTTGGTGGCTGGTATCTTTGCCGCACTGGGCATAGTTAGTTAATGTACTTTCAAAATTGCCAAATAAGATGTCAGCTCCTTGGAGGTATGGTTTAACATACTTAAACAGCATTTTCTTTTGAGAAGGCAGCCGATTGTCAGGAAAATTGGTGCCAGGAACAATGTCACCTACGGCTTTGATAGTGATAATATTCGTCGGATTTTTTAAGGCAGTCTTAGATATAAAACCGGAGCCAGATTTTTCAGTGTTAGTCGGTTGAACTTGTAGTTTGGGAGTTGCAGGAATGCTTGCTGGTGTAGTATTAGGTTGAGTCTTGGGAATTGCAGGTTTGCTTACTGGTGTAGTAAGTTGAGTCTTGGGGGTAGATTTATTGTCAGACTTGGGGGTTGTAGGTTTGCTTGCTGGTTTAGCAGTAGGTTGAGTCTTCAGGGTAGATTTATTGTCATACTTGGGAGTTACAGGAATGCTTACTGGTTTAGCAGTAGGTTGAGTCTTCAGGGTAGATTTATTGTCAGACTTGGGGGTTGTAGTTTTGGGTGAAGGGGATGAGCTTGGCTTTACCTGGGTTTCTGTCTTAGGACTTAGGGCAACTGGGGTGTTTACTTGCGTTCTGGCAGCAAAACTCCACGTATTCAGCAGAAACCAGCTCATAGAGCTTAATAAAAGTAAAGAAAGCTTGGTTTTATAGTTGGGGTGCTGACTCTTAGGTTGATTGGCACGAGTGGCTCGCGCTCTTTTGTCACCCTGCAAAGCTAAAAGATATTGCAAAAACAACATTTGTTCCCTCACACTCATAAGTAGTGTAGGGTGAAGCAAGGCACCCTACAGGCTGGTTAATTGTTGACTTTAACTCCTTTCAAGTCAACCGTCAACCGTCAACCGTCAACCTAAGTGCTAGGTACACTTGCCTTGCGCTCTGCTTTTCCCCAACCAACCAGCTTGCCCTGAATTGCTGTCAGGGTTGACTTAACGATCACGTAATACATTAAAAATCTGTAAACTAATCGCTGAGGTAATAACCAAATCAACAGCAGCGAATTCTCCTTGGGTTCCATCATAAAGGCAATCAAAGCACTGAGAAAATCTACAACCAGAAATAGCACATAGTAAAAGAGTATGTACCCTAGGACTGCATCAAGTGAATAGCTTTCGGGGTGCTGAATTTTTTGCCAAGCAGCCCAGGCTAAAGCAATTAGAGTCAGCAAATCTATCAGCGGTGCCCATAAACCAAAAGCGATTTGGAACAAGATCATATTAGGCATGGCAAACATTCCTAGAGCGCCATAGCGGGGGCGAAATGCGATGTCGCGGTGCTTCCAAAACACCTGTAAAGTACCATAACTCCAGCGAAATCTCTGCTTTAAAAAGCCTGAGAGCGTATCTGGTGCTTCAGTAAGAGCGATCGCATCTTCATCAAAATCAATTTTGTAGCCCATCCGCAATACTTTTAGTGTCAAATCACCATCTTCGGCAAGGGTATCGCTGGTTAAACCACCTACTTGTAATAGCACTTGACGACGCCACGCACCGATAGCACCCGGAACCACACAGATGCAGTTGAGCAAACCAAAAGCTCGTCGTTCTAGATTCTGGGTGGTAATATATTCCAGCGCCTGCCACTTAGTCAGTAGGTTGATGCGATTGCCAACTTTAACATTACCTGCGATCGCGCCGATGCGGGGATCGATAAAATGCCGCACCAGCTTGCTGATAGTGTCTGGAAGTAATATGGTGTCGGCATCTACGGCAATAATAATTTCCGCTTTACTGTGTTTGATGCCATAATTGAGCGCGTGCGCCTTACCACCATTAGACTTAGTAAAAATTTGTACTTGCTGGTGATTTCCAAACGCTTCCACTACGTCTTTGTAAGTGAGATCGGTGGATTCATCATCTACGACAATAATGTTGAAGTTCGGGTAGTCTGAGCGTAGGAGTGAGTGGATGGCTTTTAGAATTACTTTTTCCTCATTGAAGGCTGGCACCACTACACTCACCGCAGGCATATACTCTGGGCTTGATTTGATAGCAGGCTTCTTAAAACACTCGTAGATAGACAGTGTTACCACGAAGCAGACGCGGATGACGACAAAGCCTGCACCAAAGATACACAAATAGTAAACAAAGAAGTTGAACCCGTTAATTAATCGGAAGCCTGTGGCATTGACAGTGGTGAGTATTTTCTCATCTGTTTTGATTGCAGGCATAACTGCATTACGGCTCACACCGATCAGATCGGAAACGGTAACTAACTGGAATCCCTGCTCGCGTAATCCCTCGATAATCTGGGGTAATGCCTCAATAGTCTGGGAGCGATCGCCCCCACCATCGTGTAACAAAACAATCTTACCTTCGCCATTCACCGCCTGCGAAATGACTTTTTTAACGATATCGTCTGCATCTGGTTTGCGCCAGTCTTTTGGATCGATATGCATCGCCACAGTGTAGTAACCAAGGTTACTGGTGAATATTACTGGCTTCACTTCCTCTGCTGTTACAGGCTCAATATCTTCTCCATAAGGCGGTCGAAATAGTAGAGAATGACGCCCTAGGTAGCTTTCCAGTAGGCTTTGATTGGCGTTAATTTCAAAAGCAGCCTGCTGTTCAGAGAGCGTAGCCATGTTCGGATGAGTGAAGGTATGATTGCCAATTTCGTGACCTTCTTTGTAAATCTGTTGCAATAAGTCCGGATTACTATTGGCGTTCATTCCGATGACAAAGAAAGTTGCCTGTACATTATAACGGCGTAATATGTCCAGAATTTGGGGAGTGTAATCTTTGTTTGGACCATCGTCAAATGTAAGTGCTATTTTTTTATCGTTTTCTCCCCCCCAACGGCTAATTACCAATGATGATGGATAATTAGTAAAATGCTCTTGAGTAATTAAGCCAGACTGTGGATCGTAGGTAATCTTTCTCATGCCATCTTGTGGCATTGACGTTACCTTAATTATTTCTCCCTTGCCGATATAATTAATTTCGCGGGTTATTGGTAGAATCGTTAGCATCTCGGTTGCTGCTTGCCCCAACTGGTGACGTTCAGCTAATACTTTCCAGAGACCGGGATCTTCAGATCCCAACCGCCAGACAGCAAACCCGCGAGGGGCATAGTGCTGTGCTTCTACGATTTGATTGTAAGCGGTGACGGCATCGAGATACCAGACATGATGCAAATGATGCTGCTCGTCGTAATAATCGAAGGTGGGATTACTCGTCACCCGATCGAGGGCGATTTGTGCTTTAGATTCCTTTGCTAGTTTGATCGCCTCTAGAAAAGAAATTTCATTGCCTAAAGTCTGATTTGCTTGCCAGTCGTAGCCGTAATTACCGATGCCAATGACATATTTATTAGCAGGCAATTGGGCTAATATACGCTGGAGTTTGTCTGCGTACCAATTTTGTGAGGCAATGGGACCAGCCGCGCTGCTGCTATAATGTTCATCATAAATCATTAAAATTAGATAGTCGTTGCAGTTGGCTAAAGCGCGGTAGTCAAAAGAGCGATCGTCTGGTGGTAAGGATTGTGAGACTTCTAGCCCTAATGGATGGAACTGCGCGTACAGTTCGCGCATAAATGCTACCAGTGCGGGTTGACTTTTGGCAGGTACGCTTTCAAAGTCGATGTTAATCCCGGCAAACCCGTTGCTGCGAACAAATTGCAGCAGGTTTTGGATCAGCCGCTTTCGTGAGGAAGGTTGGTTTAGTGTTTGAGCGAGTAATTTCCCATTCCAGTTTTGAATTTGATTATCAAAATTGTTGATCAGTGGTATAATAGGTAAATTAGGTCGATACTTGCGGATAAAAGTTAGCGTCTCTTTTTGCTTGACAGGATCGTCAACTGCGATCGAACCATCAGACTTAGCCAGGTGTAGCCACTCCGGCATCAACTTGTCGAGTTGCAAGAAATGTTGCTTGAGCGAAGTAAAACTATTAGGGTCCCAATTAACATAAAAACCGATCGCCTCAGTTCGCTTTGCTGCCACCGGAATAGTAGAACCTACAGATACAGGTGAATCTGATTGTGCCAGATATGTGTTGAACTGGATATGTTCTGGGGCAGCCGTCAACGAATTTGGCTGTGCAGGCGAAAGGTGCTCCACATGAGCCACTTTCTGGTTATTATCGACAGAGTGTAACCTCAAGTTCGGAAGCGCTGGATGAATAACAATACTAGCGATGAGTGGGACAAAAATGAATACTAGCCCCAACACTATCAACTGCACTGTCCGTTGGAAACGTCGCCAGCGCCTACGCAGCGGATCATAAAAAATTGGATCGCTTAATTTATGAGACACGATCGTAATACCTGCTAACTGCACTTATCGTTGCGCATTTAGAGTACCCACCTTGAGTAAAATAATCTCTAAGTAATTTCACTGAAATAATTTCAACAGGCTGCAAAGGTTAAAAAATGTTAATTTTTGGGTGTTTACCACTACAGTGGAGAATAATTTTGACCTTAGGTTTCTTAACACTAGGGACAACAAATTTACAAGCTGCAACAAAAAACAATATTTCTTCCCCAGTGCTGGAAAATCAAAACTTAGTACCTAATTTGACTACTGTCGCCAATGCTGTGAATACTGAGGAGCCTAGTCTGCAACCAATACCATCACCGCCCCCACTAGAGCAACCATCGCCTGCTCCTGAGTCAAGTCCGTCCCCAAACTCTCAGGAAGAAGAAACACACACTTTTGGTATAGACAATATCAAAATAAACTTTCGCAATGATTTGGATAATTCAGGCATAGAAAATCAGTTTCTAGAACCAATGGCTCAGTTTCACCTTAAAAATGGCAATACCATTCAAGTAAAAACAGGTTTCAACACTTTTCAACAGCCAGAAATAGATAAAATTTATAATATTCCCGTAACAGTGACATATTATGCAGAAATGGAGCCAATAACCCTGCAATTTGGTATAGGTCTTGACTTATTTAACCGTCTGCCAACCGCTGTTAATTTGAATGCTGAACTAGATGTTGCCGTTTCGCCAAGTCTTACTCTAGCAGTTATAGTAAATTAGAGACCTGATAAAGAAAACGCCCGAACTTTGGAAAATCAAATTACATTTTGGCAATATGGCATAAACGTGAACTGGGATATTTCTACCAAAACTAATTTATATTCAGAATTTTACTTAAACAATTACAACGATGGTAACTTTCAACAACAATCTTCTACCACCATCGGACACAAATTCGGATTTTTTTCGGTTGCAGCTAACCTATCTAACTCGAGGTATGCACATAATTTTCAAGAAAAAAGTGGTTATTATTCCCCAACAGACTTCCTATCTTTGACTGAAGTAATTGCTTTAGAAGGAGATATGTTTAAATTCTTGCACTGTCGGGTAGCTACCACCCTAGGGCGGCAGCGAATTGAAGGTAAATTTGGTAGTGTCAATGTCTATGAAAGTCGCTGCACAACCAAAATATCTCCAACTTTAGAAACAGACTTTGGTTATACTTACTCAATTTCTCCGGCTAAAAATCCAGGGGAAAACTCCTACAACAATCGTTCTTTTATTGGTGAGCTGAGACTCAAGTTTTAAACAACAACATAGGCATTGCCCACCAACAACTGATATTGTAGATATTGTAGGTTGGGTTGAGCGAAGCGAAACCCAACAAACCCAGGACTTACGCACTACGAACCGCTATATAGAGAGGCAGTGCGTAAGTCGTGGAATAGATAATTAGGAGCGCGAAACCGCGCCTGTTGGGGACTCACATTTTACACCAGAGAACTTGGCTGACGCAGGGATAGTGTTAAGAGCGACAATCAATTTTTGTCTATCTGCGTCTTGAACCTTCGCCTTGAGTTTATTAATTCGGTCTATTTTTAAAATATCCCTCAATGCCGCCTTTTGCTGTTCGTGTAGTTGTTTGAGTAGAGCTTTCTGTGCTGGTGTCAAATTAAATTTTTTTCGCCAAAAACCTTGATGTTGTTGATGAACAGGACTTTTGGTTTGAATAGTGTTATTTGTCTGGGCTAACACAGGAGTTACAGTAGTAACCGCTAATACGGTCAGTCCAAAAAGCGCATTAAGAGTACGGAAAGAAATAAAACGCATTGGTTTTTGTCCAATATGATTTAGTTCAATTTTCATTGTATAAATTTACGAATAGGTACACATCAGAAAAATGTCTTGATTTCAACCAAGACTAAATATAGAACTTTGACTAAGACTTTCGTCATAGGGTGAATAGCTCCATTACTAAATTTGACGGAGCGATCGCCCCATAAGGTTCCTGATATTGTCACGCTAAAGGCTGAAATTTCTCGTTTTCTCGTTCCCAGGCTCTTTTTTTTTTTTCTCGTTTTTCTCGTTCCCAGGCAGAGCCCAAGTCCTTACCCACATCTTCCGAAACCCTGTATTTTGGGTTTATAAAGTGAGCCCTGCCAGTGCTAAATTGCCCTCACCCCCAGCCCCTCTCCCAAATTGGGAGAGGGGAGTAAGAGTCAGATTTT
>CASBRB010000174.1 GCA_949127975.1 Oscillatoriales cyanobacterium PMM_0019 | reverse complement strand
GAGCCTTATATTCTCGATGGCATCGAAACTGGTTTTCAATCGTTACCCAGACCTTATGCTGACAGGATATTAGCCGCCCAAGAAGCACGGTTTGAGGCAACCAAACTGTTAACTGCCCTTACTGAAGATAACCTCGATCGGGAACCCTACTTTGTTTACAACACCTTGTTAGTAAATGGCGAACCTTGGGCCACGATCGTAGATACCGGAAAAAATTATAACAATCTGCGGTTTATGAGCGCTAAGGCAGCCATTGGCTGGTACGTGCTTTACAACGATCCTTACACTCAGAAGTTATTTGCCTTTATCCAAGACGAAAAAAACCAGTTGAAGACTAAAAAGGGCTGGTACAACGGCTCTTATGAAGCTACGAACCTGCCTGTCAAGTCCTTGACAGCAAATAACAATGCTGTGATTCTGGAAAGTATGCTTTACAAGAAAGTAGGAAAACCACTTGCTGTCTGGGCGGGTGTGGGCGCATCTGGATCTTCACAGGCGCAGCAACCTTAAGATCTATACCGACATTTCTCTATGAACCGACAATGCTACAGAATCAAGTCGTCGAAGCTGGTGGCTCTATTTCTAACAGCCACAGCTTTACAGTTCGTATCGCTTGGTTCTGGGTTTTTGCAGGCAATGGCTCAAACCCCCACTGAAACGCCCAAGGCTTGTACAGAAATTGTTGCTCCTTTGACTGCCGACGAGCAAGCTTACGCTAAAACGGCTTGGCAGTATTTCGTGAATAACTACCAGGAAAAAACAGGCTTTGTCAATTCAACTGCGGGCTATCCATCCGGTACCCTCTGGGATATGGCGAATTACCTGATGGCGCTGAATTCTGTCCGCTGGCTGAATATAATCGATCAAGGAGAGTTTGACTCCCGTATCAACAAGTTTCTGACAAGCCTGAATGGGTTAAAGCTGTTTGAGGATAGCTTGCCCAATAAGGTTTATAATGCTGCTACTGGAGAAATGACCGATTACGGAAACAATCCCAAGCCGAGAGGCATTGGCTGGTCGGCTTTGGATGTAGGTAGGATGTTATCTGCATTTTATATTATCCGTACTTGTCATCCAAAGTACGCAGATTGGCTCAACGGCATTGTTGCCAAGTGGAAGTTGGATCGCAGTATCAAAGATGGAGAACTGACGGGAGCGGTAGTTCTCCCCGATGATAAAACATTGCTGGTGCAAGAAGGACGCCTGGGCTACGAGCAATATTCTGCTCGTGGCTATGAACTTTGGGGTTTCCATCCCGATAAGGCGATAAATGTAGAGCCGTTAAAGTTCGTAGAGGTAGAAAAGCTTAAAATCCCGGTTGATACTCGTAACTATCAAACCAGTGGTGCTAATAATTACGTTGTTAGTGAATCCTACGTTTTGGACGGTATTGAATTTGGTTTGCAAGGCTATTTGCAAGATTATGCGGCTAGTGTTTTCGATGCGCAAAGGCGTCACTTTGAAAGTACTGGGGAACTGACTGCGGTTTCAGAAGATAACATCGACCAAGCTCCTTATTTTCTCTACAACACTCTTTTTGCTAATGAAGTTACTTGGGCTGTTATTACCGATGAAAATAAGCCTTATCCTAAGCTTCGCAGTCTGAGTACAAAGGCAGCTTTTGGGTGGCGTTATTTGTACCCAGAAAATCCTTATGCTCAAAAGATTTTTGAGGTAGCAAAAACTATGCGGAGTCCTGATAACGGCGGTTTTTATGCTGGGCTTTATCAGGAAACTAAGCAACCCAATAAAATTTTAACGGCTAATACTAATGGATTGATTCTAGAAATATTGTATTTCAAAGCTAGAGGAAGTCGTCCTTTAATTAGTTCTTCTCAGCTTACTTTTGGGGCGGCACCGCCTACGGGGAATAATCTGATTGCTACTAACCCCTCTTTAGTTTCTCCAGCAACAACTACATTAAAACCGCCGACCACTACTGCCACTGCACCAGCGCCGACACCTACTGTCACTGCGCCAACGCCAACACCATCAACAGCGCCGACACCTACTGCTCCAGCTACGCCTGCCCCAATAGCTCTAGTCGTTGCACCTATCCCTCCAGTAGTTATCCCTAATCCGTCATTCCTACCAAAACTAGCTAGACCCTTAAAAGTACAAGAACGGCGTTATGCTGAGGCGGCTTGGAACTATTTTAAGGCGTATTATCAATCTAATACTGGGCTAGTACAGGATCGTTACGATTTTAAAGGAGTGACACTTTGGGGACTAGGCGATTATTTAGCCGCCCTACACGCAGCCCGATCGCTTAATATTATCTCGGCTGAAGAATTTGACCAACGTACCAGAATGTTGTTGGGAGCCTTGACAAAACTGCCACTATATGATAAAGAGTTACCCTCTCGCAGCTATGATATCCGCACTTTACAACCAATTGATTATGGCGGAAATCCGGTTCCCCAAGGAACAGGCTGGTCATCTTTGGATATCGGGCACTTGCTATCGGCGTTATATAACTTAAAGAGTAACCATACCGAATACACAGATGCAGTAGATAAAATTGTCCTGAATTGGTCGTATATGCGCATCGTGCGCGATCGCATGCTTTACAGTGCTGTAGTTAAAACCAGTGACAACCAACAAAACCAAGACACAGCTAACAATTATAACCTGAGCTTGTTTTACCCCGAAATTCGCTTAGGTTATGAAGAATATGCCGCCCGTGGTTTTCAATTATGGGGATTTGATGTCGATCGCTCTGCCGTAGGTACTGAATATAAAACCGCGCCAGTAGAAGGCGTTAATGTGCCCACTCAGCGAATACAACTGGGTGTAAAAGGCGAACCGAATAAGTACACGGTTAGCGATCCTTTCTTAGTGTACGGGCTGGAGTTTGGTTTCGATCCCAAAATGCGTCAACTGTTCGATCCCATCCGCCTGGCTCAATCCGAACGCTACCATCGCACAGGCATATTTACAGCAGGCGGAACCACAATTTCAAACCGTCCTCCTTATGTTATCCACAACACTGTGATTGCTGGCACAGAACCTTGGGCAACATTAACCGATGATGGGAAAAACATACCAGAAGACCGCATGGTTAGGACTGCCACAGCGTTTGCTATTCATGCCTTGTACCCAGAAGATGCTTATGCTAATGAGTTAATGCAGGCAGTAACCGACTTACACGACCCTTTATTAGGCTATTATGAAGGGTTTTATGAAAAAACTGGCAGCTCTGTTAGGTCTTTTACAAGTAGCACAAATAGCCTGATTTTGCAATCTTTGCTGTATTTGGCGACGAATCAACAGCCGCTAGTTCGTTTAAATACGGATATGGACTCTCCTTGGTGGCAAGCAATTGCTAAGGGAAATTCGGGTCGCGGTTTGCCTTTTACTCCCACACAGAAAACTAGGCTGATTACTGATACTTCTGGTAGTTACTGGGGTACCGTTGGCAATAATACCACACCACTATCCCAAATACCACCAATCTTAATGGCGATGAAGCCCCCAACTGCGTCCCCACCACCAGCACCAATACAGGGATTTACCGCTCCCATTATCAGTCCCCTGCCAACTGTAGAGGGAACTAATACTTCAAGGGATACCTCTGGCTCCTTCCCTACTAGGGAAGAGGGGGGGTTAGGTTATGCCGCTAAGCCCCGCTTGAGAAAACAGGCTAATCTAGTTGCTGCTCAACGAGCATGGGATTATTTCGATCGAAACTGGAATTCCCAAACAGGGTTAGTGAATGCCGCAGATAACAATCCTGTAACAACTCTGTGGGATATAGGTAGTGCGATATTGGGCATTGATGCTGCTCGCCAGTTGGGATTAATCGGTGCAGAGCAATACAGCAGCAAGATTAATCAAATGTTACAAAATATAGAAAAACTGCCGAAGCAGGCAAATAATTTGCCCTATAACTCTTATAGCACCACTACAGCCCAACCGATCGAACTCCAAACAAGTAAATCTGACTTAGTGGGGATATCCAGATTGTTGCTGGCGCTGTACGTGTGGAAAATACATTACCCAGAATATAGCTCACGCATAAATCATATCGTCGCTGGCTGGAACTTATTAGAACTGGCAAAAGGTGGTATGTTACAAGGTGGCTACGAGCAATATGTCGCCAATAGCTTAAAGCTATGGAATATTGCATTACCTGTGGCGCTCAATCAGGAGAACATGGAGTTACAAGGCGAACGAGACAACCCGATTAACTCGATAACTAACGCTCCCAATCTCCTACTAGCCTTGGAGTTGGGCTTGCCTGAGGCTGTCAAGGCACAAACGCTTAATACCTTAAAAGCGCAAACTCAAAGCTCTTACTTTGAGTTCTACGTGGCATCTACCAATAATCCACCCTGGCTAGCAAAAACCAGTGACAAAGCTGAGACGAAGTTATCTTTTCTAAGCACTCCAGCAGCGTTTGTCTTAGAATCGCTGCTGCCGGACGATCCCTACGCGAAAACGCTGCGAAACTTGGTTCAGAACCTGACAGCTCCAAATCGCGGCTACCTTTCAGGACTATACAAAAATGCCCAAGAAGGCGATAATGACTCGATAAACTTGAACACTAATGCAATTGTTTTAGAAAGTGTGCTGTACCAAACCAGAGACGCTCGTCCCCTAGCTTTTTAAATTTATTGATCGTAACTATGACCCCAAGTACCACTGTTGAATATTCAGAAAATTTTTCCGGCAACAGCCGCTCCCGTTTGAAAAAAAATACGCTGTGGTTTCGCTACCTAGCGGTGATTAATCTCATTTTTGGAGCTTGGTATTTGCAGTGGCGCATCACCAGTTCGATAAATTTTCAGCCCTATGCGGTATGGATCTCCATTCTCTTGTTGCTGGCAGAAATATACAGCTACTTGGGGGGCGTAATGTTTATCATTGGACTGTGGCGGCCCCTAGAGCGACAGGTGAAATCTATCGATCGCCTGAAACCAGCCTTTTCCCCCTCTAAGTGGCCGACTGTAGATGTGTTTGTCACCTGCTACAGTGAGCCAGTAGAAATAGTGGAGGAAACATCTAGAGCAGCCCTAGCAATGGACTATCCAGTAACAAAACTGCGCGTTTATATTCTGGATGACGGTAATTCTCCAGAAATGCGGGCGATGGCACAAAAATTGGCTATAGAAGACTTGCAGTCACCCTTGCTACAGCAAGAAGCACATCGTCTGGAATTAGAGCGATCGCACTTAGTGGCACGCCTACATGAAATCAATAGCGTAGACCCTGATATTCAATCAGCGGAAGGCTTACTGCAAAACTACTCATCAAATCACGGCAATGGTAACATTAATAACAGCACGGCGATGCGATTTCTGTATAGTCTGCGACGGCTGATGCTGCTGGTTAGTCCTGATAGTACCAGTGTAAGCGATCGCTTGGAAGCGGAACGCAAAATCACTCAGGATGCGATCGATCAAAAAGACCTGGAATTAACTGAACTCGCCCGGATGCGCTATATTGCCCGTCCTAAACCCCCTGGCGTCCCCCACCATGCTAAAGCGGGTAACATTAATTACGCCATGTTTTCTGGCGAAACCTCAGGAGAACTTATTGTCACCCTAGATGCGGATCATATTCCTAAACCACATTTCATCAAGCGTGTCGTCCCTTACTTTTTTACTTACAACGTCTTCAGCGGACAATACGAGAAAAATAAAATTGCCCTGGTACAGACGGAGCAAGATTTTTACAACTTACCTGCGGGAGATCCCTTTGGACATTCTGCCCATTTATTTTATGGTCCAATTCAACAGGGTAAAGATGGCATGAATGCAGCTTTCTATACAGGAACTAATGCAATGATTAGACGTGAAGCATTGGTTACTGTCGGGCTGCAATATTTTTCTGATGAGTATTCTAAAGATCAAAAACGGTTAGATGAATTTGAATTAGTAGGTGGCGTATCGAGCAATAGTATTACTGAAGATATGAATACAGCCATGCGTCTGCATGGTGCTGGGTGGCAAACAGTTTATCACAATGAACTCCTGGCAGAAGGTCTAGCACCCGATGACCTGAGTTCCACGATGAAACAAAAGTTACGTTGGGCGCAAGGCACTATTCAAGTGCTACAGCGGGAAAATCCCTTTAATAAGCCAGGGTTAACTTTTTGGCAACGGCTACAGTATTTTCAAACGATGTATAGCTACTTTGCTGGCTTTTTCATCGCCATTTTCATCGCTTGCCCAATTATATATTTCTACACGGGTATAATTCCCGTTAGAGCTTATGGGCCTGATTTTGTGATCCACTTTATACCGGGATATATAATCAACCGCCTAACATTTATAGCAGCCTGTTGGGGCATTCCCGCAGGGGAACTATGGCGCTCGGAACAATATGCGATCGCTTATTTTCCCTTGTATATCAAAGCTGTGTGGAGTGTATTAAGCGGACAACCCATGAAATTTGTGGTTACGCCTAAACAGCGGCAGAGTGGGAATTTCCTGGGATTGGTGAGGATTCAGTTAGGTATATTTCTCTTCACCTTTGCCGGAATGGTGCTTAACCTGGTACAGTTTGCATTAAACCAACTTAGCGATCCTGGGGCGCACCTGATAAATGCAGCTTGGGCACTTTATAATTTGTCACTGCTATGGGCAGTTGTCCGAGCCGCTGTCTGGCAGCCACCGAAATCAGCAACATAAGTTACTTAAAAGGAGATAAATTTCATGAGTTCTGATGCCAAAGTTGTTCAACCAACCGGAATTTTAGACGGGATTAGGGGTAATCAACTCCGGCGCGAAGTTAGTGATATTGTTGTCACTGGAGCCAATACGGTATTGATCGATCTTCAGAATGTCACGTTTATGGATAGTTCTGGCTTAAGTGCTTTGGTGTCAGCACTGAAAACAGTGCGTACAAGTGGCGGCAAGCTATATCTATGTTCCCTCAATGACCAAGTTAAAATGGTCTTTGACCTGACGCGCATGGATAGAGTATTTGAAACCTTTGCTAATCACGAAGAATTTAAGCAGGCAATTAGTTCTAAAGGTTAAAATCACGAGTCAAGCGATCGGAACTTACCCACTGCCACTACATAATTCGGTGAGTAGGGGCAATCCCCCTGTGGTTGCCCCTATATATGCTAGCCCTGTCAAGGTGCTACAACCCACCCCTAGCCCCTCCCGGCTCCCCTCCTGGG
>CASBRB010000173.1 GCA_949127975.1 Oscillatoriales cyanobacterium PMM_0019 | reverse complement strand
TTGGGGAGAGGGAACCGCTACTAAGACAGGAGAAATCCTGTCTTGGCAAGTTCGCTCTGCGAACCAAGAATCCCCGTGTATTACGACCGGGGAGTGTCAAGCCGTGGTGAGTACTCGCACGATCGCTACGCTAAAGGAAGTTATCAATCCCTTGCGGGTTGAGGACACCTAAACAGTTCGAGAGGATGTTTGTCAAGTTATTATCAAGGGTGGGAGTGCCAGCCTAAAATGCTGAAAAAATCTACCTCGCAGCGCATCCAGTCTTTTGTCCGTAAAAGTTTTGCTTTTATCAGTTTAGTCGCACTACTCGGATCGGGAAGTGCCATCTTGGCAGTGCCACAGCCGCGAAAACCCCAGGTTACTCACCCTATTACCGATCGACTTAACCTTTACATTACACATAAAGTCGATGAAACTTACCCAAAAATGGTGCAAAGAGCAGAGTCTTTGGCTAAGGTTGCTGTAGATCAAACCTTTACCAAAAACCAATCGGTGACAGATGTTGCCGTCATGGTAATGGCGGAAAATCAGGGTTTCATCACTCCCATTATGTCCTTAAAAGTTAGTCGTCAGGCATGGAAAAACCATCCCGCACCTCAGCGGTGGGCGACTTACTACTCCGATGCTAAGCGTTTACTCGGCTTTACAGATAATGGCATCTCTACCAGCCAAACTGCTACTCCGACAACTCCGCTTTTGCCCAATCAGGCTCCAATTATTCCTACACCGATACCGACGCCATCAGGCACAACTACCACAACACCAATACTGCCACCAGCCACACCTACCTCACCACCAGCTATAACACCAACCCCCAACTCCTTACCTGCGACACCAACCCCCAACTCCTTACCTGCGACACCAACACCAGTTCCCACAACAGTACCTTCGCCTTCACCATAATGGCATATAATAATAAGGCTGTCAAAAATTGCGAAGCTACCTGATATGGCTGTTCCTAAGAAGAAAACATCAAAATCAAAACGAGACAAGCGCAAAGCTAACTGGAAGCACAAGGCGGCTGTTCAAGCTCGAAAAGCTCTGTCTCTGGGGAAATCAATTCTGACTGGGCGTTCTCAGAGCTTTGTCTATCCCTCACCTGAGGAAGAAGAAGAGGAAGAATCTTAGTCAAAAAGAGTCAGAATTTAGAATAAGCGATCAATTCTGACCGAAAAATGGGGAGTTTGAGGGGGTGGCATGCAATCCCAATTCATTCATGTATGGGGATAAATGGCAAGAAGGCAGTACGCCGTCGCGCAGCCCAAGTCTGGAGTGAGGCGTGCGGAATGTAGGCTACATTAGTGATACTCTGGTTTTTGAACTCGTAGCATCAGTTCAACGAGCGCTGCCTGTGGGCTAACCTCGCCTTTGAGCAACCGATAAACCTGATAAGAGATAGGAACCGATATTTCCTGCTGGCGGGCTACAGCAATCAAAACCTGGGTGGTGTTGATACCTTCAGCAGTTCCCTCAAGCTGCGCGAGAATTTCCTCTAGGCTCTTACCTTGAGCTAACCCGTAACCAACCTGATAATTGCGACTGAGGCTGCTGTTACAGGTGGCGAGTAAATCTCCTAATCCTGACAAACCATAAAAGGTTTCCGTCTTCGCCCCCCAATGGTTGCCAATGCGGATAATTTCTGTTAGTCCACGGGTTAATAGAGCGGCTTTGGCATTGGTACCTAGTTGTAAACCATCACAAGCCCCGGCAGCTAGAGCCATCACATTTTTCAGTGTACCGCCTAGTTCCACCCCCAGGGGGTCTGCATTAGTGTAGACTCGAAACTGCTGGGAAGAAAATACTGCTTGCACCGCTTCAGCGGCACTGCTGTTGGTGCTAGCCGCTACAGCTGCCGCAGGTAATCCCTGTTGAATTTCTTTGGAAAGATTGGGGCCAGAAAGTACCACCACAGGAACATCCGGAAACGCGACTTGCCAAAGCTGCGAGGGTGTCTTGGTAGTTACTGGATCTAAGCCTTTGGTAGCCGTGACAATAATTGTATGATGGGAGATTGTGGCTTTTTGTAACTGGCTGATGACCGAGTTGACACCTGACATTGATACAGCCGATACGATCGTGCTAGTACACTTAATAATATCTTCTAGTCTCTCAGGCGATCGGCGCGACCACAACCGCACATCATACCCATTTTTAGATGCTAAGGATGCCAATGCTGTACCCCAAGCACCTGCGCCAATAATTGCGATACTGGTTGCCATTCTAAAATCTAAAATCGTTGGCGGGGATATCGCTCAATCAATTCCCTAACCTGCTCGGCATGATAAGAGCTACGGGTAAGGGGAGAGGCAACAACTTGCAGGAAACCCAACGACTCCCCGAGTTTTTGCCAAGCCTCAAACTGTGTCGGTGGCACAAAGGTATTGACTGGCAAATGCTTTGACGAGGGTTGGAGATATTGTCCGATCGTTAAGATATCGCAATCGACACTACGCAGATCCTGCATTGCTTGTCGGATTTCGGCGTCAGTTTCTCCCAGTCCTGCCATTAAACCGGATTTGGTATAAATCCAGGGTGCTAAATGGCGGGTGCGTTGTAGTAACTCGAGGGAGCGATCGTATTGTCCCTGAGGACGTACCCTACGGTAAAGTCTAGGAACAGTTTCCGTATTGTGGTTAAGTACCTCTGGCTGAGCCTGGATAATAGTTTCGAGTGCCTCCCAATTACCACACAAATCAGGAATCAGCACCTCAACTGTAGTAGTCGGCGAGATAGCGCGAACAGCTTGAATGCAGCGCCCAAATTGAGATGCCCCACCATCAGGTAAATCATCCCGGTTGACAGAGGTAATCACAACATGATTTAATTTTAAACGGCGTACTGCCTCAGCCAAGCGTTCCGGTTCCGTAACATCTAGCGGTTTTGGCTTTTTCTCAAAATCAATATCGCAGTAGGGACAGGCGCGGGTGCAGGCAGGTCCCATAATTAAGAAAGTTGCCGTCCCCGCGTGGAAGCACTCCCCGATATTGGGGCAAGAAGCCTCCTCGCAAACCGTATTCAGGGCTAAATCCCGGAGAATTTCCTTAACATTGCCGACTCTTTCCCACTGAGGCGCTTTAACGCGCAACCACTCTGGCTTAACAACCACAATCCGCTCTTACCACTGAAGTTTCACAAAAACGATCCTAACTTAATCGGAGGGTGGTGATTCGCTTTTAGGCGTGATATACTTTCATAAGTAACTACTGTGTGCAACGGGATGTAGCGCAGCTTGGTAGCGCACTTCGTTCGGGACGAAGGAGTCGCAGGTTCAAATCCTGTCATCCCGATTTTTGTTGTCGAGTGTCACATTATTTGTCCGCGAGTAATATTCAACGGCGTTTAGCAAGTAGGGTCATTGTACACATCGAGCTTGATATGCTTGCCTCTATTCCTATCCCATTGACTGCGCCATCTATCAGAAACGAGATAGGAGATTTAGTTCTCAAAGCTAATACATTACGCGATGAAGCTTGGCAGAAAGAACCAGAGGCTATTCGTCAGATTGAAAGTCTCGCTTCTGTCAAAGTATGAAAAATTTCAATTATTACTGTTAAGGATGGTTATGGAAAACAAGCATTTAGTACCGTTACTACAAGAATTAATAGCGCTCCCGCATGAAACGGAATGGGTTGAGTTCAAAAAAGACAATAAAGCTCCAGAGAGTATTGGTGAATATCTATCAGCTTTATCAAACTCAGCTACACTACATAGCCAGCAGACTGCCTACCTCATTTGGGGTATTGATGATAAAACCCACAATATTCTAGGTACGACATTTAAACCAAAGCAAGAAAAATTTAGGGGTCAAGAACTAGAAAATTGGCTGGCAACACAAGTTCAACCTCGGATAGATTTTAAAATATATGAATTTACTTACGAGAGTAAGGCTATTGTTTTGTTTGAGATACCGAAAGCCACTCATGTACCTATTAGTTTTAGAGGAACTGAGTACATTCGCGTAGGTACTTGCAAACAGAGACTCAAGGATTTTACAGAGAAAGAAAGAGAATTATGGTCATTGTTTTCTCGCCAACCCTTTGAAAAAGGAATTGCGTTAGAAAATCAAACAGCAGATGAAGTTTTAAACAAAATAAATTATCCAAGCTATTTCGATCTCACGCAACAAAATTTTCCAGATAATAAACAAGGCATTCTAGATCGTTTAGCAGCAGAGAATTTCATCAAAAAGAAACTGAATAATTATTATGATATTACTAACTTTGGCGCAATTATTTTTGCTAAAAAGTTAACAGATTTTGAAAAGTTACAAAGAAAAGCAATTAGAGTAATTATATACAAAGAAAAGGATAGAATTTCTACTCAAAGAGAACAATTGTTTGATAAAGGTTACGCTGTTAGCTATGAAGAAATTATTAGATTTATTAACGATCAATTGCCTCAAAATGAACAAATTGGTCAAGCATTACGTAAAGACATGAAGATCTATCCAGAGATTGCTATTAGAGAGTTAGTTGCTAACGCCATAATCCATCAAGATTTTAATATGACGGGTGTTAGTTCTACTATTGAAATATTTTCTGATAGGATGGAAATTAGAAACCCTGGAGAACCATTAGTTGATACAATGCGTTTTATAGATATACCTCCTCAATCTCGCAATGAGGAATTGGCTGCTTTTATGAGAAGAATTAATATTTGTGAAGAACGAGGTAGCGGTATAGACAAAGTCATTAATTCAGTAGAACTTTTTCAGCTACCAGCCCCAGAATTTAAGGTTAACGGTAAACATACTGAAGCTATCTTATTTACTTATAGAGACTTAAAAGATATGGATAAGAGCGATCGAATTAGAGCTTGTTATCAACACGCTTGTCTACGCTTTGTATGTCGTGAACAAATGACTAATGAATCTTTGCGAAAAAGATTTGCGATTGATGACAAAAATTATCCTATGGCTTCACGAATTATTAGAGATACAATTAATGAAGGATTGATCAAAGGTTATGATCCAGAGAATCAATCTAGAAAACACGCTAAATATATACCATTCTGGGCATGATCTATTATAGTTTATCTCTAAAATATAAGTTGTGCTTATGTAACGGTCATGTAACTGAGCGACTAAAATCATTAGATTAGTGATACGCCCAAATCGCTGTAAACCTTACTGGTTAAAAGTTATAGCGATTGTTACTTAATTGCTCTTTATGTGCATTAGTAATATCTGCATCTGCGATTTTCAATAAATTTTCTGATATTTAGGGCGGCTCTCCCGTACAAAGGCGTGATAAGTTTTATTAATCAATTGGCTGAAAGCTTGAGCAGAGCGAAGCCCAAGGTTTTCACAATAACAGGTTGGGTTTCGTATCTCAAACCAACCATTTTCATCTGCGATCCGTTGCGTTCATCTGCGGCAAGCAATACCTACAAAGCTTATTCTCAAAGGGTTCCCAACTATACATAAGATTTTTTTTATCAACTATCATACCAGAAATCAGGGGTTGCACGATATTTCACAGGTCTGTACAATGTCCTTCCCGTAGATGTTTCAGTGCTTTTTGAGCCAGCCCATCGAGCCGAAGAGCTGCAACATCTTTTTCAAATTGCCGATCCCATATTTGTGCATCGAACGGGAGCAAACCAAACGCGGAAAGCGGCTAGTTCCTCTTGGGATAATTGACTGACAGCACGTTCAATCTCTTGCAAATTACTCATACACTTAAACTAAACTCAGCAATTTCTCGATCGTTATCTTATCTGTTATTATAACTGACCAGACTTCAGCCTTTGGGCATAAGTGGTGCGATCGCCCGCCTCCATCAAACTTTGGATCGCTTCCATCTTGAGTGTCGCCTCGTCGTCAAGCGACTAGGCGATCGTATTGGCTTCTTTGAGATTGCCCCTCTGATCTGAGATCGTTTCCTCCGAATCAGCCTTGTTGTACAGTAACAAATAATTTGTTACTGTACACTAGGGACGTATTTTTATCAGCCATCAACTCCCAGAGTTGACGGCGGGTAGACTCGTTGGCAACTAAGCGATTACCGTGCCAGATGACCGGTTTGACGAAGAGCGATTCATCACCATTGGGATGGATGCATTGGGTCGAGTCCTGGTGGTTGTCTACACCTGGCGTGGAAACGAGATTCGGTTGATTTCGGCTCGATCAGCAACCCGTAAGGAACGTAGACAGTATGAAGAGGGCTAAGCAATGGAAGCAGAGTATGACTTTAGTCAAGGGAAAAGAGGAGCTATCGATCCGGTAGGTGCTGGGAAAACTCGCATCGCGATTGGCATTGATGATGATGTCTTGGCATGGTTTCGGGAGCAGGTTCATTTTGCAGGGGGAGGAAACTACCAAACCTTGATAAATGAGGCTCTCAGGATGCATATTCGCCAGCAGCAGGAGCCTCTGGAATCAACGCTACGGTGACTCCTGATTCCTGACTATGAGTAAGCCACTACTAGCTTCTGCAAGTGTTTCTGTAATAGTTATCTTTCTTCCTCTCTGGATACCCCGTAAATATACTCATGGGCGGGGTAGTTGACAATCCAATATATGGGCATTTCCGAAGAATTGCCAAGATATGCCCATATATTTTTATTCAGCTACCTGCCCTATGCTTGCTCCCAGAGTTCTCGAACTCCACCTTCAGGCAACCAGCTAGCAATTTCCTGGATTCTCTCTGGGGAAAGTTCCTTCTTCGTTGCCGAGAATACAGCTTTTACTGCCTGCTTGCGATCGGCATCCTTATGATCAGGGCTTCTCTCAAATCCGCCTTCGTTTGCAACCCGGAAGAAAAACCGATCGGAATCAATCTTAAAGATTCCCGGACCTTGCCAGGGTGGACGCACCCGACTCAGAAAACCTACCAGTGGATTAGTGTCTTTCCACAGATCGGTCACTTCCATTTGGAGCGCTTTTTCCTTCGTCGGCATCGCTTCGGAATGCAACTCCGAAGCAACCCTATCGGCAGCTTCGGTTGTCATCAAGTCACGCATAACCCGAAACACAACTTCAGTGAAGTCTCTGGCATCATAAGGATCGGCAAAACCACCCTCAACCATGACCTTTTCCAAAAACGAACGATCCTTGTCAGCAAACACTGCTCTAGAATCTTCAATTTCTGTCGGATCGATCTCTGGTAGGTTTTTTTTCAAAGTTTCATCTGCCATCGCTATTTCCTTTATTCTTTTGACAACGATCAAAACTCTCTATGTAAGGTTACACTAGCTCGGGCTGTCTAACATCTTTCATAAGTTCAAGATATGCTTGGCAAAAGGTAGAGATTCAGTCAGTTGCCAGCAATATCTTGAGGAGCCTCAAGCCTGGAAACCTATTTTTAGTCCCCCGTTCCAGCTTTGGGAGCCGTTGACTGGTCAGCGAACGCTTTGAACTCAATAGCGTCGTGACTGCAAAAGAGACGTACATCCCGACTGCGATCGCGCGATAAGGCACGCAGCCGATCTTGATTGTACAGCCTCGCCTTGCGATCTACTTCCATCATCCACTGGTAGGCACGCAGACCGGGCGTGCAATGGCTCTTGGGGGATTTCATCTCATCCCGATAAAAGTAAGCATCACCTGCATTCAAAAGCCACCCCTCTGGCGTCTGAATCGCCACCCCCGCATGACCCCGCGTGTGACCAGCAAGCGGAATTAAAAGCATCTCTGGTGGCAGCCCGTCGAGATCGCGGACTGCCTCGAAGCCAAACCAGGGTTCGCCCCCCGGTGAATAGTACTTCCAGCGTTTGACCTCATCCCACTGCTTTGGACGATAGCGCCCGCTGGCGATGAAACCGTCCCGATGCTGGGCGGCATCCATTTCAGCCTGCATAACATGTACCGTTGCTTCAGGGAAATCTTCTAGACCACCTGCATGATCGAAATCGAGGTGAGTCAGCACGATATGACGCACGTCGCTCGCTTTAAAGCCGAGCCGCTCGATTTGGTCGATCGCCGTGTACTTGCGATCAAACTGGATGTTATTAAACTTGATAAAAAATGGACTGAGCCGCGATGAAGGTGCCTCAACATCGCGCAGTCCGAAGCCAGTATCGATCAGAACAAGTCCCTGATTTGTTTCAACGAGCAGGCAGTGGCAGACTAGATGAGCGGTTGCTCCACGACTGAAGCCATCGAATAATGCCCCACCGATCGGGCACATGCAGCCGCAATTAAGATGATGAATGTGCATAAAGGCTCTACTTACACTACTAACTCCCTACGACGCTTAGGGTTTGAGTACGATCTTGATGCAGTTGTCTTGTTTGTCATTGAAGATTTCGTAGCCTTGGGGGGCTTGTTCTAGCATCAGACGGTGGGTAATTACGAACGAGGGGTCAATATCGCCATTTTGGACGCGATCGAGTAGCGTCTGCAAATACCGATGCACATGGGTTTGTCCCGTTTTCATGGTTAAGCCTTTGTTCATAAAAGCACCCATCGGCATCTTGTCTACAAAGCCCGTGTAAACACCAGGAACCGACACCGTACCTCCCTTGCGACAAGCCACTATTGCTTGACGCAATGCATTGGGGCGATCGGTTTCTAGACGTACTGCTTGCTTCGCTTTGTCATAGAAGCCTTCTAAACCCAGTCCGTGAGCTTCCATTCCCACCGCATCCATCACTGAATCGGGACCGCGTCCACCCGTCATTTCTTTGAGGGCTTCTCCCACCTCCACTTCCTCATAGTTCAAGATTTCGGCTCCGCCGTCTTTCGCCATCTGAAGCCGTTCGGGAACTCTATCGATCGCAATAACCCGCCCAGCACCCAGCATGAAGGCACTTCTGATGGCAAACTGCCCAACCGGACCGCAACCCCAGATGGCGACCGTATCTCCTGGCTCGATGTCGCAGTTTTCTGCTGCCATGTATCCAGTAGGGAAGATATCTGTGAAAAACAAGACTTGTTCGTCTGCCAGTCCATCGGGAATCTTGAACAACCCAACATCAGCAAAGGGAACGCGAGCGTACTCTGCTTGACCGCCTGCATACCCTCCGGTAAGATGAGAGTAGCCAAACAGACCCGATGGAGAATGACCCATCATTTCTTCCGCCATCCAAGCGTTGGGGTTGGAGTTATCACACAATGACCATAAACTGCGGTTGCAAAAGAAGCAGCCACCACAGGAAATGGTGAAGGGGACAACGACGCGATCGCCAACGGCAAGGGCTTTGCCTTTGTTATGGATATTTCCATTTTTAAAAGCACTGCCTAGCTCAACGATTTCTCCCATAAACTCATGCCCCAAGATGTCCCCCGGTTTCATGGTGGGGTTATAACCGTTGTACAGGTGTAAGTCAGAACCACATATTGCTGTTGATGTGATTTTGACGATCGCATCACGCGGATTAATAATTTTGGGATCGGGAACCGTTTCAACCTCTATCTTCTTTGTCCCTTCCCAACAAACTGCTTTCATTATTTTTTCTCCCTGGTTAATTTTTGATTAATTGCTAACGGCTATTTACGAGCGGTTGTGTCCCTTGGGTTGACCTTCGGTTGTGGCAATCTCACCCGTTTCCATCAGCATTTTGAAGCGGCGTAAATCATCTCCGAGCTGTTGTTTAGGGGATTCACCAAACAGCTTAGCGATCGCATTTCCGATCTCTCCACCTAGGGGCTTATATTCCGTGACTACTTTAACCTCAGTCCCACGACCGTTAGGGTTTGGCTGGAAGCGAATAAACCCAGAGTTATTAACATCTGCGCCTTCAACTGAAGCCCAGGCAATCAATTCGTTTTCGCGATCTTCGGTGATCTCTGCATCCCACTCGACGGTTACATTTAAAGGTCCACTGGTTGTCCAATGAGACCGTTTAGCATCGTATACCTTCACGTTTTTGAGATGCTTCATGAAGTGCGGTAAGTTTTCAAAATTATGCCAGAAGCGATAAAGCTCCGCTGCTGGTTTATTAATCGTCAGTGTTTTTTCAACTTTAATCGGTTGGTTCATACCCATTGCCTCTTGTGCTTGCTGGTTGATTAAACGATTTCAGAAGAGCGAAATTACTTGTTAGCCGACCCCGGCTCGTTGAGCTTGCGATTTTGTTCAGCTGTGACCGTATCAGGCAGAATACTACCCTTATAATGCTAGGAAGGCAGGTGTGGGATTACATCTTCCCCACGAAATAGCGTTGTTATGTACTTAAGCCCACATTCCGCACCTCTCAAGGCAGAGAAAATGATTTTGGGTAAACAAAAGCCTGAAATTATTGCCTAGCAATAATTTCAGGCTTTCTGTCGGGTTGTAATTATGCTATATTAAGGAATGGCACTAAGATAGGCTGGGAAGCAGATTTGGGATGGGCTACGCTACAGTACCAAAAATTCCTGCTAAAAAGAAAAAAACCTAACAGTCTGTGGACATAAATCCTCCGCCGGATAGAATAGAAACCTCAACCTCAACATCGACATAATCACAAATGCTAGCAGGGTAGGGAATAGTATCGCCATCTTCAAGCATTCCTTCAAAATGGAATTCAAGGGCTTCCTTGATTTCATTTTTGACTTCTTCTAAGGTATAGCCAGTAGCAATGCAACCTGGAACATCAGGTACATAGGCAGCATAGTTATTTTCTGCTTTCTCGATAATAATTGCGTACTTTTTCATAAAACCCTTGATAGATTAAATCTACGCAGCGCCCGGTGCGTTCGGCCAGTCCGATGCGTTTGATAGCATCCGCTAGCAAGGGTGTCAGACTGTTTCTCAGAGCAACGATCGCTGGCAGGTAGGACAAATAGCATGAATTGTCAACTGGCAGTCAAGCAGGTGATAACCTTCCTTCTTGGCTGTTTTGGTGCCAGTTTTTAAAATTGAGTCGTTTTTGAACTCAATCGTTTCGTTACAACGAACACAGAGCAAGTGGTGGTGATGATGCGGGTACGGTTGATTGAGTTCATAATGCTTATGCCCTTCCGCCAACTCTAGTTCCCGCAAGATTCCCATCCGCGCCATTAACTTGAGTGTCCGATAAATGGTAGACAAGCTAATCTGCACGCCTTCACTAAGGAGCAGATTGTAGAGGTCTTCGGCACTGAGATGTTTTCCTTTAGAAAGATCTTGAAATATTTTCAGTATCGTCTCTCTCTGAGGTGTCAGACGCCATCCCCGATCGTTAAGTTCACCCTTGAGGGAGTCCGCTGTATATAAAGACATACCCACCCTCTCAATCAAGTATCATTATTAATAAGCATACCTAATTGAGAATGTATTGTCAAAAAAGGTCAAGTGTCATTGGTCAACTGTATCGGATTTACCCCGATTTACCCAATTTACTCCGATTTAGAGCCAGATGTAACACGACAAAGGACAAATGACACCCACTAACTTAAGGCTTCAAAATAATCCCGCACCCGGTTGCGACGCTTGGGTTGCCGCAATTTTTGCAAAGCTTTGGATTCAATTTGACGGACTCGTTCGCGAGATAAATCTAGAGCGCGACCAATTTCTGACAGGGAGTAAACATGGCCATCTCCCAAACCGAACCGCATGTTAAGCACATCCCGCTCGCGTCTAGTGAGATCGGCAAGCAGTTGCAGCAACTCTGCCTGTAAGGCTTCTCGCATAAACATGTCTTCCGGAGAACTATCCTCAGCTTCGAGTAAATCACCCAGTTCGGTGTCTTTCTCCTTACCCACCTTGATTTCTAAGGAAACCGATCGGGGTACGCGCATTAAAACTTCCCGCACTTCACTAGGTGTCATTTCTAACTCTAGAGCAATCTCTTCGAGCGTCGCAGTGCGACCTTTTGTTTGAGCAAGCTGGCGCTGGGCTTTCTTGATTTTGTTCAGCTTTTCGGTAATGTGGATAGGTAGCCGGATAATGCGGCTTTGAGTAGCGATAGCCCGTGTGATGCCCTGGCGAATCCACCAGTAGGAGTAAGTGCTAAAGCGGTAGCCCTTCGTCGGGTCAAACTTTTCCACTGCCCGCTCCAAGCCCATTGTTCCTTCCTGAATTAAATCGAGCAGTTCCAGTCCGCGATTTTGATACTTTTTCGCCACTGATACTACCAGGCGGAGGTTGGCATTTATCATGTGTTCTTTCGCCCGAACCCCTTCACTGTAAATCAGTTCCAACTCCTCAAGTGTTAACCCAGCTAGCGCTGCCCAACTGCGCTTTCCTGCCATCGAAATCGGTTTGAGATCGCATACGGCAACACCTGCTTCTTTAGCCCAGCGCTCTAATGAAGGACGATGCCCTAGCTGGCTAACCAGACGATCGTGAACCTCTATCAGCCGGACATAGGGCGCAATTACTTGATCATTTTCTTCTTGTGCGATCGCATTTCGCAATGACAGCAACCGGACGTAGCGTTGAACTTTTTGAGCTTCCGAGACTTCTTCATCTCGTCCAAGTAAACGCACCCGACCAATTTCCTGTAGGTACAACCGCACCAGATCGGTGCTGAGGTGGGTGGAAATTTTTTTATAGTTAGCTGCGTCCTTAGCTTCTATCTCAAGCTCAACTATATCCTCAACCCCGGGTTCAGCATCTAAGCTGGTATCGTAACCGTCATTGTTACTCGTAGATGGCTGACGATCGTATTCTGTTTCCGTGTCAAAAAAAGTGGCTGGCATAGTGAAATCTCTATTGCGCTAGGCGACAACTGGGGGTAGTCGTAACTGAGGACCTATTCTTAAAGTTCCCAACCTTTAGGTAAATGTGAACACTGCTGATTGTTTTTTTTACCTGCTGAACCATCCTGGCTTTTGCTTGCCTGCTTGCCTGTTTGTGGCAGAGGTATGGGCTTGCCGAATGGAACGGAAGGCATCAAACAGCGCTTCTGTGGCAACTAAAGGTCTGATTTATCTCCTTATCTCTCCATTTGGGGTTAATGAGTTTGGTCAATGGTCAAGTTAATCTACATCACCAATAAGGAGGATTCCTGAAAGATTTTCTAAGTCGCAGAAAAGACACCGATCTTGTCTACCTAATGGAGTATCCCAAAGCGATGTTTGCGATCGCGTATACGCAAATGTATAACTTAATGTATAACTTGTATAACTTGCACCGGATTTGGTATAAATCCAGGGTGCGTTATAGGAATTCGAGCCAGCGATCGTATTGTCCCCAAGGACATACCCTATGGTAAAGTCTAGGAACGGTTTCCGTATTGTGGTTGAGTACCTCTGGCTGGGCCCTGATAATAATTTCGAGTGCCTCCCAATTACCGCACAAATCAGGAATCAGCACCTCAACTTTAGTAGTCGGCGAGATAGCGCCACCAAATTGAGATGCCCCAATCTTGGGTTTAATATCGGCCACTATCGTCGAATCAGCCCTGTTGGGATTGCTCATATCAATAGTTTCCTTGAATGTTGCGAATTTGAGTACTGCTGGAGCTATACTCATCGTCACTAAATACCGGAATCGAAATCCCTATGTCAATGGGTTCTATCACATCAATCCAAGACTTGCAGCCGCCGTATGCTGGACTGTAGGAAATCATCTGGGGTTGCGGCAGCTTATAAGTCCGTAGCAGAAGGATAAACAGTGGCTGGCGTGGTTTCCATTTTAGCCGTGAGTTCACAAACTGCTTGTTCCAGATATGATACGGCTCTAGCTTGGCAACCGTTTCGGAGTCACTTACTTCTAAAATGTCAGTAATATAAGCCCAACTGCCTATGCGGATAGTTTCCGGATGCCAGCCTGACTCTACTGGGCGTACCTTGTCTGCATACTCAGGTTTAAGCAAGTCTGGCTGTTGATGCTCGTAGGTTGGGTAGAGCAACACCCTGGAGGATGTTACTTTAAATTGGTTGCCTTTCTCGTGGATGCCACCTTTGCGTAGTAGCATCATCGTTTTCCCCTGTTCTAAGGCATCGACGGCAACAGCCCATTCCTTCAATGCGTGAGTAGTAGTTAATTCCATATATTTTTTAAAGGGAAGGTTTTTTCGGTTCGAGCTGGACAACTCGCTTTTTTTTTGATACTATGATATTGATGAGGAAGATCTATCCTTTAATATCGATTTTGGCAAATATCTCCATTATCTCAAGTATAACTCATAAATGTCAAACATTTAGGGGCATTGCCTTCGTATTTTGCACTAACCTCTCACCCGAAGAAAGCGAGTAGGGGCAAACCCCCCGTGGTTGCCCCTACGTGTAGGACTTTTCCTGCTCCGACTAAAGGATCAGGTGGCAGTAGACTTTGTACTTTAGACTATCGTATTAGTACAAAGTCAGGAGCTTGAGTATGCAAACGCGGGAACTGGGTACATCGGGAATCCAAATCACCCCCATCATCATGGGAACTTGGCAAGCTGGGAAAAAAATGTGGGTGGGAATTGAGGATGCTGAAACCACCCAAGCGATGCGGGCAGCAGTTGACGCTGGCATCACCACAATTGATACCGCTGAAGTATACGGCGAGGGGCATTCCGAGCAGATTGTCGGTGAGGCCCTATCTGATGTGCGCTCTAGCGTAGTCTATGCTACCAAAGTTTTTGCTAACCATTTAAAATATAATCAGGTGATAGAGGCGTGCGATCGCTCTGTGAAAAACCTGAAAACAGACTACATCGACCTCTACCAAATTCACTGGCCATCTGGTAGTTTTAAGAGTGAAATTGTCCCAATTGAAGAAACCATGAGCGCCCTGAACGAGTTGAAGCAGCAGGGAAAAATTCGGGCAATCGGAGTTTCTAACTTCTCCCGTACCCAACTGGTAGAAGCCTCTCAATACGGGCGCATTGATAGCTTACAGCCGCCCTACTCCCTATTTTGGCGTCATGTAGAACAGGATGCTATGCCTTACTGCATAGAGAACAAAATCTCCATCCTCGCTTATTCTCCTCTAGCACAGGGGCTATTAACGGGAAAATTTGGACCGGATCATAAGTTTGAAAAAGGTGATAACCGAGCTGGGAATAAGCTATTGCAGGGCGAGAATTACCAACGAGCGCAGACAGCCTTAAACAAACTGCGTCCGATTGCCCAGCGACACCAGTGCAGCTTGGCTCAGTTAGCGCTAGCATGGGTAATAGCTCAGCCACAAGCAAACGCGATCGCAGGTGCCCGTAATGCCGAACAAGCAACACAAAACGCCAAAGCTGCTGACGTGCAACTTTCTGCTGATGAGCTAAAGGAAATTGATGCCATTGGGCGTGACGTCACCGAGCATCTAGACGATAACCCGGTGATGTGGGACTTTATTTCTTAGCAAGTTCCAACTGATAACTACAAATGATCATTGATGCGGATGAGCTGCTGAGTAGATATGCAGCAGGAGAACGAGATTTTAAAGGGGCGGATTTGATTGGCGGATCTTTGAGTGGAGCAATTCTCAGACAAGTGAATTTTCAGGAAGCCTCACTCAGTGATGCCGATTTAAGTGGAATCGACTTCAGTGAAGCCAACTTAGCTGAGGCATCTCTCAGCGCCGCCAATCTGAGTTTAGCGAATCTCAGCTGCACTAACTTGAGTGGAGCTAATCTATTCAAGGCAAACCTCAGAGGTGCCAACTTACAGGGTGCAAATTTAAAAATGGCAGATTTGACAGAGGCAGATCTCACTGAGGCAAACCTGGAAGGAGCAAATCTCTGGGGTGCTTACCTTGCTGGCACCAAACTTCAGGGTATCACCTTACCGCCCGATAGCCTTTCTCCAGGTTAAAGTCGCATCGGAATAGCGATGGCGAACTCTGTACCCTGTTCGGGGTCTGAAATACACTCCAGCTTACCTCCGTGTTTCTCCACCACAATTTGATAGCTGATTGACAATCCCAAACCAGTGCCTTTACCCACTGGTTTGGTAGTAAAAAAGGGATTAAAAATCTGCTCCTTAACTTTTTCTGGCATTCCATGTCCGTTGTCAGCAATTCTGACAACTACCCAGGTGTTATTTTTTACCTCAGTGCTAATGCGAATCTGGGGATTTTTGCTTGATGAATTGGCAAATTTTCTCTGATCATCTAAAGCATCAATTGCATTAGACAACAGATTCATAAAGACTTGATTCAAAAGACCGCAATAGCAATGCAACAAAGGCAAATTGCCGTATTCTTTGATAATCTTAATCTCTTGGTTTTGCGGTGAGGCTTTGAGTCGATTATTGAGAATTAGGAGCGTACTATCAATGCCTTCATGAAGATTTCCTGGCTTCATTTTAACCTCATCCATCCGCGAGAAGTTTCTCAATGAATGGATAATCTGACGGATGCGATCGGCCCCTATCTGCATCGAAGATAAGGTTTTTTTAAAATCTGCCATCATAAATTCCAAATCCAGCGAATCAGTTATATAGGCAATTTCCGGCACTGGATCGGGATAGTATTTATGGTAGAGTTTTAAGAGGGTTAGTACATCCTCAGCATATTGACCTGCATAGATCAGATTACCACAAACAAAGGTAACTGGGTTGTTAAGTTCGTGGGCGACACCAGCAACCATCTGCCCCAGACTTGACAACTTTTCGCTCTGCATCAACTGAGACTGCATCTGTTCGATTTGCTCAGCTTGTTTTTTGCATAGCTCAACCGATTCTCGCCAGCGTGCCTCAGCTAATTTTCGCTCTGTGATGTCAGTAACGAAGCCTTCGCAGTAGAGGAGAACACCACTTTCATCACGTACAGCCCCGACATTTTCACAAATCCAGATGATGCTACCGTCTTGGCGGTAAACTTCAGACTCAAAGCCAGAAACGCGCTCTTTTTCCTGCAACAGTTCGATTAACTGCCGCTGCCGTTCGGGATTGACGTAAAGTTGACGGCTGATGTCGGCTAAGTTTGTCACTAGCTGGGCTGGTGACTCATAGCCATAGATGCGTGCCAGTGCTGGATTAGCCAGTAGGAAACGCCCGTCTGCTGTTGTCTGGTAGATACCTGCGACGGCATTTTCAAAAATGCTGCGATATTTGTCTGACAAAGGCTGCAAAGATTCCACTCTCCGCTGTAGCTCCAGGATTTTATTTACCAAATCTACATTATTGTGTTTCAGATGTATTATCTGTGTAGTCGAAGGCTGCTGCAAATTTTTACAACCTTCTAGTGTGCTGGAAGCCTCACTTGACAGACTGTTGCGGTTTACTAACATAGAAAACCTGTTGAATTGAATAGATGCACCCACTCTTATTATTCAACGTTTCAGGAGATTTTAGGGTGATTTTGGAGCCCAATGGTGTGCGATCGGGGTTACAGTTAATTTGTGATCTAAGGTGGGGTATTTTGTGATTTTAATCACACTGCGTCTAAAGGAACCGCACCCGTGCATGGTGGAGTTCTTGCTTGTAAGTTCTATGTAGCACAGTGCTGTAGCAGTGCCACTACATATAGCGGTTCGTAGGGGCAATCCCCCTGTGGTTGCCCCTACATATGCCCGTGTGCTACAGTACTGTAGCATTGACAATCGCGCTGTATCGCAAGAAGTTCGCGATCGTTGTTTCCATGCCATCTGGACACGGATAATTATGGTGCGTTACATTTCATTAACGCACCCTACCTGAGCTAGAGTAGGGTGTGTTAGCGTTAGCGTAAC
>CASBRB010000172.1 GCA_949127975.1 Oscillatoriales cyanobacterium PMM_0019 | reverse complement strand
TAGCCAAAAAGGAAGTTGACGGTATTTTTTCTAGTTTAGCGATCGCTTTTTTCAAAAAAGCTTTGGCTGACGCCAGTTCGGTATTCTTATTATAGGCGTCAGTAGCCAGATCGTAAGCTTCATTCCACAACTGCTGAGCTATAGTTTCTTCATCTAAGCGCTTATCCATCTCAGAAAGTTCACTTTGGTAGCCGAGTAATACTCTCTGCACTTCCGAGTAAATTTTCGCTTCTGATGGAATTTTAGTTAGTGTAGCTAGAGCATCCTGCATCTGTTTCCGAGCATCCTGCAAGTCAGGCAATTTTTTAGCACTGCCTGGCAAAGTGCGAGCAGTTTTTAATTGGTCTAGAGCCTGATTGTAAAGTTTCGTATCCTGCTCTTTGGGATCGGCTGCGGTACAGTTATTGAGATTCTGACACCCTGACTCAATATAGGGCGATCTTAAAAGCGTTACCGTTACACCTGCGATGGTAACAATACTCAGGCTTACCAGCAGATAAACTCTCCAGTTTATAGGCGGTGGTGGAGGGGGTGGTAGCAGAAGATTAAGAACTTCTTGAGCTGACTGGTAGCGGTTCTGTGGTTCTGAAGCCAACATTTTATCGAGGATCGCAGCTAGGTGCGAACTTACCTGCCATTGCTGCTTTAGAGTTTTACTATCAACCAAAGATTGAGGATTGCAGCCAGTAAGCAGTACAATGGCGGTGACTGCCAACGAGTAAATGTCACTATTGTTTACCGGCTCACCCCGCAGTTGTTCTGGGGGAGAGTAACCATGTTTCATTATAACCAAGCTTTTTCCTGGCTGGCTCTGGAACTGCCCTATCACCTGCTTAACTGCACCAAAATCGATTAGCACAGGCTTTTGGTCTTTGCTGCGAAGCATAATATTGTCAGGTGCAATATCCCGGTGAATTATCTTGTGTCCGTGTATATAGACTAAAATCGACAGTAAATTTATTAGCAACTGAGTTACTTCATCTGTCGAAAAAAGGTTTCCCTGTTCCTGGCGCTCTTCGAGTAGCTCCTGATAGGTTTTGCCTGCCACATATTCCTGAACCAGAAACAACCGTCCATTCTCTTCAAAGCTAGCCCCGAATTTAGGAATTTGAGGATGATTGAGATCGAACAAAACTTTCCCTTCCCGCTGAAACATTTCATGGCATTGTTTCATAGCGGATGGATTGAGATTGAAGGGGGGGACAAACTCCTTAAGGACTCATTTTTCTTCAAACCTATCCTTGTCGTGTGCCAAGTAAGTGCGCCCGAATCCACCCTCACCCAGTAACTTGTCAATCAGGTAGCGGTTCTTAATCAAAGTTCCAGTGGGGAGTTCTGCTGCTGTCATTAAAACACCTCGCGGCTGATTTTTATCCTACAGGACTTACGCACGGCCTCTATATATATAGCGGGTTCGTAGGGGCAAACCCCCTGTGGTTGCCCCTATATATGCCAGTGTGCGTAAGTCCACTCCTAGTGTAATTGGTTGGGCATATCCTAGTTACCTAGGAAATTAGAAAATCATAACATAAATAAGTCTAGAGGTAAATGACCGTACATTTCGTTGATGCCATCTGCGCGATCGGACTGGCAGGAAACTAAAACACCGCGATGGGTTCCTGAATAGGCATCAAGATAAGACAATCCGGTTTTCTGGTTAAATTTTATATAAACTGGACCGTTGTATGAAGATGAGGCAAAGTTAAAATTTTCTTCGTACCCCAAAGCCTCTAAATAACTTTTCAGGGCTAAGATCCCCTGCTCTGGTGTATCAGCGCAAATTCCAAAAATTTGATAATCGGAAAGACTGGTTAAAAGTAACAGAGCTTGACGGATCGGAGATTTATCTGGTGTTGATTCGGCTTGTGCGATCGTGCAGTCGTAATTTTTAAGAAGTTTTTGCGCTTCTTGAATAGTTATTTTGTGGTTGTGTATAGACATTGATTTATTGTAGTAGTGGCGTGTCTAGACTAATTTTTTGGCGATCGGGTGAGGGCACGTCCCGCCATGCCCTGCGCTTTAGCACAAGGCGGGCTAAAGTGCCTATTACGAACTTAGGTTACCATAGGGTGGTCTGGGGGGATATTGAAACATTTCAAGAAGGAGGTGCGTAAACTTGCTAGAAATACCTTCCATTCAACAAGCAGGCTCAATTATGCGTCTAAGAAAGTTTTTTACTCCTGCTGCTCTAGCTGGATTCACTCTATTGGTAGGGACAGTCAGCGCTCCCACACTCGCCCAGGTATATCAACAAGGTCAATCCAGTCAGGTTACATCCAACACTGCCACCAAGCCTAACCTTTATAATTTGAAAGGAGGCCAAATTCAAATTACATACTCGACATCGGGTATTGATGGCAAGCCCCATTTCAACTATCAAGACGCTCAGCAAACCCTTAGTTTTGTGGGCGGCGAGATTCGCACCACCCCCTCGGAACTCGGCACCCTAGTGAGCGTGAGCATTCGCAGAACAGTAGACACTGGCTCCACCTCGTTCACACTGCTGGTACCAAATGTGAACCTTAATCAAGGTAAAACAGCTCAAGTGACGACAGAAGGGATAACAACAGTACACCGATTTTCCGTAATTCCGAAGTTTAACCAAGGTCAGACAGAGTCTTACGCTGTAACTCCGCTTACTGGTACGGCTCGATCTGTTGCGTTCTAACACTTACAGTACTGTAGCCTCCTTTAGCATATGCAGGGGCAACCACAGGGGGATTGCCCCTACGAAAAAATAATCCAAAATCGGCAAACAACAGAAATCAACAACAGGTGGGTATTTCATGAAAGACAAAGTAGCCCTGGTTACGGGTTCGAGTCGTGGCATTGGTCGAGCTATCGCCCAACGCTTAGCAAAAGAAGGGGCCTTAGTGGTTATCAATTACGCAGGAAATGCTGACAGTGCAGCGTCTGCTGTTGCTGAGATTGAAGCCAGTGGGGGCGCGGCTTTTGCAGTACAAGGAGACGTCAGCTCAGTCGGTGAGATTGAGAAGTTTTACTCAAAACTCGATGCCGAGCTGACTAAGCGGACTGGGAGCGATCGATTTGATATCCTAGTCAACAATGCTGGCATTGGAGTCCTAAAAGGTTTTGAGGATACAACTGAAGAAGACTTCGATCGAGTCTTTGCAGTTAATGTCAAAGGCGCTTTCTTTATCACCCAGATGGCACTACCTCGGCTGCGTGATGGAGGGAGAATTATCAACATTTCTTCAGGTGTTTCGCGCCGACCAAGCGATAATTTTGCAGCTTATTGTCTGACCAAAGCTGCGATCGATAACTTGACCCTATTGTTAGTAGATAAGCTAGGTAAGCGGAATATCACGGTTAACGCGATCGCTCCTGGCTATACTGCGACTGACATCAATGCTGAACTGCTCAAAAATCCAGAATTTTCCGAAAAAGTCTCATCTAGGACTGCACTAGGAAGAATTGGCAGAGTAGAAGACATTGCTAATGTTGCAGCTTTTCTTGCTTCTGAAGATGCTGGTTGGGTGACGGGGCAATATATCGAAGCCAGCGGCGGTTTGAACATGTAAGTTTGAGTTATAGCACGAGGAAAGGAAACTATGAATATTACCTTCATTGGTGTAGGAAATGTTGGTGGAGCAATCGCTGATAACTTGCAAAAACTGGGACATAATGTCAGCATAGCTGCACGCGATCCCGAATCCAAATCCGTACAGGAGGCAGTAAAGCGCAACCCAGATCTGAGCGTAAAATCTCCTGATGAAGCCATCAGCTCGGCAGAAGTAGTATTCCTTGCCACTCCTTTTGCCGCAGTTGAGTCGGCTTTGAATGAATTTGGGAAAGCGATCGATAACAAAATATTGGTTGATTGTACCAATCCTGTCAGCCCAAATTTAACTCATGGTTTGGAAAGTAAGATTTCCGGCAGCGAAAAAGTACAGCAACTCGTACCGAATGCCCGTGTTGTCAAAGCATTCACCATCTACGGCTACGAAAACTTTGAAGATAATAACTATTCGGGATACGGGGATCTAAAACCTGCAATGCTGATTGCTGGGAATGATTCTTCTGCCAAAGAAACAGTTGCAGAGCTTTGCCGTCAGCTAGGCTGGGAGCCTGTTGACACGGGGAATATTTCTACGAGCCTGCATCTGGAACACATGACATTGCTGTGGATCAAAATGGGGCGCGTTCAGGGGTTTGGCACGGGATTTGTCTGGGCGATGCTGAAAAAGTAATTCCAACAGGACTTACGCAACTACACTACATATAACGGTTCGTAGGGGCACCCACCCCAACCCAACCC
>CASBRB010000171.1 GCA_949127975.1 Oscillatoriales cyanobacterium PMM_0019 | reverse complement strand
TATCGAAGCCTGTAATCGCATTGCTGTAAGCTGGTGAAGGGGGGTTAATCCCGCAGAGTGGTTGTCCTACTGTTCCTCCCGTTTGGACAATATTACCGTTGAGAGTCTTGTATACCCGATCGTCAAAGAAGGCTGTATGGATTCCAAATCCAGGAAGATCGCTAGCAAAGCTTCCTGGAGCATTCAGTAGGGTAAGAGTTGGACCGCCAGTAGAATTGTTTTCAGCATCGAGCATGGGAAAGTGATATTCTCCACCACGAACTCTAAGATGAACTGGATAGTTCGTGCCAACAGGGAAAAAGTTGCCGCTGTTATCTTTACCATCCCAAGCAACTGATTGAGAACCAGAGTAGAGCATTACCCCTCGCAAGACACGGTTCTTTACATTCGTAGGATCGAAATCGGCGCTACCGCTTCCTTGGATGACGATTTCATAATTTCCCGAAGTGCCACTATTAAAGGTAAAAGTACCACCTGTATTTAGGTGACTATTATTTCCTCCAGCCGTGCCTGAGTAAGAAAACCCACTAGCAGATGGCGCTATAGGAAATGGCGCAATACCAGTACCAATGAAGCTGCCATAAGGATCGTAAATATTCACATTTGAAAGTGCGATGGTGTTAGGAGGATTAAAAAATATGGGGAACTGAGGAGCAGCTAAGGTTACGCCACCATCAGGACTAGAAACTTGACCATCTTGACCAACAATATCATGATAAAGGGGTGTTTTACCGTCGGTATCTAAAAAACCTATTTGGTTTCCGTAAACAACAAAACCATTTGGGTCTAATCCTCTAATATCTGTTTGGTACTTATAACCATCTGTAGTTACGAAGTAGATAGTGGAGTAGAGTGGTAATCCATTACCACCTGTAAAGAGTGACAAATAATAACTATATAGTCGCCCAGTTAAGTCTGTAGTAGAAGTTGTACTACTGCGTACCGTTACATCCCAAGCAGCAACACTACTTCCTTGGGTAGCGTTAAAGTTAGCGGCGCTAGATAAAGTAACATCTGCTGTCGGACCTCCATCTGTAGCATCATTAAGTCCTGTGGGTCCATAAATAACTACATCATAAACTCCACTGCCCGGAGCTTGGTAGTAACATGGTGTGTAACCACTGGGATTACCTCCGCCGGAGATAGCTTTAGGTCCTGCTAACTCCAGGGCACGACTAGATATGAACCCAGTTCCAGCTTGGCTGGAACACTTAAAGTCAGGGGTTGCTGGAATAAATTCATTCGCGACCGAACCAGTAACTCGACTGGGGTTATAAACTAAAATATCGCCACCACTTGTGACAGCGCTAGACCCCAGAAGAATATATTCGCCAGCGTTTGCATATACTTTCAGCAATGTTCGCCTGATGACGAAATTACCAGCACCGTAAGAGTTAGTACGCCACTCTAGATTTGCTCTGCTACCAGTGTTAGTAGGATACAAGTTGCGACTACCTTCAGCATGGGCAGGTTGGAATACTGAACTTAAGGCATATATAGGAAATGTTAGGCTAAAACTTAGACATTTTAAGTAATTAATTAATTGCCGTTTTTTATGTTTACCTAAGAGCATTTTTACCTAATGATGAAAACTTTGTTTACTACTATCATTATATAGCAAGTCTAAATCATTTATAAAAATACCCTCACCCCCAACCCCTCTCCCAAAGGGGGAGAGGGGAGTAAGAAAATTTTACAATTCATTTAGAGGCGCTATAGTTTGTAGTAAGGGCTTTAGCCCTTACTGATACGGCATTGCTCCAGTAGCAAAACTAGAACCATCAGGAGATGCCATGCAGGCTCTCTGGCAACGATTAATATCTAAGGTGCCAGACACCATATTTTACTATACCATCCTGTTTATCCCGATTAAGTTTCATAGCTTTAGACCTCCAGTAGCTGGGGTGGCAGTTGATGGATTGGACTGTACTCCTGAAATAGGTAATTCCGAGTAAGTCACATTTGTAGTTGTGGTGCTATTAGTTGGAGGTGTAATTCCTTGAGAGTAAGTCACATTTCCGTCAGAATAAGTCACATTTGTAGTTGTGGTGGTATTAGTTGGAGTAGCATCCCTATTGTTCACCTGTGCTGGGGCAGGCAGTGAGGCAATTAATTGTGGGGTAACGGGTTTAAGCGCAGTTTGCTGTGGTTTTGTCTGTGGAGGTGGGATCTTTTGCAATCCAAAGCCATCAAACAATTCGTTTAATTTCACGGTTACATTTAAATATGGACCGCCTGCCGATCGAGTGCCAGCAAAATCTCGATCGCTTACCCTACCAAAAGCATAGCCAGCAGCAGCGCGAAGATTAGGCGTCAGGTAGTAGCCTACTTCAGCTAAGAATCCTGTCTCGGTGTAGCCAGTTGCTGGTTGACTAATCCAGCGAGCCTCACCGACTAAATCCATACTGTATCCTACACGATAAGTGGCACGTAGTTGACTTAGAGTAATTGTACTGACACCAACTAAATCTTGGGCAGAGTAAGAAGTGCTATTACGGATAGCAAATTTCCCATAAAACTCCCACTGCCAATTAGGAGCATAAATAGCTTCGGCGGCGAAAGTATGGTCTTCAGAACCAGTTCCGGTGCCAATAAAAATAGAATCGGGAATCAGAGAGGGATTTTTGCGATATTCATAACGGAGCAGAGCGTTAAAATTATCGTTTTTAGGATCGCGGTAAGCTAAACCTAATTTGAGATTGACTGTAGCTCCCAGCCCGATTCCTGTTAATACTTGGTTAGCGGTGTTGGCTCTATCGAAGCGGAATAGGGCGGTGAGAGCGGGAGAAACTTTACCCGTGGCACTGGCGGAGAGGACGTCGTTGTTGCCACCAGAGGAGGTGCGGTGTTCGTAGCGGGCGCTGGCTTGGAAATTAGGATTATCTGTATATGCTAGCCCAAGGCTGTAGCTATCTCCGCCGCTGACTCCGATAGAAGAGGCACTTTGTCCTGGGGCAAAAGGTTGGGCAAACTGAACTCCTGCTCCGGTGCGATTAAAGGTGTTGCCAAAAATGTGTTCGTAAGATAGCTCTGCCCGCAAACCCGGTGCAATCGTCAAGCCTTGTTTTAGTCCCATAGCACCTTGCATGCTTCCACCATCTGTTGCCACAGAGTAACGCCCAGTGAGTGTGGTATCCCTAGCTAGTTTGTAATTGCCATCTACATCTATGCTAGTAATGGAGTTATTCTTATATTGTCCACCGGAATAAAGTTGGTGATTTAGCCGAATATCAATACCAGGATAAACTGACCAATCTAAACTGAAAATAGTCCGGTTTGGATAAACTAAATCCTGAGAAGAGGAAAGGTTAAGTTCGTTTTGGGCTAAAAAGGTGAGCTTGTCAGTTAGGGGATAGGTGAGGCGCGATCGCAATTGGGTAGATGTCTGATTCAAAGGCTGAGTTGGTTGGTTATCTACCCGGTGACGATTAATCAAGTCTAAGCCTAAGGTGGCTTTGCCAATTTGCTGATCTACTCCTACGGAAATAGTAGTTAAATCGTTATCAACTTTGCTACCGGGAACTGCTTGTGTACCTGGGTTTAATAAATCGCCAATCGCAGTTACAGGTTGGGGAGCAATGCCGCGATTTTCTTCTCGATCGTATTGTAGCCGCAGATGAGTTGTCCGGGAAATTTTACCAATAACTTGACCTCCATAGCGAGTTTGTCCGGGAACAAAGCTCACAGTGGCGTCATTAGCAAAGCCAGTATTCGCAGAGCGAAAATATGCTCTAGCTTGAATTTCGGGGGTAATGCGTCCTTCTGCTTCCAATCGGTAAGCGGAACCAGTCATTAACCCTAATAACTCAGAATCGTTACTAGAATGGGCGTATTCTGCAATTATACTTCCTCTGGAACCGAGGGAAATTAATGTATCAGCACCGTAAAGGTCAAAGTGGCGAACGCCTTGGTTTTCTCGTATATAGGTAGTACCTACCCAACTTTCTTGTTTAAGTGTGCGGTCAAAAAAGTAGCGTACCCGACCGCCGTAAATATTATTATCACTTCCAGAGGTACCATATTGATAAGTTACTACAATTCGCCGCACTAAAACCAAGCCATTAGTATCAACGTCGGTGCGTCCAATGGGTTGGTGGAACAACAAAGTGCCGCGATCGTAGTCAATTTCATAATCAGCTCCACGGCTAAGTATTTTGCGGCTAATGACGGTACCGGGACGATCGAATTCTTCTGTTTCAAGAAAAACATTTTCACTGCCTATTAGCAGTAACCTGCGGGAGAGGAAGTAATATCCGCTGGTGCCATCGGGGGCAACGGTATCTCGTTGGAAACCTTGGACGTTATTGCCATAAAAACCCGTGGCTTGCAAATTGCCAAAGTTGTAGTTGGTTTTGAAGCCGTGCAACTGGCGGGTGGTGGCGGTAAATTCCTGCGATCGCGTGGCAAACTCTTGGGTGCTATAATCACCCCACATGAAGAAATCTGGCGCTGCACCCGGAAGGCGAGTCGATCGCTCTAAACGCAAATACACACTATCTTGCGAAGAAGCTAGTGCCTCACTTTTAGAATTATCTCCATAGGTGGAATAATATTCATCGCAGCTCTGCTGAAAATCCTGAAACAGGCGCGAATCGCCATTACAGGTTTGGTTCAGATTGCGATCGCTATTATATGCTCCTGTGAACGACCAATTCCCCAACACTCTACCCGTAGCAAACACCGCGCTGTGAGTGTCTAGGTGATAACCGTTTTTCCTGTCAGTTGGCAAAAAATCTCGAAAACTGCTATAATAATCTGTTCCTTTAGCACCGAAGCGGAAATCAAGTACCCCTGTAACAATCCCAGGACGCAGATTCGTTTCAAACTGCAATTGGGTAAACGCTTCTATTTTTCCAGTTGTAGCCCGAATCCGTACCGTTTGAGCCTCTACAGTAGAGCGTAAGATCGCTGTAAATTGTCCTTTGTGTGCCTGTAAGTGAATCCCTCTGGTTACTTTATGATCTGGATTCACTCCCACAAACTCACCCGCACTGGCTTCTAAAGTAACCTCTGCATCTCGGTTGGAAACTACGCCATTTTCATCTAATAATTGACCTTGAATCGTAGCTGTAGAACGCCCATCCGCAGGAATCCTCGCTTCTACTGTCTGCACCTTGATTTGTGTAAAAGCGCCCCGGACATGCACCTTAATCGTAGTTGGTTGCCCGACAGCGCCATTAGCTGTGGCTTGGGCTGTGATGATATTATCTCCCTGCTGGAAAGAAACACCATACCAAGTTTGCGTCACCAGTTTATTTTTAGCATCCTTAGCGGTGCGTCCAATAAAAGACGGATCTACTGGTGTACCATTAACTCTAAGATCTAGCTTTGCCCCTAACCCATACTGCACTATCACTGAACTGGATGGAAGATCTAATATTCCATTGGCATCGGGAGTCAGGATTTTTACCTCAGTAGAAACTGGGGTATTATCGTTGGGACTAGGAGTTCCTGGTGAAGCAGAAGGTGCTGGTGACGGCTGTAAATTAGTAGGTTGGGCATCGCCCATCGGTGAAGCTACCGGAGCATTCCCACTTACAGGAATCTGCCCTTTGCCTGGCTCCTGTTTGAGTTGCCCAGAAGCGCTCCCCACCAGCACTTTTACTGTAGTCAATTCCCCAACAGAGCCGTTAACTGTAGCTCGAGCTGAGATAGTATTCTCTCCCTGCTCTAGAAGAATGCCAAACCAAGTTTGTTTAATAACATTCTTACTAAGATCCGATTGTGTATGTGTAGCCAAAAACGATGTAAATGGTTTACCATTAACTAGAATTTCTACGTTGGCTCCCGTCGGATACTCCGCAATAACTGTAGCGGCTGGTTTATCCAACACAGTGTTAGTTGTTGGGCTGAGGATTTTAACTTCAGGGGCTGCGGTGGTGTTAGCTATAATACTCTTCGGCGAAGACAAACCTAATCCCCCCTCTGCCCTAGTAGGTAAGGAGGGATGCGGATTCACCGCAGCAATGGCAGCATGATTGGATGTGAATCCGACTAAATTTGTTAGCGCCGCACCCATCAAGGAAGTTGATAAAGCCTGTAAAAATTCTATTTTTGACTTCATGGTTTTTTACCTTCCCTGGCTGCTGGAGTAACAGCAAAATTTATCCGCACCAAGCCCCCTGGGGCTAAATGCACTAAGCGAGATTGGCTATTCCGTTCTTTAAAGAACTGATTGGGAGCAAGGGTATAGCCTGGGATACTGGTAAGATCTAAAACTGCAGTTCGGTAACCAGGCAGTACGTTTTTGAGGGAAAACATGCCGTTCTCGTCAGTGGTAATCTGGGTACCGTCATCCATTAAAATCACGGCATTAGGTACCCCAGGCTCACCGGGCTGTTGCTCCCCATCAAAGTTTTTATCAACAAACACGCGCCCAATTATGGTACTGGAGTCTGTGGTAATTCCTGGTTGGATGCGCAGTTGGTAAATTGCCGGACCATCTTTTACCGCCTGATGATTGTCAGCACGTTGAGCATTCACAATAGCGTAGTTTTTGCCTGTGCCTCTCATAGCATCAGGGGTTAAGAAGGCGGCATAAATTAGGTTGATAATTGCCCCTGAAGGCATATTTCCAGCAAGGTTAAATTGAACTGTGGAGTTATTGGTATTAGTTGTTACCGTGATTGGGGTACTTCCCACTTGAGCTCGAATAGAATTAGGTCGCAACTGAAAGCCTAGGGGTAAGATATCGGTGACAACGATATGGTCTAAATTAACAGCAGATAAATCTTTGATTGATAGGCGGTATATAACTGTATCTCCGGGAGCCGCCGAAGCGCGATCGCCTGTTTTAGTAATTTGCACTTCTTGAGCATCACAGGTATTTACTTGTAAATTAAACAGGGCAAAAACTAAAACCACCCGTTCAGCATCGTTAATCGTAACCATGCCTGTGTACGAGTCAAGAGCGCTGGTACTACTAATTGGTTTACCATCCAAGGATGTAGCAGTGTAAGAAACCATATTACCAGTGCGATCGCCAATTACAACCCGGATGCGGCGTTGACTGTAAATTGAATTTTTCGGCGTATTTACTAATAAAATATACGTTTTACCCCGATCCAACTCTCCCCGTTTCGGATCGAGTAAAAAATTATATTTACCTTGATTACCATTCGTCAGGTAAAAAGGATTACTATTTTCTCTATTAGGATCGACACCTTGGGGGATATTGACACCAGGAAGAACCGGCAATTGCGTGTTCGTAAGCGCTACCAAACCAGTTACCCCTCCAGTGCTATCATTGGGATCGGGTTCGTACAAACCAATAGTAAATCCGTTATAGTCACCCAGGGTTTCCCCAGCGCAACCCGTAACCTTTCCCAAAGGATCTGTCAGTGGTGTGCTGGAAGTGACAGGGGGTAGCATCACTACTGTTTGGCTGGAATTGGAAACTGAGGTGAGTGTTTGTGTAACAGAACAATCTTGTGTAGAAGCATTACTTGAGGCGGTTTGAATATCTTCATATGTCAAACCAATAATCGAACCAAACCCACTAAGGTTAGTTTGCAAACTACTATTACTACTGTTAACTCCTACAGTCACGCTAGTTCCGTTGGCAGCAACTTGCCCAATTAGCACTTTAACAGTTACTTGCGCTTGCCCCCCTGAAGGTAATATTTTTTCGCTTGTTGTATTACCATCATTAAATTGCACTTTTGCGGAAGTGTTACCCGGATTAGTAAGGAGAAATTGAAAATAAACAACATCTCCCTGGGCAATACTACTTTGGATATTTTGGGATAAAGCCTGAATATTTTGAAGAGATGTTGGTGTTGGTGCCGTGCCAATCAGAGATTGAAAAGCTACTTGGGAAGCTTGATCTATATTCGTATAATTAGGTGCCGATATCATCATCGCCCAAGCTGTATTAGTAGCTAAATCAGCCTGAGTAGTTGTTAACCCAACTGAAATTGCTAGTTGTAGTTGAGTTTTTTTTTGGTCGTCTAGGTTGCCTAGCCCCTGAATCAAAGCAGCTTGTTCTGGCACTGCTTGCAAGAAAGCGTTTTTGGCAGCGGTAGCTATTGTTGACACTCCGGAATTGGCAGGCATTGCTTGTAATGCCTTATCAACAGCTAAAATTCCTTTAGTGGCTTGAGCTCTGGTAAAGCCCAGTTGCATCAATTGATCGGTAACCGCACCTGTAACCGTGCCTAAAACTAAAGTACCATTTTTATCTCTAACCCCCTGGGCAGCAAGGCTAATAGATCCAGTTATATAAGAGTTTGCAATATTTTGATTTGATAAGCCATTCATTATAGCTGAAATCGGAGAATTATTAGAGTCTGAATAATTAACTATAGCTTGATTATTGATTTGTGGTCCTTTAGCTACAGCGACACATTGATTGTTATTTGCAGCTATGGCTGGTGCAGTATTTTGCCAAATCCCTCCCATTGAAATAATGGCTAATAAGAGGTTAAAGTATATTTGGCATTTAGACTTAAACACTTGTTCCTTGCTTTTTTTAGTTATTGAAATTAATCCTCTCCCTAATTCCCAAGTAGGTAGGGGCTCGAAGCCCCTACAACAACGCTTTAGCGTACCTTTACTTGGTAATTAGCACTCAGCTTTGATGCTGGATTAATAGAGGCACCAAACTTCCAGCGGATATTGGTATAAGCTTCTGCTGGGGCTTCCTCAGTTTTTACAGTACCATCTGGCTGTTTAACTTCAATGGTGGGTTTTTCTGAGTAAGTTTTGCCACTGTCAATGCTATAGGTAATCTTGGGAGCTAATTCTAGGCTCGCGGCAGCGGTATTCAAAACGTAAGCTGTTCCCTTGGGAATAGGTTGGTTGAGAGTGAGATTTCTCACTGCATGAGCGCCAGTATTTTGACCGACAAGCGTGTAGCGTAGTACATCTCCTGGTTGTACTACCACATTGCCTTGCAAATTATTCCAAACAATCTTATCTTGTCCCTGTTCATCTTTTTTGACTTCTTGCTTTTCGGCTGATAAAGTCAAATCAACTTTGGCGGGATTAAGAGTTTCAGCGATCGCATTCCCAACTGTGTTCCAAGAAGGAACTCCAGGGATAGCACTGACAAAGGGCACTGTGGCTAAGAGAGCGATCGCACTGATACTAGCAATTGTTAACCGTTTCATCTCCATTTCTCCAAAATTCTAATTAGAACGACTTATGGTTTACTGTTGGCAGAGAAGCAACCTATTCGGGACTTACGCATATATCTTATTTGTAGGGTGGGTTCTTCAATTGTAACCCACCATCTCTTTGTATCGCTGCGTAAATCCTGCTAGTATTATTTAACCTGGCGCTGGATCTGTAAGTTTCCAGTTGCCCCAGGTGCCAAATTGGCGGCAAAGGTGTCAATGTACTTGATGACAGTAGGATCTGTAGTTGCCGATCCCCCACCAGCATTAAAGAAGGTGATGGTGTTAGTACCAATAGAATCTACAGCCGTACTAGGCACGTTAGTGGTGTTGGCAGCCCAGTTGTTAGGAGCAACATTACCATCTTCAGTAATTACCACATTATGGGCACTGATAGTAACATCAGGCTGTCCTGCAACAGCGGCATCAGCGATATTGGTGTAGGTAATTCGGTAAACAACGATGTTACCTGGTGCCGGAGTCTTAACAGTTGTACTGAAGGTAGTATCAGCAGCTTGTGGCGCAGGAGCAGTAGCCAAACCTTGGAGAACTTTAGATTCCTTCAACATATTCAAGAATCCAGTAAAGGTCTTGTCTATGGTAATGTTCGCCGAGTCACTAGCTTGTGGAACTGCCTGATTAGTACTAGGAACGAAGGCTGTAATTGGAACTGGGTAGCCCGCTACTGCTAGAACGTTGTCAGGGAGTTGAACAGCCACCTTATAATCGGCATTAGTGCCTGCAGCCACGCTAGGGATTTGAACTGCCTGGGTAGCACTGGTACCACCTGTGCTGGTAATTGTAGTTGGAGTACCGTTGACATCAAAACTACCGCTGGGCTGGAATACAAAACCTGCGGCTGCAGTATATTTATAAACTGCTATTTGAGTACCCGCTGTGTTTGAAATCTCCACCAGTGTGTTATCGGGCAGAGCGCCTGGAGTTGAAGGTGCCGTAGGCACCAGGTTAATATTTTCTGCAGCACTAGATGTGTTTTGGACAGTGTTAGTAAACAGGTGGTCGAAAGGAGTAGGTATCGGTGCTCCTGTAGCTATACCTGCTGGAACGGGTATAGATGCGTCGGTGAAATCATCATTAGTGTTGGTGGGTCCTACGGCAGCAGGTTGTCCGCTCGGTCCATTGACTAGCCCAGGGACAGCAGCAACCGTAACTGATTGCTTATCAGTGGCTTCACGTTGACCATTAGCGGGACCACCAGCTATTTGACCAGGAGAACCAGGTATTTCTACAGTGTAAATATCATTCGGTGTTGACCCTGAACCTGGATAAGGCTGGTTCTCATTGTTCGGCGAGGTTAAAGTATTATTACCTAAGGTAACTGTAATCGGTGTGCCAGCCGTTGCACCAGCATTAACGGTTACTGGAACTCTGACCAGAACTGTACCACCCACAGGGACTGTAGGTGTAGTTAAACCAGCAGCAGGAACATTCGTCCAAGTAGTACCACCGTCTGTACTGTATTGAGGAGTGCCTGCGGTACCAGGACCAACGAGGGTGTCTGTAGAGGGAATGTGGAATGTAGTCGGGTCGTTACCAGTGTTGGTGATGGTGAAGGGATAGAGTAAGTTATCACCCGGTTTAGCCGTACCACTAGGACCAGTAGCGCCAGTAGGTGTTCCTGCTACTACAGTGATACCAGCTACTTCTGCCACCGTGACTTGCACAGTATTAGAAGTCGAATTAATTGTTGTTCCTGGATTCGTGGAGTCTTCATACGTCGCGCTTGCCGCGTTATTGATTTGGGTGCCACCAGCAGTACCAGCCGCCATCACGGGGAATGCTAGCTGCAAGCTACCAGTTAATATAATTCCAGCGGTTACCAATTGTTGGTAAAACCTTTTCGTTCGAGAATTTTTCATGATTGCAGATCCATGCCTTTTTCATAAAACTAACTACACATCAAGTTTTGCCTTCTCAAACACTTGGAACAATTTGTTGTTCAACCTGTCGTAGAGTCAAGGTAAATCTCTTGATACTTTTATCATAAGACTTCAGATATAGAGAAAGCTTGCGCTAAATTGCTGAATTTGTACTACGCTAAATGGCTGAATTTCTACCCAAAAGCAGAAATCGTCGCGTAGGTAGGGTGCAAATGGAGCGTTTTATGGTATAATACATAGCAATTCCATTTGAGATGTAAAATTTTCTTACTCCCCTCTCCCCCTTCCCCTCCTGGGAGGGGCGGGGGTGGGTA
>CASBRB010000170.1 GCA_949127975.1 Oscillatoriales cyanobacterium PMM_0019 | reverse complement strand
GTCTACTCTTCCATTATAAAAAAAGGGCGATAAATTGAGGTTTTTTGCAATATTTCTTTGATTATGTTTACAAAAATAGTTCGTCGGGAGTATGGGCTACCAGCTTGACGCTCCCCCGTGGACTGCTGTTTTCTCGTTCCCAGGCTCTGCCTGGGAACGCTGCTTCTGAGGCTCTGCCTCCAATTTCCAAGCGAGGGCTTTGTCCTGGTGCTCCCTTCCCGCCAGAAGATTTCGTATTTTCTACTCAAGAAAGCTCGAAGATTGCTCCCCCTGCTCCCCCACATGGCTTAATACATAATCTTAGAGCGGGAAGGGAGGTGCCGAGTGTAGGGGCATCTTGAGGTCTGCCTAAGAGCCTTCGTTCCCAGGCGGAGCCTGGGAACGAGAAAGCGAGGGCTTGTCCTGGTGCCAAGTGTAGGAGCATCTTGAGGTCTGCCTAAGAGCCTTCGTTCCCAGGCGGAGCCTGGGAACGAGAAAATGGACTGCTGTGGGGGCTCTTATATTTACCATCAAAACCAATTGCCTGAATTTTGGTAAAAGTTACTATAATTTAAAAAACCTCTCTGGTAAGGCAACTGAGCGATGAAAGTTGAGCAAGAACAACAGAAAACAGCACCTGACGAAGACCTGACGCTCTGTTCCCAGGATTATAGCCTTTTAACTGACCTCTACGAGCTGACGATGGCTGCTTGTTACATTGGGGAAGGCGTAGAACAACAGCAAGCTTGCTTTGAGTTGTTTGTGCGTCGGTTGCCGCCCGGTTTTGGCTACTTAATTGCAATGGGCTTAGCGCAGGCTTTAGACTACCTGGAGAAGTTTTGCTTCAATCCTACTCAAATAGCTGCTTTGCAGTCACTGGGTATTTTCGACAAGGCACCGAGGCGATTTTGGTCATTATTGGAAAATGCCCGTTTTACAGGCGATGTCTGGGCGGTTCCAGAGGGTACAGCTATTTTTGCTGATGAGCCGCTACTGCGGGTGGAAGCACCTCTTTGGCAGGCTCAACTGGTGGAAACTTACTTATTGAACGCTATTAACTATCAAACTTTGGTAGCGACAAGGGCTGCGCGACTCCGGGATGTGGCTGGAGCTTCTGCAATATTACTAGAATTCGGGACGCGACGCGCTTTTAGTCCGCAGGCGTCTCTCTGGGCGGCTCGTGCTGCGTTAGCGGCTGGGTTGGATTCAACTTCAAATGTTTTAGCGGCTGTCAAGTTAGGATATCAGCCCAGTGGTACTATGGCTCACTCACTGGTGATGGCACTAGCTGCAATCCAGGGTAGTGAGGATAAGGCGTTTACAGCTTTCCACCGATATTTTCCGGGTGCGCCTTTGTTGATAGATACCTATGATACTATCGCCGCTGCCTCGCGACTGGCACAACGGGTAAAGGCTGGGGAAATTCAACTCGCTGGGGTGCGGCTGGATTCTGGTGATTTAGTTAAATTGTCTCAGATAATCCGATCAATCTTACCGGATGTTACCATTTTTGCCAGTGGAGATTTAGATGAGTGGGAAATTACCAAACTTAAGGCTGCTGGGGCTTGCATAGATGGCTATGGATTGGGTACGCGGTTAGTTACAGGAAATCCGGTGAATGGGGTGTATAAACTTGTGGAAATTGATGGCATCCCCACAATGAAGAATTCCAGCAATAAAGAAAGTTATCCTGGTAGAAAGCAAATTTTTCGCCAATTTGAGGGAAGTCAAATTCAAAAAGACTGCTTAGGATTGATGACGGAAAGCCCAGAGGCAAAGCAGCCTATGTTGCAGATATTGTTTAAACAAGGTAAACGAGTACAGCTACCAGAGACTTTAGCAGAAATACGCGATCGCACACATGCCTCTGTTGCCAGTCTACCTGCTGCCACTCGGCGAATCGACAACCCCACCCCTCTGCCAGTGGAAATTTCTACTGCTCTGCAAGAATTAACACAACAAACGCAAAAAAAAATATTAACAGTTGACAGTTGACTGTATCCAACTACGATGATTAAAATTGCTTTATTTGGAACCAGTGCAGATCCGCCGACTGCTGGACATCAAGCTATCATTAACTGGTTGTCTCAACATTACGATCGAGTGGTGGTTTGGGCGTCCGATAACCCGTTTAAGTCTCACCAGACATCTTTAGAACAGCGATCGAAAATGTTACAGTTACTGATTGAGGAGACAGATCCGCCACAGCACAACATTTACCTGTATCAAGAATTCAGCAGTCGCAGAACTTTAGAGACGGTGGAGAAAGCTTTGGTAGCTTGGCATCAGGCAGAGCTAACCTTGGTGATTGGTTCCGATTTGGTAAATCAGTTACCCCGTTGGTACAGAGTTGAAGATTTGTTGCGGCAAGTGCAGGTGCTGGTGGTGTCTCGTCCAGGATATTCTATAGACGATGCTAGTTTGGAGAAACTGAGGCGGTTGGGGGCGTCGGTAGCGATCGCTCCGATAAATCCACCGAATGTCTCTTCTACAGCGTATCGTGAAAATGGAGACATAGACGCCCTAACGCCTGGGATAGAGGCTTACATCCATCAGGAACAATTATACATATGCCAGGACACAGTCCAAAGCAGATAACAAAATTGACACTGGCTGATTTTAAAGTTGGGGTCGATAACGTTATTTTTTCAGTTGATACCGCGCAAAACAGGCTGCTGGTATTGTTAGTGATGCGACAGGATGAACCATTTTTAGGTAAGTGGTGCCTACCAGGAACGCTGGTACGTCAGGGGGAATCTTTAGAAAATGCCGCCTATAGAATTTTGGCAGAGAAAATCCGAGTGAAAAACTTATACCTAGAACAATTATATACCTTCGGGGGGCCAGGTCGCGATCCGAGAGAATCTCCAGATATCTATGGAGTGCGTTATCTAGCAGTTAGTTACTTTGCTTTGGTAAGATTTGATTTATCTGAATTAATTGCTACGGGAGTAGGTGGTATTGCCTGGTATCCCATAGAGCAGGTGCCGCAATTAGCTTTCGATCACAATCAAGTTTTGGAGTATGGCTATCGGCGTTTACGCAACAAGCTGGAGTATAGCCCAGTTGCATTTGAAGTATTACCGGAAATGTTTACCTTGAGTGATGTTTATCAGCTATACACCACTGTTTTAGGCGAAAATTTTTCCGATTATTCTAATTTTCGCACCCGACTGCTAAAATTAGGCTTTTTGTGCGACACTGGTTTAAAAGTGTCGCGGGGAGCTGGGCGTCCAGCTAGCTTGTATCGGTTTGATGCAGACGCATTTGCACCTTTGAAGGATAAACCGTTGGTATTTATTTAGCTATTACCTAGAGGTAGATTATGAGCGCTCGTAAGTCGCTGTTAAATGTTTGGAGAGTAGTTACTATATATTACATATTTAATTTTTTATTCCTCGGAACATTAGTCTGGCTTTCCGGTTGGAAATCGGCGCTGTTAGTGGCTGTTGTAGCAGGATATTTCCATGTAATGTGGTGGATTGAATTAAAAGCTAAAATACTCAAAAATTTTCCAAGGGAATTTCGCTGCTTGCCAACCCACCTGGAAGAATTTGATTCTCTAGATTTAAAATCGTTGTATTGCTACACCGAGGCTCTGGAATCTCTAGGCTTTATTAAGTTAGTAGATTATAAAACAGAGTCAGCAACGGGATTAGCGAGAGTGTTTCGTCATCCACAATTTTATTGCTTTGCCGATGTTTTTCAGTTGTTTCCCCGTGGAAAAGAGCCAACACCAGTTTTATGTACGCTCCATAGTTATATGGAGGACGACTGGATACTTTCCACCACCACAGTTAAACCAGACGGCATTAAACGTATGTGGCGAAGTCCCAGAGTATTGTGGACTTATCATCTATCTGCCACGCCTACTGAACTATTTCAGTATCACCTGCAACGTCGGCAGCAAATGCAAGACGAACTAGACGCGGAAGTTTTAAAAAAACTTTCCTGGGAGTTTTATTTCATGCAACAACAAAATAGTAGTATCAGACGTCGAGAAACCTTCCAAAACAAAAATATTATCATTGCTCTGATAGAAGCTACTCTTTTTGAAATGAATCCTGCCTCTGAATGGATGGGCGACTACCCCTCGCAAGCTTCGCTAGGGAAAGGGAAAGGGAAAGGAAAAGGGGAATAAATTTCTCGTTACCAGGCTCTGCCCAAGTCCATACCCACATCTTCTATGCTGGAGTTGGACATGTGTAGAGTGAGAAAACGAGATTCCACCGAACACTAGCAGGGCTTTTTCACCCTCATCCCCCAACCCCTTCTCCCATCAAGGGAGAAGGGGGGAAAGAGAAGAAAATTCCGACTCTTACTCCCCTCCTGGGAGGGGCCTCACAAGGGTACGTTTTTTACGAATGGGTGTTGACGAGACTTCGAGGACAAGGAAGGAACGTAGACAAGGAGGTTCATGCGTCAGAAATCATGGACAAATCCTCCCAATTTACTTCTTACGACTGATGACAAAGAGGACGAGTAAGTAAAATTTTCTATCTTTTCTACCTTTTCTACCTTGTCCACCTTGTCCACCTTGTCCACCTTGTCTTATCTCATCCCAAATGTTAAAAACGTACCCTTGTCAGCTGGGAGGGGCGGGGGGTGGGTTAGCCTGGGGTGAGGGCAATTTAGAGTTGGCAGGGCTCACTTTTAAGCTCAAAATACAGGGTTTCGGAAGATGTGGGTAAGGGTAAGGGCTCTGCCTGGGAACGAGCAAATAATATATTCTTTTTTCTTACCCCTTTCCCTCTTTGGTAATTGACTAATGACTAATCACCAATCACCTCTATGAAAATTGCTCTAGCTCAACTCAATCCTACCATTGGCTACCTCACCGCCAATGCCCAGCAGATATTAATAGCTGCTCAAAAGGCAGCTAGTTTTGGCGTAAACTTGCTGCTGACACCGGAACTTTCCCTGTGTGGTTATCTGCCCAGAGACTTACTGCTCAATCCTAGTTTTGTTGAGTCAATGGGAACAACACTACAACAGTTGGCACAGGATTTGCCACCCCAGTTAGCTGTATTGGTGGGAACGGTAAATTTAAATACCTTAGCAACCGTTGCTGGTGGTAAACCGCTATTCAACACCCAGGCTTTACTACACCAGGGTAAGGTGCAGCAACTGTTTCACAAGCGGCTATTGCCTACCTACGATGTGTTTGACGAAAATCGCTACTTTGAGCCAGGAACCGAGAGCAGTACCTATCTTCTATCCCAAACCCGGATTGGGATTACGATTTGTGAAGATTTATGGAATGATGAGGAATTTTGGGGTAAACGTAACTATGCTGTCAATCCGATTGCGGAATTAACTAAGCTAGGGGTTGACTTGATTGTTAATCTTTCCGCTTCGCCTTACAGTGCTAAAAAGCAGTATATCCGGGAGGCGATGTTGCGACACGCTGCTATCCGGTACGGGCAACCTATCCTCTACGCTAATCAAGTCGGGGCGAATGATGACTTAATTTTTGATGGCTGTAGTGTGGGGTTTAACCGTGCTGGTGAGCTAGTCTGCCGTGCCCGTGCTTTCGAGATGGATTTGGTGGTAGTGGAATTTGACGAAGAGCAGCGGGATTTAATGCCTGCTTCTGTGGCATCGCTACCAGCAAGTGAAGACGAGGAAATTTGGAACGCTCTGGTGTTAGGGATTAAGGATTATACCAGAAAGTGTGGTTTTAGTCAAGTAGTAATTGGTTTAAGTGGAGGAGTTGATTCGGCACTGGTAGCTGCTCTAGCTACTGCTGCTTTGGGTAAAGAAAATGTTCTAGGGGTTCTCATGCCTTCGCCTTACAGTTCGGATCACTCTGTTAATGATGCTTTACAATTAGCTGATAATCTAAGCATTCAGACTCATACCCTGCCGATTGGTGAGTTGATGGGAGATTACGATCGCACCCTAGCACAATTATTTATGGGGACGCAGTTTGGGGTTGCCGAGGAGAATATTCAATCGCGGATTCGGGGTAATTTATTAATGGCGATCGCGAACAAGTTTAACTATCTGCTATTATCGACAGGCAACAAGTCAGAAATGGCAGTGGGGTACTGCACGCTTTATGGGGATATGAACGGAGGATTAGCCGTGATTGGCGATGTGCCCAAAACCCGTGTTTACTCTCTATGTCGGTGGCGCAACAGCAAAGGCGAAGTTATCCCAGCTAACATTCTCACCAAGCCGCCTAGTGCTGAACTCAAACCTGGGCAATTAGATCGAGATTCTCTGCCGCCCTACGATATACTAGATGATATTTTAGAACGGTTGATTAATCGCCACCAATCCAAGGTGCAAATTATTGCTGCCGGACACGAGTTAGAGGTTGTCAACCGAGTCATGCAGTTAGTGGCGCGTGCAGAATTTAAGCGCAGGCAAGCACCACCAGTATTAAAAATTACCGATAGAGCTTTTGGTACTGGTTGGCGGATGCCGATCGCCAGTCGCTGGATAGGCGAAAGTTGGTAGGGGCAATCAAGATCCGACAGTTGCCCCTAAATATGCCCATTCTGTGTAAGTCTTGTACGTTTACTCCGATTTACTGCTATGAAAAGGTTTTGATAATTTTTTAAGCAGTCTCAACCCAACCTAAGCGGGGAGTGGCTCAATAGCAGAGCGGCTCAGTAGCATCAGGGAACGGTTAGTATTGTAAAACTTTATTAAGTTTGTAGACAAGGCTAGTCTATATTAGACTATAATCCCATAAGGACTGAAGGCAAGAAGTCAAAAACTTCCTTCATACCCCTATTTAAGATTGGGACAATATCCCAACCTCCCGCCAGAGCCAATTCTGGCTAATTAAAAAAAGTAATCGGCTCGATTTGATTTCTATCCGGTTTGTCCTATTTGAAGAGGTAGAGTTATCAACCGATTTTAACATATTAATGTTACGCTTGGATTATAATTCGAGATTTACCAGTGTGTAACCTTCTCTATTTGCGCTAGGGTTTTGGCATTAGTATTTTTTATGGGGGTTTTAGTATGAGTGGTTATCTCATTTACCATCCGACTCGTGCTGAAAGAGAGTTTGATACTACTGTTGTCTATCACGACCCTATGGTCGGCAATCAAGATCCATACGTTTGGAACACGAAATTTCTACATACGTATTGTCACATCACGCAAATGAGTCCTAATGTTGGAGATATAAACTTTTGGATAAGTTGCGATTCCTTCCGAAATTTCTCCTATCTTTATTGCGATCTCGTATTTGTTGTTGCAGAGAAAGCATATTGGAACAGTGCCAATACCATTGATTGCAATGACCCTATTGTTGATACTGATGAGGCATACAATGACCACTACCGTTGGGCAAAGCACGAGCATCATTTTAAACGTCGCCGTAGATACACTCCCAAGGCAGATCCAAAACGTAGTTTTCAGCCACAGAATCTTGAGAGGAAGTTGATTGATATCATTCCCTTTTTAACTTCGCAGGGAATGACTATCGATAACTTGCGTCAAGGTCTGCGTTCAGGTTTTCATTCCAAACCGTTGCGTTTAGAGTCTCTTGCAGACAAGCTTTACAAGTGGTTTGAAGAATGTGCGCCAATCAAGCTATATGGAGTTCAGCTACAAAATCTCCGAAACTTTATCTGAAGATCTATAGTAGCTGTCCCATAGACCTTGTTGACAAAATGAGAAGGAGACGAGATGCCCAGCGAGGTCTCCTATTTTCTTACATTGATTAGTCTTATCAAAAAATTATCTTTCTTAAAATATGTTCCCTGTTCCCGACCCATCAACTGTTGATCTATCATAAAAAGTATCGAAGAGCCTCAATCTCCAGCGATATCCGTTAATGTCCGGTAATCGGCTACTAGCATATATCGGGGCAACCACAGGGGGATTGCCCCTACGAACCGCCTAATATTTGTCACGGCATAACCTGTTGAACCTGCCAATCTTGACAGATTCTGACTTTAGCATTGTGTTTTCCTAATGGCTAAATAAAAATTACTGGGTCTAGTCGTCACTGGTACGGGCAATTTGTCAAGGTAGATAACATTAACAAATCGTCATATCAGTAACAACCAGACCCAGTTAGGGGTTGGTATTAAATTGTCGCTTTAGCGAGAGCCTTTTCTAGGCACTTTGTTCATGTAATCAATATCAAAGGCAGAGATACGTTTCGGGTAGCTGCGCTTGATATCCAGGGACTCAGCCACTTCCCGGAAGCGACGCGGATCGCCTTCTGGCAGTTGCCGTTCTTTGGACTTGCGGCTGTAGAATTTATCCACGGTGAAGCGCCAATCGGTCTTAACCGTGCCTGCGGTTTCACGGTAGTCTTCGCCGTAGCGGGGAGTCACCAGATTGAAAGGACGACCTTCCATCCGCTTGCGTTGGTAGGGAACGGTATAATCTCCAAAGGCTTGGGTATACTCATCGCTGTCAACTAGAGCATCCACAAAGCCATGAAAGCCCAGTGTACCAATCTTAATCGACCAAGCGATTTTTTCAGCTTCATTGTAAGGCGCACGACCTAGGAAGCGTTTCAGGCAAATTTCTACCAGTCGATAGTTATCATTAACTGAAACTACTACGTTGTAAAAACGCTCTGTCTTTGCCAGTTCCCGAATAAAGTCACGAACCGTAATGGAGCCATTTGCCAGCCGAGTTTCCAAGGTAATCTGGCGGTTGAATTTCAAGGTTTCATGTTCGCTGAAAACTTGGCGGTAAGCTGCCCAAATCAGAGAGCGCATTTCTATTGGAGAACCTACATCCTCCACGCGATAGATATAGGGGGTATCTTCGTTCTGATCCGCCTTGCCAAAGCTGCTAACCCGTTGATTTTGGGTTGTTTGTCTGTACTCAAGTAATGGCAGTGCCATGAAAAAATCTCCTTTTTATAGTGGTTGGAACTTATGCATCCCGCATCCCACAACATCGGTGTGAGAACACCTCTACCGGAGTGGAAAACCCGCGATCGTGTTAACCGAAACTGGTGTATCTTGTGGATGATCTTTCCGTGTGGTGTCGGGAATTTTAATGTTCGCCGTATTAACGGTAACATTAAAGGTGGTTTGTTTCGGGTTGATCGATCGCGCCATCTCCAGAAAGTTCTTCACATTGCCCCACTTATGACGCTCACTTTCTTGCTTGTCGCGCCAGTAGTCGGCGTAACGAGGCGTCACTAAGTTAAACGGGCGGTCTTTGAAGCGACGGCGCTGGTAAGGCACCGTTGTGTTGCCAAAGTTGCTTTCATACTCTTGAGAGTCGATCAAAGCATCAACGAAGCCACTAATGCCAGCAGTAGCAATTTTAATCGACCAAGCGATTTCTTCGTCTTTGTTGTAAGGAGCGCGTCCTAACAGTCGCTTCAGACAAATTTCTACAATTCGATAGTTTGAGTTTGTCTCCACTACCATGCGATAAAATGCTTGGGATTTCGCCAATCCCCGGACAAAATCGCGCACGCTAATAGCCCGATTATTCAGTTGAGACTCCAAGTTAATTTGACGAAAATCTCTGATGATTTCGTGTTCGCTAAAAACTTGACGATAGGCAGTCCAGATTAATTCCTTGAGGTCGTTACTGTCAGCACAGTCTTCCAGGCGATAAAACCGGGGGGTTTCTTCGTTGGATACTTCGTAGCCCGGTACTCGCTGGTTTTGCGAGGATGGTTTGTATGAAAGTAGGGGTATTGCCATAGAAGAGGAATAACAATGAAGGATAAATGAACAGTAGTCAGGAGTCAGGAGTAGGGAGTCAGCGTAACCCCCCTGCCGAAACCAAAAATATAACAGCATCCTCCGCGCCCTTTGCGTTTTCCTTTGCGTACCTTTGCGTTAAAAAAAATAACTCAAATGGGTAATCATGGAGACAGGCGATCTGAGTAGGGAGTCAACTGAGAAAATTTAAATTTTGGGAGTTGGGGGGACGTAGCGGTAGGGCAGTTCCACCTCGGTGCGATTGACTGATGGTTGCACCCTGGCTGCTTGGCGCGTCATATCAGGAATATTCAGCGTTTTGATTTGGGATGTCACCCGCGCTACTGTCCGTTGATAGTTGACTTCGTTGTCAGGTAGACTCCTTGCCATTTGCAAAAAGTTTTGGGGAATACCTTGACGAATTTTATCTTTAGTGCTATCTACTGGGCGTCCGACTTGATAGTGGGAATTACCATAAGCAATTTGGCGATTGCGCCAGAAATCGCTGTAGCGGGGATTTACCAGGTTAAATGGGCGATCGTTGAATCGGCGGCGCTGATAGGGCACGATTTCATCGCCGAAGTTTTGGCGGTATTCTTCGCTATCAACAACAGCATCAATAAAGCCACTCAAGCCCTTAGTGGCGATGACAATTGACCAAGCAATCTGCTCGTCTTTGCCGTAACTAGCACGTCCTAGTAAACGTTTGAAGGTGATGTCAACCAACCTGTAGTTAGAGTTAGTTTCTGCTACTAAGGTTCGGTAAACCTCTGATTTAGCCAATCCCCTGATAAATTCTCGCGTGCTAATGGCCCGATTACGGAGCTGAGATTCTAAAAAGGGTTGCCGATAGCTTTCTAAAATCAAATGTTCGCCGAAGATTTGCCGATATGCCGCCCAAATCAACTCTTTGATGTAGGTGTCGTCAGTGGTTTCGGTAACCAGATAGATCTGAGGATCGTCTTCATCGGGTACTTCATAGCCTTCTACCCGCTGATTCTGAGTATTTGGTGTAATTTCTAGTAGTGGAATTGCCATTTTTTAAGTAGTTGTTAGTTGTTAATTGGTTGAGTTAATTGGTGAATCCATCACCTATTACCAACAGCAACAGCCAGTTGCACTCTGGCAGCAACAGCCGGATCGCTGTCTTGAGACATTTGCTGGAAATGCTCCCAAATCTGGCTACTTGCGGTTTGAGGAGTTGTCTCACTGGTTGCCAACGCTTGCAAACCAACAATGGCAGCGTAGCGCATGTCCCAATCTGGGTGTAGTGAGACTTGTAAGAGTGTTTGCACGGCTTTTCCTTGGGCATCGGGAATTTGCTCTGCTGGTAACTGGTTCCAGCGCAGATTCCCTAGTCCCTTGGCTGCAGCGCGACGGACACTGGGAGCAAAGTCAGTGGCAGCGGCTGTGAGTAATACGTCTAAGGCGCGAGGATCGGCGATTGTCGCTAGTGCCCGAATCGCATAGGCTCTGGCTCCGTAGTCGTAATCATCCAGATGTTCGATTAATGGAATCACTGCTGATTCTCCCATCTGGATTAACCCGGCAACTGCTGCTAGTGCCGCCCCTGGATTGTTGTATTTTAATACCTCAATCAGGGTGGAAATCCCTGCTTCCAGACGCTCTGCTGCTAGGGCGTTTACGGCTGCGACCAAACTTTCGGGGTCATCCGCCTGTTTAACAGCACTAATTAGTTCCTTAGCCTTTTCCATTTGGTGGCATCACAATAGTGAGTCCATCAGGTTCATCACCCGAATAGCGTTATCTGACAGGGTGGGCTGTGGGGCTGTTTTGAGTTGATGCTCTAGCAGTCCTTTCAGGGCGATTAGTTTGAAGCTATTTTCTGCTGGGCATTGAGCGATCGCTTCTGCTGCCCTTATGTAACCAATGGCACCCAGGTCTGTTAAAGCCACACGACGCAGTTGAATATCTGAGCCGTGCAATGCTTCTACCAAACGTGCCCCATAGACATTTTCCCCTGTTAGTTGGTACATAGCCCTGGTGGCGGCGTACTGCACTCGCAATACTGGGTGTGCCAAAAAAGGTTCAACCAGGGGAATAGCTTCTGTTACCTGGAGATTTCCCAAGGCTTCCAGCACTGCGTCATAGGGTTGAGCTAGATGGGGTCGTCCGGGTACTTGCACTGCACCTTCTACTCCACCTTCTAGCAGTTTCGTCAGTCCTGGGATAGCAGATCGATCGCCCAGCATTTCCAATGATTGGGCTGCTGCTTCCCGCACATAGTAATCCTCACAGTCCAAACACCGGATCAAGCTTGGTACGCATCGACTAGATCCCAGTTTACCTAGTGCCCTAGCGGCATTACGTCGCAGGGGATACCCGCCTAATTCGGTGCGGTCTGCTTCGTCTTCTAGCGCGCTTATTAAGGCGTCAATAGCTGCTGGTTCCCGAACCCTGAATTTTCCCAACCACCAAGCCGCATAGTAGCGGAGGCTTAAGTCTTCGTGGCTCAGATTAGCTATCGCTTGCTCCACTGTTAAAGACTCGCCACTAGGCGGCGAGTTTAGCTGCGTTTTCGATTCAGAACCCTGTTCGCTATTTAGATCCAGCATCGTTTGCTAACATGGTAACTCTGCTTTGACGAGTTACTCAGACTAATGACACGCCGCTTAATTTGATTCTGAGTCTGGACTTGAGGCTGTTGTGGCATCTTCAGTATAGTTGTCGCCTGCGCTACTGTTTTCGAGGGTCAACGGCTCAATTTTGACGATTTTGCCTCCCATCCGGTTAATCCGTTGCATTTCTTCATTCATGCGGCCGTAGGGCACTGTCACAAAAAAGCTGCCACTACGGCGAATGGGATAGCTGAGTTTATCAGATTGATAGGTTTGACGCACTCCAGCGACTTCGTAGCGATACATCCGATTATCTGCGTCATTCAGAGTGGCGCTTCCAAGTGTAGTTTGACCAAACATTGTTAAGATACCTCCTTTAATTAGTTGACACTTTCCGCTCTTCATAGACGGAGATTAGCAAAAAGCTGACACCTTATGCTGGTGTTACGCTAATTATTTTGCCACCATTACGGCTAATTTCTTGGTATTTTTCCGTTAACTTCTCGTAAGGAATCAAGAAAGCTGTGCTACTGCGACGAACTTTGGGATAGCCTGGTTGGAGAATTCCACTGACTTCCACACGATAAATCCGTCCGCTTTCTCCCCAGGAACCACCGAGAGCTTTTTTCGGGGCTGCATCTTTCGGGATGGCACCGTGACTCCAACTTGTCGAACCGCTAGAGGGGTTGCGGATTGCAGAAGATTGGTTTTGACCAAGTTCGCGAGTGAGGCGGGGAGATTTCCCTCCTAATTGGGACCGCGAGCTGTTGGCATAACCCCGGTATAGGCTGAACATCCGGGTAAAACCAACTGTTCTCACCCCTGGCTCAACCAAAAATCCCCGGTAGTAAGGAATTATGTTATTACCAAAGTTGGTTTCATACTCAATGCTGTCGATGATGGCATCAATTTCAGCATCGTAGCCTTTGTCTTCCACCAGACCAGTGTGGTAGCCTAGTTCGGCTTCATCATAAGGAGGCCGTCCTAACAAATGCTTGAAATTCAGTTCAACAAAGCGTTGGTTTGAGTTTGGGTAGAAAAACTTAGATTTGTATAGATCTGAGTTAGCGATCGCACGCACAAAATCTCTTACAGTGAGGCTTCCTTGCCGCAACTGAGATTCAGCATACGTCAGCCGTTCAGATTTCATCACGTAGTCGTTGCCCAGTACCTGACGATAAGCTGCTCGAAATACCGCTTGCAGGTCGTTCTCTGTCCAGTCCGGACGCAGTTCAACCTTAGTCTCATTAAATGCAGAAAGCCCTAATCTTCCTGCGGCTGCTAAATTTGATGCTACTAAACCGCTCATGAAATCCTCTCCCAACGCAACAATTCAATTTTTATGCCCAAATTCCAAAAACAATGCCCGGAAAAATTAGCAACTGCTAGCTCAACCGCCAACACTCGCTCATTCCTCCGGGCCTCGCACCTGAATACTAGCTCAGGGCGTTGATAGCGTAGTCGATGTAGGTATTGGCTTCGTTAGCTGCTTGTCCACCCAGGCCATGATTGCACTTGATGTACTTCAGAGCTTCGACGTACCAGCTTGGAGACAATTCAAAAGTCCGGTTGATTTCATCCAAACCAGCAATCAGGAACTCGTCCAGAGGACCAGTGCCACCAGCAACCAAAGAGTAGGTAACAATGCGCAGGTAGTGACCGATGTCACGAGCACACTTGGATTTGCCGCGAGAGTCAGAAGCGTACTGATGCCCTTGCATTTGAGTGGTGTAAGGGAATTTTTGGTACACAGCGTTGGCTGCACCGTCAATCAGTTGTTGAGCTTTGTTTGTCAGGGCGCGAGCAGCTTCCATGCTAGCGGCGGCACGCTCAAAGCGACCGTTAACGGCTTGCAGTTCGGTGTTGCCCAAAAAACGACCTTGGGTATCAGCAGCGGCGATTGCTTCGGTAATTGGTGTTTTCATTGATCCTTATATCTCCCTAACTAAATGGTTGGCTTTCATTTTTGGCTAAACGTTTTTCACGTTTTTACGCCAGCAGGCTGAAGATTGATAATTAACCAACAGCAGATGCAGCACGATCGAAGTAACCAGCTACTTCAGAAATCAGTTGGCTGCAATCACCACGGGTAATTCCGTTGGGATCGTTGGCGATTCCGATCGCAGCTTCCTTCATTTTGTGAACACCAGCGGCAACAGAACCACCGGGTACGCCCAGAGCTTGGTAGGTTTCACGCAGGCCATTCAAGCAGCGATCGTCCAACACACTGGAGTCACCAGCCAGGGTGGCATAGGTTACGTAGCGCAAAATGATTTCCATATCGCGCAAGCAAGCAGCCATCCGACGGTTGGTGTATGCGTTTCCGCCTGGCTGAATCAGTTGTGGTTGCTCTTCAAACAAAGCGCGAGCAGCATTAGCCACAATGGTGGAAGCGTGGCTCGTGATCCGGTTGACAGTATCCAAACGCTTGCTGCCTTCCTTCACTACACTGCCCAGAGCATCCAACTGTCCGGTGCTTAAAAATTCTCCACGAGAATCAGCTTGAGAAACAACCTTGGCGAATGCGTCTAACATGAACAAAATCTCCTACGGACTTGATTGAGTGTGGTTTTGATAAAAAACACTGTTGTATTTTGACAGGTAGGGACTACCGATATTCAACCCGCCGTCCCTCTTTGCCCTTCAGGTTACTTTTATACAACGCCGTTGTGTCATTTGTTTTTTAAGAATTGTTAATTTTACTAAACCCTCTCAAATTAACCTCAAACCTATGAGCTACATGGCTTTTAAGTTTTAAGCGTTTTAATAAATCTTTACAATATACCAAGCATTTATACTCAATTTAAGAAAAATTGACATTTTTATATTTTTTTAACTTTCAGGCAAACAGTAGCCTCAATAAGCATTGTGGCGTTTTTTACTCTGAAAAAGTTAAACTGAAATTGTAAAGATATGTAAAAAAAATTATTTTTACCGGGTTTTGGGGTCTGGTGTTGCCGCCCGTCGCCTTAGCACATCTAAGAGAGTAATGAAAGCTGCTGGAGGAGGAGCTTGTGCTTCGATTACCTCTCCAGACAGAGGATGTTGTAACACGAGACGCCACGCATGGAGCGCTTGCCCCGGTAAATTAACCCCAACTGATTTACCAGAACTGTAAACCGGATCTCCGACGATCGGATGCCCCATCTGGGCGCTATGGACGCGAATTTGATGGGTACGCCCAGTTTCTAGCTGGAACTGCATCAAGGTGTAGTTGCCCAGTCTTTCCAGCACCCGCCAGTGAGTTACTGCTGGACGTCCCCCCTTTTCTTGGGGTACGACAGCCATTTTTTTGCGATCGACTCGATGACGCCCAATCGGCAAGTCAACCGTACCGCTTTCAGTTTTAGGGGAACCATAGACAATGCCTAGGTACTCTCGTCGCGCAGTTTTAGCTTTGAGCTGGGCTTGGAGGTGTTGATGAGCCAAGTCAGTTTTGGCGATCGCGATCGCTCCGGTAGTATCCTTATCCAAACGATGGACAATTCCTGGGCGTTGCACCCCACCAATCTCTGAGAGAGGGCAGTGGGCTAAAAGAGCATTTACCAGGGTGCCTGCTTCGTGTCCAGCAGATGGATGTACCACTAAGCCAGCAGGTTTGTTGACAATCAGCAGTGAGTCATCTTCGTAGAGAATATCTAGGGGGATGGCTTCGGGCTGCATGGGTGCTGGTTCGACATCGGGAATAGTGATGTCAATGCGATCGCCTGCTTTAACTTTGGTATCTTTAGAGCGGCAGATTTGTCCGTTAACCTGTACGCAGCCTTGGGAAATTAACTTTTGCAGGCGCGATCGAGATAAATTTGGTAACTGTGTAGCTAGCCAACTGTCGAGGCGAACTTGTGTTTGTGCTAGAAAATCGTTGGTTTCTTGGACTTGCAGGTTAATGATAGTGATTACGCAGAACTCGTTTGGTTCTATTTTTACGATTTATGCAAGAGCTATTCCAAAACTTTTTTACTTCAGCGTCGATACTGGTGTTATTTCTCGTTTTCTAGAGATGAGTTGTCAAACCCCAGGTAACAGGTAATGAAACGCTACAACCCTATTGACTTCGTACCTTAAACCTTGTTGAAAAAGTTGATCGATCGATGTTAAAGCCTTATGTGCTAGAGTTTAGAGATGAGAGAAGAGTAACCCCAAATCCCATAAGCTCCCCAAAAACTCCCCCCCCACAGAGTCTCAACAACAGGGAGGTGTCCGCGTTTTGCGTTTGTTTTATCAAAGGTGAGGTCGTTATAGCTCAACCAGTTTCCCCCCTGTCTCCAGCCCACTTCGTCTCCTAGTTTAACATAAGTATCGTAATCATAGCGACCATCTAGTTTGCCTCCTTTTGCAACCCAGATTTCTTTTTGGACAGAAAAACCGAATTTGTTATCAGAATATTTTAACCACAATTGGTCGATAGTGCGTAGATCCAATGAAGGGAAATTGCGACAGGCATTTAAGTCTAAGTATCCTTCTTTTGTCCTACCTGCGACTTTCAGCATTACATTACCAGTTTCTATATCGGCTTCTTTCCACTGTCTTGCTGCTAACAAGTTACGCAAATTGGTATATGAAGGTGGAGTATTAACAGTTGATGGCGATGAAGTTGTTGAAGGATTCCCCTGGATAGATGAATGTTGATAGACGAAGATACAACTCGCAACAACAGCTATGCCTACACCTAGTCCTAACACCCAACGATAAATCGGTGACAATGGATGAGGCGAAGATTTTACAGGTTTTCGCTTTCCTTGAATATGCTGAGGATCTTGTTGTGTAGGAGGGATAGTTACAACAGGTTGAGGTATGACTTGTAGAGGAGGTGTACTATTTGTATTAGGAGATACGGGTTGCTGCGTTAGGGATATTGGGGCTGTAGGTGTACTATGAGATACAGATTGCTGTTGGGAAAAAGGTATCGTTGAAACACCAGACTGCAAAGCATCAAGCAGATCTTTAGCTTTGGGGTAGCGTTCCTGTGGATACGATCGAATTGTTTTATCTAATATGGCTATTAGCTCAGGACTTACATTTTGAGTATAGGGATGCCAGATAACATTACCTGTATCTTGATCCAGAGGTAATTCTTGTGGTATTTTTCCAGTTAAAGCATAAATCGCTGTCAATCCAAAGCTGTACAAATCACTAGAATAGACTGGCTTTCCTGCTGCCTGTTCGTTAGGCATATATCCAGGTGTCCCAATCACGATCGAACTGGTGGGTATACCTTGAGAAGTTACCATCGTTCCCATCGTTTCTCTAACAGCGCCAAAATCAATAAGTACAGGTGACACTGACTGACTGCGCACAATAATATTATCTGGTTTAATATCCCGATGAATAATGCCTTTAGAGTGAACGTAATCCAATATTTCTAATACTTTAGTTATGAATTCCCTGACATAACTTTCGCTTAATGTACCCTGTTGCTTAATAATGTTCGTCAGAGGTTCACCGTCAATCCACTGCTGAACTAGATAGAATTGACTATTAAGAGTAAAGTAGCCATACAAGCTTGGGATGTTCGAGTTTCCTTCTCCAAGTTGTTCTAAAACAGCAGCTTCCCGTTGAAACCGCTCTTGTACCAATTGATAAATCTGTGGGTTATTAGTAATTGGCTTGAGTTGCTTAATCACGCACCGACGAGCCGAGGGCATATCAGTATCCTCTGCCAAAAAGGTACGACCAAATCCCCCGCTACCTAATAATGAGATAATTCGGTAGCGATCGCGCAACAATGGTACTAATCCTGTCCCACAACTCAGACAGAAATTTCTTCCATCAGCGTTTTCTGGTTTCTGGCAATTAGGGTTAAGGCAAATAATCATTATAGTTCGTTGCTGATGATTAAGTTTTAGCTTTGTTCTATAAGAAATGTACAGACACCAGGAGCCGATCATCTCTAATCATATCATGTCCGATCGATTCCACATTATTGCCATAGGAGGCAGAGCCTCGATGCCTAAGGTTCCCAGGTAGAACATGGGAACCAGAACTAGAGAACGAGTAGTCAGCAAATCGGAGTAAAACGTAATAAAACGTAGTAAATCCAAAATGCCTCACTTTCATCGGCTCCTCTATAGTCGGCACCTCCTAGTTTAGGGAGTCGTAGACATCCTTATGATTACAGATCTACTGGTACGATCGCTAATTTTTCTCGTTCCCAGGCAGAGCCCAAGTCCATACCCACATCTTCCGAAACCCTTGTATTTTGAGCTTAAAAGTGAGCCCTGCCAACTCTAAATTGCCCGCACTTCGTGCCGCTTCGCTAACACCAAGGGCCCCTCTCCCAAAATGGG
>CASBRB010000169.1 GCA_949127975.1 Oscillatoriales cyanobacterium PMM_0019 | reverse complement strand
CCATTACATTATAGTATATATTGTATTATAGTATATATTCAAGGTGCTTAGAGAAAATTATGTCCAACGGTACAGAAGCTAAAACCCAAGAAATTGCTACACAACTGCTGGCAGCAACCAGGGAGCGCTCGATATTTGGTCAAATTCGCGATCAAATGAGCTGGGATGATAAATTACTCGATTGGGCAATGAGTAACCCTGGCTTGCGGGTGCAGCTATTTCGCTTCATTGATTGCCTGCCCTCCCTCCGTAGCAAAGCTGAAGTTTCTCGTCACTTGCAGGAATACCTGAGTGATGAGTCAGTTGAACTACCCTCTGCCCTTAAAGGTATGCTTAACTTTGCTAACCCCGATTCGATGCCGGGACAATTGGCAGCGACAACAGTCTCTACAGGAGTTGAAACTTTAGCCCACAAATACATTGCTGGAGAAAACCTTAAACAGGTAATCAAGACAGTTGAGCGACTCCGCAAGGATAAGATGGCTTTCAGTATCGATCTTTTGGGCGAAGCGGTAATTACTGAAGCTGAGGCGCAATCATATCTAAACCGCTACCTGGAATTGATGGAGCAGCTCACAGAGGTTGCTAAGACGTGGAAGCCTATACCAGCAATTGATTTGGCAGATGGAGAAGAGCTACCACGAGTTCAAGTATCTGTCAAGATAACCGCGTTTTACTCCCAGTTTGACCCCCTTGATGCTCAAGGCTCTCAAGAAAAAGTGAGTTCGCACATCCGCATTTTGTTGCGTCGTGCCGCCCAGTTGGGTGCTGCGGTTCACTTCGATATGGAGCAGTACGCCTATAAGGATCTTACCCTCTCTATCCTGAAAAACCTGTTGCTGGAAGAAGAGTTTCGTTCTCGCACAGATATCGGTGTGACGCTACAAGCTTATCTGCGCGACACGGAGCAAGACTTACAGGATTTGATTGCCTGGGCGAAAAAACGCGCCTATCCCCTAACGGTACGCTTGGTAAAAGGAGCTTACTGGGATCAGGAAACTATTAAGGCGTTGCAGAAGCATTGGCCACAGCCAGTATATAACGATAAAGCTGCTACAGATGCCAATTTTGAGCGGCTGACTCAATTGTTGCTGGAAAATCACGATTATCTCTATGCTGCCATTGGCAGTCATAATGTACGATCGCAAGCACGCGCTATTGCCATCGCTGAAAGCCTCAATATCCCCAAACGCCGCTTTGAAATGCAAGTTCTCTACGGCATGGGGGACAAACTGGCAAAGGCTTTAGTTGCACAGGGGCATCGGGTAAGAGTATATTGCCCTTATGGAGAACTACTCCCTGGCATGGCTTACTTGATTCGTCGATTGCTAGAAAATACTGCTAATAGCTCTTTTCTACGGCAAAATCTGGAAAAACGCTCCGAAGAAGACCTCATAAAGCAACCAGTCGTAAATAGTCAGGGTAGCGTCGCAGTTACCGATGCTAGGTTCCAAAATGTGGCAGATATAGACTATGCTCTCACGGAAGCAAGAGAGAGTGCGCAACAAGCTTTCAATACCGTCCGTCAGGAGTTTGGTAAAACTTACTACCCCCTGATTAACGGCGAATACCAACAAACTCAGGAAACAGTGGATTCCGTCAACCCCTCCAACCCCAGTGAGGTGGTTGGCAAAGTCGGACTGATTTCTGTAGAGCAAGCTGAGGAAGCTATCCAAGCAGCAAAAGCAGCTTTCAAAGGCTGGCGTCAAACTCCAGTGAAACAACGCGCCGATATTTTGCGTAAGGCAGGAGAGTTGATGGAAGCACGGCGCTCAGAGTTAGCTGCCTTGATGGTGCTGGAAGTTGGCAAGACGCTCAGGGAAGCAGATGGCGAAATTTCAGAAGCGATTGACTTCTGCCGCTACTACGCTTTGGAGATGGAACGGCTGGAACAAGGGTATAACTATGACATTCCTGGTGAAACTAACAGATATATTTATCAGCCGCGTGGTGTTGCTGTAGTTATTTCCCCCTGGAATTTCCCCTTAGCTATTGCTACCGGGATGACAGTAGCAGCTTTGGTGGCTGGCAACTGCACCCTGCTCAAACCTGCTGAAGTTTCTACTGTGATTGCGGCAAAAATAGCAGAAATTTTGGTAGAAGCTGGTATCCCTAGTGGGGTGTTTCAATATGTTCCAGGTAAGGGTTCAAAAGTTGGTGCTTACATGGTGAAGCATCCCGATGTTCATGTGATTGCCTTTACTGGTTCTCAGGAAGTTGGCTGTCGCATTTACCATGATGCGGCAATTTTACAACCTGGACAGAAGCATTTGAAGCGAGTAATTGCTGAGATGGGCGGGAAGAATGCGATTATCGTAGATGAAAGCGCCGATCTTGACCAAGCTGTTGTTGGTGTGGTATTCTCTGCTTTTGGTTATACTGGTCAGAAGTGTTCTGCCTGCTCAAGGGTAGTGGTTGTGGATTCGATCTATAATGTGTTTGTGGAGCGGTTGGTGGAAGCTACGCGATCGCTCAACGTTGGTGCAGCAGAAGCGCCTAGCACTCAAGTGGGGCCTGTGGTTGATGCTACAGCTAGAGATCGGATTCGGGATTACATCGAAAAAGGACGTCAAGAAGCAGAAGTGGCGCTGGAAATGTCAGCACCCGACACTGGTTATTTTATTGGTCCCGTAATTTTTAGCGAAGTTAAACCCACTGCTGTAATTGCCCAAGAAGAAATTTTTGGTCCAGTGGTAGCAGTAATCCGGGCTAAGGATTTTCAGGAAGCGCTAAATATTGCCAATGGCACTAACTACGCCCTCACTGGTGGCTTGTACTCGCGAACCCCTTCCCATATTGAACAGGCGTCAAGTGAGTTTGAAGTTGGCAATCTATATATTAACCGAGGTATCACTGGTGCGATCGTGGCTCGGCAATCCTTTGGTGGGTTTAAGCTTTCTGGTGTTGGCTCTAAAGCTGGTGGTCCAGACTACTTGCTACAATTCCTAGAACCGCGTGTAGTTACCGAGAATATCCAACGTCAAGGCTTTGCTCCGATCGAAGGGGTAGATTAGAGCTGTTACTGGGATACTGGCTGATTTAGTTTAGGAGTCGCCTTCGTTGAAAGTTAGTGAAGTCCTAAAGTTAATAGAGGCGGATGGCTGGTATCTGGTTAGGACGAGAGGCAGTCATCGAGTTTTTTCACATCTGGCTAAAACGGGTATTGTCGTGGTTGCGGGTAAGCTAAGTAAGGACGTACCGATTGGGACTCTTGCCGCTATTCAACGACAAGCTCAAATCGATTTCTGACGGGAGAAACATATGGAATACGCAGTTGTTATCGAGAAAGGTGCTACCAGTTACGGCGCTTACGTCCCCGATCTACCTGGATGTATTGCTGTAGGCGATACGGCTGAGGAGGTTAAAGACTTGATAGAAGAGGCTGTCGAACTCTACCTAGAAGCATTACAAGAAAAGGGCGAATCCATTCCCGAACCCAAAAGCACCGTTGATTTTGTGAAAACTAGTTAATTTCAACCAAGGTTTTTGGTTGGGTCAGCGATCGCTACTCCTGTTTTTTCCCCACTGCCCGGCACATTGCTTGACAATTGGTGGGTGGGCAACACGCCCACAAGCCTTAAAACTCAATATCAGGTTTAATACCTACATTCCGCACCCCCAACTCCAACCCAAGGTTGGAGGGGAGCAACGCGAATTCGTGACATCTTGGGGAGTGTGTCAACATAACCGCCAGTCGGGCGAGCCCAAAATGCTGCAAGATCTCAATCAACTTATGACTGTTTGGAGTATAACTGACGTCTATCTAAAGACGTAAAATAAAAATACACATTGAATCAGGGATCGTTAACTGACACCTATCGCAAGGCATAAAAAAATAATACTAAAGAGTGATTAAAGTAACAGAAAATTTCTTATAGCTGAGATAGGGTATTGTTATACCCACAAAAAAACACGCGGATTGTGTCTTACAGTCAAACTATGTCTGCAATGGTGCATGGAATGAAAGCTACCTTATACTCGTTAGCGGTAATTCAAGAGGAAGTGCGTCAACTGGTAAATACTGGAGTTGTCAGCCGGCAGCAACGCATCTACACGCTTTGGCGATATATTCCTGCCCGCGAATGGTTTCCTATGGAGCGTGAGTTAGAAAACAGTAACTTTCTGCTCAGAGATTGCCTTGGTGACTTAATCGGCTGGGAAGAATGGCAAAACGACTGAATAGGTTAATTTCACCAGAATTCTTGCCTAATGAGTACTTTAGTACTCACTACTATGTTGTATTAAGGGAAACAATGTAATCCCTGACACAAATTTGAGTAGATTATTCAAGTTGCTAATCAACCAAAACTTCCTGAAACTCCTCCCTAGCTAGTTACAAATCCTTCAAAGAAAGATGATCCCCAAGATAGATGAAGTGCATAATTCAATGGGTTTATTGTAACTTAAAGGAGGCAAAAAAGCCCCCTGGCTCGGTGGATGGGTGTGACCAAACCTTGGTACGGCTAAACCAAATAGCAGTATTCAGGGCGTTGGCGGTTAATTTAACATAACAAAGCACCTAGAAAGGCGCTTTGTTATGAATGGGCGATCGCATACGTCTAAGCCCGTTTTCTAATCAACACCTGTATTTGCTTTTTTTTTTGATAATAAGGAGATTTACGATCGTGCTACTCAATACTTGTCCTTGCTGTGGTAATCTACTTCTGCGTCATGCCCGCCAGGGAGGTGTTTATTGGTTCTGCACTAACTGCCGCCAGGAAATGATGCCCCTGATGAATGAAAATTCTTTGCGTCGGGAAGTTTTGGGAGTGCGCACGCGCAATCCCCAGGCTGTCAAATCCTAATCTTAATTGCTAATCGCTAATGGCTCATGGCAAAATTAGGCATTAGCGATTAGTAACTGGCAGAAAAAGTGCTAGCAGCATTATTGTACGGTAAAGAAGACTTACGTTTAGAAAAAGTTCCCGATCCGACACCAGCTCCTGGTGAGGTAGTAATTCAAGTTGCAGCGGCAACAACCTGTGGCACAGACTTAAAAGTGTGGCGTCGTGGGGGTCATGCTAAAATGCTCAAACCTCCCACACTTTTCGGTCATGAGGTTGCTGGTAAAATTGTGGCATTAGGGTCTGGAGTAGAAGAGTGGCAGGTGGGTTCGCGCGTCGTTGCTAACAACTCGGCTCCCTGCATGAGTTGTTTTTTTTGTCAACGTCAGGAATACTCCCTTTGCCCTAACTTGACGTGGAATAACGGCACTTTTGCCGAGTATTTGAAGATCCCGGCACCAATTGTGCAGCATAATTTGTTGCCAGTGCCAGATGATTTGCCGGATGCTCTAGCGGCAATGACAGAGCCTCTGGCTTGTGTACTTCATGGGGTAGCCCGTTCTCACATCCAGCCTGAAGCTCGGGTAGTGGTTTTGGGGGATGGTGCGATCGGTTTGATGTTTGTGGCGGTGCTGGCTCATCGGGGGAATCAAGTATTTCTATTTGGGGGCAACAACCATCGGTTACAAATAGGAAAGCAGCTAGGAGCATGTGACATTTTTAATTACCATCAACTGGCTGACTTACCAACAGTAGTAAGAGAGTTGACAGATGGGTGGGGGGCAGATGTGGTGATTGAAGCTACTGGGGTGCCAGCAGTTTGGGAGAGTGCGATCGCTTGTGGTCGTCCCGGTGCTACGATTAATTTATTTGGCGGCTGTCCGCGAGATACCACCATTACTGTCAATACCGAGCAACTACACTACAGCGAACTTACCCTGAAAGGCGTTTTTCACAACACGCCAGCTTATGTGAGGGAATCTTTATCCCTGCTGGCGACTCTAAAAATACCTTTTGAGTTGCTAATTAGTGACTACCGTCCTCTGAAGGATTTAGAGCAGGTGTTCCACGAAATGAAGAATCGTCAGGCAATCAAGGTAGCGATCGAGCCCTAGTAAGGTATCCTAGTCGCTGTGCCAAACTCCGGCAAAAATACTCTTGACAGCTCTAGAAATTCTTTTTAGGTCTTCATCCAGCAGGGGCGGCCAGCTAACTCCTAGTCGGCGACCTTCTTCAAAATGCTGTCGGCTCTCAGAAGATAACACATACAGGGAGTAAATCAGTTCTCGATCAAGACTGGTTGCCCCTCGTAAGCCTTCAAACACCATTTTCAGCGCCAGCAAGATATTCGTCACCTGACCGGGGACAGGTAGCTTTCCCTGTTGCAGATGAACCAGGAAAGAATTGGCATTTTGGTCAGATGCAGTTGCCTGAGTAATTAGAAAAGTACGAGCAGTTTTGTAGTCCATTCAGTACACGCTCGATATCTGCAAGAAATTCAAAACCCCTAGTGCCGATCGTAAATGGTAAAGTTGAGCGAGCTTGTTGACATTACCTTTTTTTTTTTTTGCTATGCTGAGATCTACGATAAACATCTATGCTTCAATACTCTCCTTAAAAGCGGCTTAGGTTATTATAAGCATAACTAAAAAAATTCTCTATGTCTAGAGCTTGCACTATCCACCGGGAAGT
>CASBRB010000168.1 GCA_949127975.1 Oscillatoriales cyanobacterium PMM_0019 | reverse complement strand
GGTTTGCCATTCTGGGGAGGCATTATCTGGGGGTTAACCACTCTTTTCGCAGTGCTGTTTCTACTAAAAAAACAAGCCAGTTGGCTGTGGGGTGTTAATCTGGTAGGATTTTTAGCTTTTCTAATCTTTGTTGTCATGCCTGCCAGTGTACTGGTTGATGAAGTGCGTCAGTTGCCCTTAAGGGAATTATCTGCAAAAGTTATTCAAGTGCAGAAGCCCGGTGAAGAGTTGATGATGATAGGTTTTCCTAAGCCGAGCGTCGCATTTTATACACAAGAAGACGTCAATTACATTCTCACCCCTGAAGAAGCCGAAAAATATATTGAAGCTAAGGCTGCTAATCAGCCCAATCCACCTTCATTTCTAATTCTAAGCCAGCCCGATTTATTGGAGAAAACCGGAATAAATCCCGTTCGATACCAATACTACCAAACCTTGGACGAAGCTGGCGGCTACAAACTCATTCGAGTTTCAAGACCAGTTAGTCCTTAGTCCAGAAAAAGTCGGTTATTATAGGAAATTTTGAAATTATGCGACGATGCTGTGGTTGGGCAACTGTCCTGTTTTTAGTCCTAAATTCACTTATGACTCAGGAGGCTTCTAGCCGTCCACTCGATGCTATTTCTCAATATCCAGAAGTGCAAAATTCTCAGGCTGGGCTACCGCTCTGCTACATACAAACTGCTGATGGCAGAATGATTAATCTAGAGAAGTTGTGTGGCAGTAGTTTTCCCGCTAAGACTAATTCATCAGGAAATACCAGTATACCCGTTATGAATAATTCATCGGGAAATGTCCGTGCCCCGGTTATGAATAATTCATCGGGAAATGCCAATATACCCGTTGGGACTAATTCATCGGCACCTCTTCCACCTGTTCCATCAAGAATTGGAGCGAGTAGGGGATACAACCCAGACGCTATTAGGGATTGACGGACTCATAGTTCTATTCCTTAATTGAGAGATAATCTTTGCAAACGCAGATACACGCAGCATTGAGTAGGGTGTGTTAGCTTGACTCGTAACGCACCAAAAATTAGCATAATTATGGTGCGTTACATTTCATTAACGCACCCTACAAGAGCGACTCACTTTGCAGACGCAGATACACGCAGCATTGAGTAGGGTGTGTTAGCTTGACTCGTAACGCACCGAAAATTAGCATAATTATGGTGCGTTACATTTCATTAACGCACCCTACAAGAGCGACTCAAATCCAGTCACAGTACGGGCTTTACTCCTGACTTCTGCTATACATCCGCGTTTGCACTTTTCGGTTAAGCTTTCTCTTTTTGGGACGCGGCTAACTTTTTCTTCTTATGGTTCAGCCAGCCGATGCCACCAGCTAAGAAAATACCGCTCACAGCCATCGGTTCAGGGACTTGGGTGTAAACAATTTGGCCAGTTCCGATCGTACTACTTAACGAAACATCAGAGGAAATTGTAAAAGTATCCCCTATTATTTGGAACACTACTGGGTTTGCAGGATTAGCTTTGTTAATGAACTCATAGTTCAATCCCACAGTGTTTCCACTTGATAAGGATGTGGTGGCAAATACCTGAGGGAAAGTTGGATAGGCAATATCATCCTTCTCTGTATAAATATTAGGATCTCCGCTCAATTGTAATTTTAGTGATTGAACAGGTCCTGGATTGGAATTGGTTAAAATGGAGTCATCAAAGGTAAAAGAGCCAATTCCCGTAGCTCCAGGCAGAAAACTCGATGTGGAAGCCACATTAACGGTGAAATTGTAATTCAAAGTGGCGGCTTGTGTCGGGTTAATATCCACAGCAGCAAAACTCAGGGCAAGCGTCGCAGTAGTAACTGCCAGTGTTTGAACAATTTTCATGGGAATTTTTTTCACAATAGATAGAACAATTTGTTGGCTTTCAATCTATCAGGACTTACGCAGACTGAGCATATATAGGGGCAACCCAAGAGGGAGAGGGAAAGGTAAGAACAAGAGGGAAAGGGACTGGGTAGGTTAAGAATTCACCCTTACCCTTACCCTTACCCTATGTTTGCCCCTACGAACCTCTATATGTAGAGGCAGACTGTTGTGGTTGGTGATGGGTGATGGGATTACCGATCACCTATCACCAATTACCAATTACTATTAGTCATCAGCATCAGATTTTGGATGTTCTGACTCCACCAAATCTCGCGCCACCTCATACAAGCGCTTTTGTGCAGACAGGTAGGTTGGTGCCTGCAAATGGTTCTTTTTGCTGGCATCAGCATGGAGTTCATCTGCCTTGAGCGATAAACGAGCCAAGCGACCTAAACGGCGACTGTCGCGATCGGGTGCTGAGGTATCTAGTTGCTTAACTAGCGACCAAATCTGCTTACCTTCCGGCGATGGCGTGTAGCTGACAAGAGTATTGAAATTTAATCCGTTGGCTGTAATTCCGTTGTAGTTTGCCTGGAACATATCGCGCAGGTCGGTGGCAAACAAGTCGCCGTAGTTGTTGGGGGGTAAACCGAGTAGTAGTTCCTCCGTCTTGACAACTGACGCTGTCACGTAGTGCTTCTTAGCGGCGTAACCAGGCTTGGCGTAGGGGCTAACAACAATTAGTGGCGTGCGGTGCGGGTGGATGTGGTCTAGTGATGACTGCGCATCATCATAGGTAATGAAAATCGCACTACCTTCGCCCGTAGACTGACTGTAGTAAATCGGGCTTTGCATGATGTGCTTCACCACCATGCCTAGAGCTACGTCACCATCAGCCACCTGCTGTAGGCAAGACGTGCCGACGGCAGAGGCATTCGGTGCCTGAACGCTGCCGCAATGATCGTTGGGTTGGTAGATGTACAGATATTTTGGTAGTGTCCCAGCTTGAACCATCCGATCGAAGTCCTTCATAAATTCCTGAGCACGGCGCTGATCGGAGATATTGAAGTTATAGCCTGGGTAGTTGCGATCGAGGCGTGGTTCGTTGTTGGCGTTATTCTGTCCCAACACAGCCAGGATTGGTAAGTTTAGAAAGTAGGATTGCCCAAGACCAGAAACTGGCGAGGTGACATCTCCGGCATTTACCAATGGGTTAGTAACGTGGGCTTGGTCAGCTTGCAGCGTTGGATAACCTACATTACCACTAGGCGGGTCGTTGAGCGTAGTAGGTCTGCTGGTTCCGGTATCGGTGCCTTCAATGCGGATCATAGCGCCGTAGTCTTTAAATGAGACAGCGTTGCGAGCCGCATTGTTGAAAATGTAGCCACTTGCTGGGTAGTCTTCCGGCTCGAAGTTCTTATTGACTAGCAGCCCCCGACCAGTTTTAACCAGCAAAGTCCTCTCTGTATAGTCCGTCGCCGTACCAGAAAAAGAAAACTGATGCCCCGCATCGCTTTCCTCTGCATCAGAATAGTAGTTGACTGCGGTGGCAAATTTTTGTGCTAGTGCCTGCGTGTTCAAAGACACGCCAGTATTCTGGATATTGGTGAAAGCGCTACCGTCCGGATTGTTATAAGTCAAACTGGCAAAAATTCCGAACTGGTTGCTTAAGTTTCCCAGCATCGAATCAAATGTCTTATTTTCATGCAGGATGAAAATGACATGCTTGATTTTAGAGGAAGGTCCACCTCCAGCCGGAACGATACTGGTGTCTGTGGGTTGATGGATGGCATAGTTGTAGCCAAGTACAGTGCCGTTATTGAGCGACAATGCTGTCAGATCGACCTTTTGAACGCTACCGAAGATAAAATTGGAGTCGGAGAAGGACTCAACTCCTGTCGCTATGGGGTTATTTGTTGTTTTGGGATTAATATCTTCGCCCACTCCCTTAGCATTGCTGATGTAGAGCGTTTTCCCATCCGGGCTGATTGCCAAGCTTGTCGGATACCAGCCAGTCGGAATCCGGCCTAGTAACTGGGGTCTGGTTGGATCTTGGGTATTGATCACAGCTACGGAGTTCAGACCAGCTTCGGTAACATATAAGCGCTTGTTGTCGGGCGAGGCAACGATCGCACTCGGGTAGGCACCCACTACTTGATGTTTATCAGACGTCGATACCGCCACTGGCGATAGGTTGAGATCGGGTAGCTTCTGTTTGGAGTTCAGCAGAATTACGCCTAGGCTATCGTTGTTGGATTTAGTCACGTACATGACTTCGGTTTTCCCACTCCGGACGATCGCGCTAGCCGATGGATGGGTATCGCCTACCTGATATAAATCATCAAGTTTTTTGCCCTCGTATAGAGAACCGACAAGGCTGGCACTTGCACCATTTCCTCCAGCTACCTGGACGATCGATATAGAGGATGTCTTGGGATTGGTGCCTTGGGTGCTAGTTGCAGGCACGAAGAAACCACTGGGCTGGTTTTGACCAGTTGTCCCCACAGCAGTCAAGTTGGTGCCGCTGTAGCTTGGATTGGCAAACTTATACTCACTCACGCCCCAGTTAGCTACTAGCACTTGGCTACCATCGCTGTTGACTGAGACTCCGTAGGGAAAATAGCCAACTTGAACTTGTTTGACGACAGTGAAGCTGCTAGTATCGATCACAGCTAGACTGTTGTCACCATTGCAGGCTACGTACAGGTATTTCCCATCAGGACTCAGGGCTGAACCAGCCGGGAAGGTAATCTTCGCTCCTGCTGTCCGGTCAAAGCCTGACGGTACTGGTGCGGTAGACGGGACACTGGGGTTGTAGTTTGAGACATAGCCCTGATTGCTAGGTAAAATTGGATTGATGGTGATGCTGCTTGGGGTCGCAGTCGGAACTGAAATCGCCCCGGTTGAGGAGACTGTGAACAAGTAAATTTTGTTATCGCCTCCACCAGAAGCCCAAACTGTGTAAGGGCCGCTACCCGTCACTTGCAGACCAATAAACAGTTTTTTCCCATTCAACTGAGAGACTACTTTCATCGTTGCCGTATCGACGACCGATATAGAGTAACCTCCTGCGTTAACATTATTTTGTAACGAGGTAAGATTCCCATCGCGCTCGTCGTCGTTACTGGTAATTAGGTACTTACCGTCGGGTGTCAGAGCTATACCCTCCGGGTTCATACCAACCTGAACACTGATTCCAGCAGGATTGACTATGCGACCATTGGGCAGGACGCCGTGGTAGTAGTTATCGCCAAACTTATTTGGTCCGGCGAATAGTTCTGCTCCAGTATAAGCACCTGATTCAGAAGTCCCAAACACAGGGGCTGTAATGCTGCCCCAGTTGGAAGAGTCTATCGCTGTCGTCTGGGCTTGAGCCTTTAAAGACAGGGGCAATGTCGCCCATAACACAGCCAAAACTGGCGCTATCCACCTACATTTAATCATTAGTTTAATTTTGATTAAGCCTTCAAACTTTTTTCTCCAATTAAAATACTTTAAGGTGGCAAGGTTAAGAGAACTTTAAGTTTTAGAGAAGGTTTTGTATATTTTATTCAGACTTGATATCACCAACGAAAAAGCCCCCATTAAGGAGGCTTTACTCTCAATTAAGGCGTCAAATTGTTCAACAATTAACCTATATTAGCTAGGCTTTTTACAGCGATCGCTCCAGCTATTGCAGCCGTCGCCACAGAAGTAATCGCCGTACCAAATAGCCACCAAGCAGCAGTGGCAGCGGCTTTTTTAGTTTCTTCCACTTGCCGCTGAGTATTGTGCTTTAGCTGTTGGAAACGTTTTTGAGCTTCATGTTGGAGGCGTTGAGCGCGGTTAAGCACACTGTCTCGCACCCCTTCAATTTGGTCGATAATCCGGTTGGCATCAGCCTCCGAAATGTCCTCACGGGAACTCAACAGCGCCACCAAGCTATCCCGATCGAACTGACTGAGCCGATCGCCGAGTGCTTCAAATCCCGCTTCTGGATCGTCAAACACTTTGCGGAAGTCTCGCTTAATCCCCTCATAGTTGAGTTCGGGTCGATCAAGCGAGTTCAGATAATTCCGGATCTTACCAAAAACACCGTCAATAACAGATTGCATGCGGTCCTGAACAGCAATCACTTCTTTGACAAACCGATCGCGCACAGATTCGATATTATCCGCAATCCGATTCGCTTCCTCTTCCGAGATATCCTCCCGTTGCGACAGCGCTGCCACCAGGGTGTCTCGATCAAACTGCGACAAGCGTTCGCTCACACTCTTCCATCCTTCTGACGGATGTTGGAACAACTGTTGCAGATCTCGCTTGATGCCTTCAGGATTGAGTTCTTCCTTATTGGTGTTCCGCAGATAGCTTTCAACATCAGCTTGAAAATCCCGTACCCTATCTTTAGCACGGCTTGCCAAGCGTCGTGGTGCTTTCACAAAGCGGCGAATTGCATCTTGCACCTGATCGATCGTCTGATTAACTTGCTCTTCGCTCAAGTCTTCCCGTTGACTGAGGAGTTTGACCAAAGTTTCCCTATCCACCTGAGAGAGCCGTTCTCGCAGAGCCAAAGCCCCCTGTTTCGGGTCATGCAGGAGTTTTGCTAAATCCTGCTGGATGCCTTCTGGGTCGAGTTCTTCGAGATTGGTGTTCCGCAGATATTCGGCAATCTGGCTCGTAACTCGGTCGTACTGCTCCTTAGCATTATCCGCTAATTGCTCAGGTGCATTCAGGATGCGATCGCGCACGGAGAAGAACCGATCAATCGCTTGATTAATCTGCTCTTCGTTGAGGTCTTCCCGTTGAGAAAGCAACTGCACCAGAGTATCTCGGTCAAATTGAGATAGCCGTTCCTGTAGCGCTTTTATTCCTGCCTGGGGATCGTCTAAGAGAGTTTGCATATCTCGCTCGATCCCTTCAGGATTCAGTTCTTCTTTATTGGTATTGCGCAGATAAGATTCGACTTTTTCCCTGAGTTCTTGTACTTTAGATTTCGCTTGGTCTTGGAGTTCTTGAGCCTGGGATAAAACGCGATCGCGGGTGCTTTCTATTTTGCTAACTAAGTCCGAGGCTTCCTCTTGGCTAAAGTCTTCCCGTTGAGAGAGCAGTTGTACCAACGTATCGCGATCGAACTGACTCAAGCGATCGCGTAGCGCGTCAATGCCAGCATGGGGATCTTCCAGAAGTGTTTTGAAATCTCGCTCCAGCCCATCTGGATTCAGTTCTTCTTTACCCGTCGAGCGCAGATAATTTTCCACCCGACTGCGAAGATCTTGCGATTTTTCTTCCGACTCGGCAGTTTGGACATCTCCAATAACTTCCTGAAGAATTTCTTCTAATTGGTTGGCGATCTCCGCTATTTGCTCGGAAGGGAAATTATCTCGTGATTCTAGCACTTTCACGAAATAGTCTCGATTCAGTTGCTCTAATTGCCATCGAACTAGCCCGGGGGCTGCTTCCAAGTCATGGATAACGTCTTTAAATTCCTGCTTGATAGTTTCTCGGTTCAGGTGCCAAGGTTGGGAATTAAGCAGGTAGTTTTCTACATCTGCCTTAATCGTATTAAAGCGTTGCCCAGGTATCTTATCAGCTATTTGAGAAGAAATAGTTTTAGCCTGGTCTGTCGCTCGATCTTTAAGCTGTAGCAACTGGCTCGAAATCTTTTCCACATCTAGATCCGAGAGATCTGTCCGCGCCAGGACTTTACCCACTAGAGCCGTGACACCCAGCTTCATGGTTTGCTCCATCAAGCTATTGCCATTATCGCCATCGGATTTGCCTGCTCCAACTCCAACCATTTGCCCAAGCCGATCCCTGAGATTGGATTTTAATTCTTCTGGGCTGGCTTCCTGGAGGAACTTGAGCAATTGTGTTTGGGGATCGGTCTGCTGTTGCGGACCTAATACTTGCTGCCAAACGGCTTCTAACTGGTCTGCAATCCGATTAACATCTTGTTTGGAGATGTCTGCACGACTGCTGATTAAATCTACAAACGTCTGACGGTTCACCTTGCCCAGAACGTTATTATCAGCTATCGATCCCAACTCTGAGCCAGTGAGCAATTTTTCAAAATCATTCCGAATCTGTTTGATGTCTAGCTTTGGCACTGGCAGAGAAGCCACGTAGTCTTGCACCGTCTCCTTGAGACTCGTCGGATCTACAGCCCCACTCAATTCGCGGCGAACAGCGGCTAATGATGCCTGTACCGTATTAACAACCTGAGAGTTTACCTGAGAGCCAGCCATCGCTGTGCCTGCTGTTGCCATTACCCCTTGCATGCCTGAAGTTGCAGTCTTTACTACGGAACCAATTACTGAACCGATCGCCGTAGAACTCACCCACAGTAGCAGCAAGAAGTATGCTGACCAGATAACAACGCCAACAATTGCCCCTAATGCTACACTGCTAACCAGGGTAAGTTTCACCGCTAGAAAACAAGCGATGAATATTGCTATGTTGACGGTTACTAAAGTCCACACCCCTACTAAGGATTCAATTTTGCGAATCTTCGTGCCCAAGCCATCATCATCATCAGTCGCTTCTACTGGATGAGCTTCAGATGAAATAGCGGCAGCAACAGAGAGGTTGGTTAACAGAAATTGCAAGGCAAACGCTATGAGTACGCCTGCAATCAAGGCGATTAAAAATTGTCCCCCCGAAAATCCAACTGCTACCTGTTGTGGAGTATTAGCGACCTGGGACACGACCGATTTTACTGGAACTTTGGCGAGCCATAAGTTGGGGTTCCATAACTCCAGCATCATTCCTACACTTTGAAACATGCTTTTTCCCTGTTTACAGCTTTAAATTTTATGTCGTTAAAGGCTGCGTTACTTTTACAAAACTTTGTCAAGTTCTCAGTACTGTAGCACACTGGCATATATAGGGGCAACCACAGGGGGTTTGTCCCTACGAACCCGCTATATATGGAGGCAGTGCGTAAGTCCTGGTTCTTTGACTCTCTATCTTTAAACCTCTGATTTCATGATGCCTATGAGAGTTTGAAGCTAACTCCCCCTAAGGGGTGAAAGCTCTCTATTGCTCCAATTCTATTCGCGATCGCTCTTTGCGCCTATCGGACTATTTATAGCAACCGCGCAAGGCGGTTAGGACATTCTCTCGATCTCACGCTCCTGTCACAGTAAGGGCTTTACTCCAAGACGAGGACCGCCTGACTCCTGACTCCTGCTATAACTAGATGCTCCCATCGTCTGATTAATCAGCTCTAACAATTCTGCCATTGACTGGTTATCTATCCCGATTCGGTGGGTGCAGACTGTATTCAAGACTGGTTCCAAATCGGAAGCATAGGGGCGAATTGCCGGCTCGCCTGTACGACGATCTAGCAATAATATTGGTGTTTTTGTCGGTCGTTCAGCAAAAGAATTCAGTGCCTGGACTAGCGGTAGAGGATGATGCGGCATATCCTCTAAATGAATCAATACTAAGTCAACATTTTTATCTTGAATCTGACGGTATAATTCTGCCCAAGAGTGGGAAAGTAAACTTTTGAAACCTGCTGTATGTAGGTACTGCATTAGCGCTTGCAGCCATTCATGGGAATGATTAATCATAGACGCCCCAGGCGTTGCTGTCAGATGGGATAAACGATCGATTTTACTTGTCTCTGCTGACAAATCTGGCAGTTTGGCAATATCTACAACTAAAATAGTCGGCTGACAGCACATACCGACGGCAACTTGAATCACCTGCAATAAAGCATCTGTATTATTGCTATCCACAGGTGTTAAACAGGGAAAAACGGAAAGTTCAGCTACTTGATTTGCTGCCTCAGTAGTCTGCCGATCAAGTGTGATTAGGGGTAGAGATGCTAGACTGGTGTACTTAGTTAGTGAAAGCAGGTAAGTTAGGGGTTCGTCTAAATCTCTGCTATCGAGCAACATCACATCTGGATGCCAAACACGAGCTAGTAGTGCTGCTTGCCCTAAATCGTCAGCCTCTAAAATCCGGTAATTCATACTCTTAGCAGACCGCAGGCTTTCAACTACAGTTGAGTTATCTTTTCCCATATTCTCATGGGTAGGAGTGAGAGTGAGAACGACTGGAGGTTTATGGTACTTTGACTGAGGCAAGATTAAGTTAGCCAGACTTTGTCTTAATGCTGATGGTTCTACAGGCAGGCTTAAAAAGCCATCCGCCTGGTATGATTTAACAGTTGGGTTTTCTGTGATAAGGCCAGTCATTAAAACTGGGATATGGCGAGTTTGGGCATCCGATTTCAAAATAGTCAAGACATCCCAGCCGGAAAGCTGCGGCAGGTGTGGATTAACTATTATAGCACACGGCTGCAAGCGGCGAACTTTTTCGATCGCCTCCGTACCCGATCGAGCAATCACAACTCGATAGCCAAAACTGGTGAGATGTTTGGTAAATTCTTCTATATAGTTGGGTACAGTCTCCACAATCAACACCAATCGGTTCGGTTTGGTAGAACAATTCGGGGATTTGGGGTCGATAAAGGCTGCTAATTGGGGTGGGAGTGGAGGCAATAATAGGGTAAACTGGCTACCCTGTCCAAGTTTAGAAATAAAAGAGACCTCACCACCGTGCAGACGAGCCAAGTGTTGGGTTAAAACTAGCCCTAACCCAGTGCCCTGAAAGGTACGGGTGAGGGGATTTTCCAGTTGTTGGAATTTCTGAAAGATTAAGTGCTGCTTATCATGGGGAATACCAATGCCTGTATCCCAGACAGTGAAAGCAACCCAGCCTTCCCAACGACTAACATTTAGACCAATTGCACCATCTTTGTTAGTAAACTTAAGCCCGTTGTCAAGCAGGTGAAATAGCATCTGGCGCAGGCGCATTTCGTCCGCCACCAGCATTTCTAAATCGGGTTCAATCTCAAGAGTAAATGGGATTGTTGTTGGGGATTCTTCCTGGGAAAGGTCTTTTTCAGACTGGTTTTGCTGTGCTTGCAGTATAGAGCGATCGCACACATCACGAATATTCAATGGCTCCAGCGTCAGTTCCACTTGGCCAGTTTCCATCCGGGTGAGGTCTAAAATATCGTTGACTATAGTCATTAGCTGACGCCCGCTGTGATGGATAAGTTTGGCGTAGCGTAGCTGACGTTCATTTAGTTCCCCCAGTAATTTATCCTTCAATAGGCTGGATAACCCAATCACAGAGGTGAGAGGCGTCTTGAGTTCATGGCTGATACAAGCTAAAAATTCATCCTTCAAACGATTAAGTCGCACTAAATCAGCATTTTTCGCCGCCACTTCCTTGGCGAGGAGCTGCTGCTCGGTGACGTCAGTAGCTAGCACCAGCCAAATTTCCGACTTTTCCGGATACTCTTGTAGCTGTTCGAGTGGGATTTGGACTAACTTCCAGATGCGTTCCGGGTTGTAGGCATGGTCGCGGGTTGTGTTTGAGGCTATTTCTGCCAACATTTCCCAGTTAGTTGCGACGTCTTCAGTTTTAATATTCGTTGGCAGCGACGACATTAATGTGTTGTCAGCTAGGGAGCCATATTCGTCGGTACTCGGTTCAATATCAAGTGAGGAGTAGCGAGGATACTTATATTGCTGGTAAGTGGTGGTAGGAGCGACTGCTGCTGTCGGCTTAACCCCATCTAAATTTTGAAACTCCCCAACAAGCTGACGCCAGGTAATATTTTGCGTCAAAACTTCCCCAGCACCTGTTTGTAACATCAGCGGTAAAGGCAACTGCTCCAAAAGTTGGATCAAAGTCTGAATTGGGCTTGGCTGCGACCTAGAAGCCGTGGTGGCGTTTGCCCGTGCTAAATATTTCAATAGTAGCCCACTATCTAGGAGTCCTAAAAATTTGCCTTTCTCATCAACTAAAGCCCAGTCTGCCGCAAGTTGGTTTTGCAGTTTGGGCAAGAATTGGCTTAAGGTGAGTCCGGCAGCTACCGTTGCTAGGGGTTCAATAAAAGAATGTAGTAAGAAGCCCTTGTCGTTGGTTGTTGTTGGGTAGGGTAGGCTGTAGGACTTGACGCTGACCCGCTTTTTTTGCTTGGTAGAATAGATTGTAGAATGATTTAGTGTTTCGGTTCGCGCCGCATCAGAACCCATCTTACCTATGAGATGGAGCATCAGCCGTCGCCAGGAAACCACGCCCAAGGGGTGAAGCTGCTCGCTCACCACCACTAGGTTCGCGCACTCACCCTGACTAAAAATCTCTAGCACAGTGTTCAGGTCTGCTGTCTGTTGACAAACAGGCGCTGACTGCATAAACTCTTTTAAACAGGGATTGGGTGTCAACATGATGGACCTAGCTTGAGTAAAATAGTTTGACCTGGCGGTGATGCCACCTGATGACGTGAAACACATAGGGCTGCCAAAAAGTGACACTGCTCTTTTTTCAGTACAGCTTATTTATGGAGCTATATGTGCGGTTTTTATATAAAATTTATAATAATTACCGAATGCTTAAATTATTATTAAATTTGGTGTAAAGGTTTTCATTGACAAACTCCTCAAATCGCGGAAGTAAGACTGCTAATAGCCAGGTAGGAACCCCGACGCTGAGTATTTTGCTTCCCCAACTGTCTATCTGTACTTTTGTGCGTTCCTCCGGGCTGATTCAGGATTTGAGGCAGTTTTTGAGCAGCGATCGCTATATCTTGACCAATTTCAGTTCCGCTACTGAGTTGTTACACTTCGTGGAGCAAGAAAAACACCAGCTAGATTGTCTGATTTTACAGGAGGAGCGAGAGTTGCTGCCATTGGTGAACCAGTGGTATGAACAAGGAACGCTGTTGCCGGTGGTGATTATTCCAGCAGAGTCAGAACCAGAGTCCGCCACCCCCAGTAGTGAAGGCGATCGCCAGACAACAACCTATCTATTCCACCCAGCGGAAGTTCGGTTACCAAAGGTATCCGCGAATATGTTGTGACTAAGGATGGAGCTGAAATTAAAGATTCGTTCCGGAATTATCTAACCAACCGAGAAGACCCCCACTATATTAGCATAATTAGCGGGGGATGAGAGGTTGACGATTTAGGTATTTCCTAGCTATAATAATAGTATGTTAACACTGAACTATCGCTACCGAATCTATCCAGATGCCACTCAAGAACAAGTACTCATTGAGTGGATGGAAATTTGCCGTGGTGCGTATAACTATGCGTTACGAGAAATTAAAGATTGGTGCGATAGTAGGAAATGTTCAATTGACAGATGTTCTCTAGAAAAAGAGTATATCTTACCTACTTCAAGTCCATTTCCTACTGAAGTAAATCAACTTAATAACTTGCCAAAAGCTAAGAAAGAATTTCCTAAGTTAAGTGAGGTTCCCTCTCAAGTTTTGCAGCAAGCTATAAAGCAACTACATACAGCATGGGAGTATTTTCAAGTCCGTGGTTTTGGGTTCCCAAGATTCAAAAAATATGGGCAGTTTAAATCATTACTGTTTCCTCAGTTTAAGGAAAATCCAGTAACTAATCTGCATATCAAGTTACCAAAACTCGGTGCAGTACCAATTAACTTACATCGCCCAATTCCAGATGGATTTGTGGTGAAACAGGTACGGATACTGAGGAAAGCCGATCGATGGTATGCTCTCGTTAATATCCAATGCGATGTCAACGTTCCCAATCCAATACCTTGCGGTCATCCGATCGGTGTTGATGTAGGTTTGTCCAATTTTTCTGCAACTAGCGATGGTGTTATCGTCAAACCACCAAAGTTTTTTAAGAGTCTACAAGGTAAGCTGAAATTGCTACAACGTAGACTTAGTAGAAAACTTGATCGGTCAAAGAACTACGAGAAACAACGTATCAAGGTTGCGAGATGTCATCACCAGATTGATAACACTAGAAAAAACTTCCATTTCAAACAAGCCCATGCCCTTTGTGATGCTGGAGATTTAATCTTCATGGAAGATTTAGATTACAGAATTATGGCTAAGGGAATGTTGGGGAAATCGATGCTTGATGGTGGGTTTGGTCAGTTTAGAACTATTGTCAAGCACGTATGTTGGAAGAGGGGAAAGTTTTTTGGTGAAGTCGATGCTAGAGGAACTTCTCAAGAGTGTCCCAACTGTGGTGGTGAAGTTAAGAAAGATTTGAGTATTAGAATCCACGATTGCCCACATTGTTTCTATCAAACTGATAGAGATATTGCATCGGGAGAAGTAATTAGAAATCGTGGGTTAGCATTAATTAGTACCGCAGGACTTGCGGGAAAGGAAACTGCCTATGCAGACAAACTACCGGGGATTGACGTAAAAAATCAATCTAGGCAAGGGTCGAAATCTCGTAAGAGAACAACTAGGAAAGCCTCATAGTGATATGGGGAAGCTCCCACCATAATCTTTGATTTGGTGGGGGAGGATGTCACGAAGGTATAATCAGCGGTTCTCCCAGTCGGATTAGCGTTGATGAAAAAAGCGAACTATCCCGAATTGTCAAAGGTGTCAGGGAAAGACTCGGTGAGTAGATATGTATTGCGATCGGATTAATTTAAAATGCAGCTTACTTTAAACGATTTCCAACTACGGGACGAGATCTACTTTCCCAAAAACTCGGAATTGTTAGCCAACGCTCCGACTAAAGGCTTATGGGAAAACGAGGCGAAAAGATGGGAAAGGGTAGGCTATGGAGAAATACTGGATGGACATGGCTATCCCTGGGATGAATTACCTGTAGGTAAACACTTTGACTCTATTCTCGATCTTGGTTGTGGTTATGGTAGACATTATTTTTATATGTCTAAGTATCGGGAAATTACCTGGAATAAATATTATGGCTTCGATATAGCAGAAAATATGCTGCGCCGCTTTTTGCGCTTAAGGCAAGAAGATAATTTTTTACCATCAGCAGAGTTTTCTCTATTTTGTATCCCGCCAAAGTTTTAGATGGTATCTTAGCCAGTAGTTATAGCGTACACAGCGATAACCTACTTCAAACTTAAGCAGAGCAGGGTAAAATAAACAGGACTTATATCATTTCCGCTTACATCAGAATTATTGCAGCTTCCTTTGCAACCTCTGCGTAAACCTCTGCGCCGCAATGCGATTAAAAATAGGTCTTCCCGGAGCTATGGGAAAAATGGATAACCACAGGACTTAGGTACACTGGGCACATATAGGGGCAACCACAGGGGGATTGCCCCTACGAACCACTATATATAGAGGCAGGCGTTTTTACTTCCTCTTTTACCCCTAGTGCTTCATCTAAAACCTTTTGGGCGTTAATCGCTGTAGGTAGGGCTTGCTTGTACTCGGCAGTAGCCGCTGCAAATTCCTTGAGAGTTTTGAAGCTAGCTTTTAATGCTTCCTCTATCTGTTCGATATCCTCGCTTTGCCAAGAGTTATCGAACAGAATATTAATTTGCTGACGAGCTGCGATCGCACTTTGTTGAACTTGACTTAATCTTAATTTGATCGAAGCAAATTTGTTAAGCTTGCGCACAGCATCAACAATGGGGTCTGTTGATTCTGAATCATCTTCACCAGAGAGCGAATCATTTTTATGTTCTGCCTCAACTAGCACCAAATCATCGATTGATAATCCGTTTGGTAAATCTGTTGGTAATTTACCCTCGTCAAGCATCTCCTTAATTTTATCTATTGCCCGTATCCGACTTTCCTTGCTATCTTTCCCTCTTACCTTGACGGTTATTTCTGGTGCTTCTGCTATGCTGTATGTTGCCATCTTACTGCTCCTGGTATATATTGAATTTGCTTTATGCTATTCTTGCGGTTTATTTTGTTTATTTCCCTATTAACATTGTAACTGTTATTTAAGTCAAGATAACCTAGCCCTGTCAAGGTCAGGACTTACGCAGACTGGGCATATATAGGGGCAACCACCCCTAGCCCCTCCCGGCTCCCCTCCTGGGAGGGGCTAGGGGTGGTTG
>CASBRB010000167.1 GCA_949127975.1 Oscillatoriales cyanobacterium PMM_0019 | reverse complement strand
TATTACCAGAAATTTCCGAGATAAATGTGGAAAAATTAAGGGCGATTCAGACTGGACTGAAAACGGTGAATACCCTGGAGGAACTACGGCAGATATATCAACCTGCTCAATAACACAGTTAGACGTTGCCCACAACCCCCTTCTCAGGATTTGTAGAGTAGCAATAAGTTACAGCAGGATAAAATCATGACACTGGGCTTTAGCCCTGGATTGGGACAAGGTTTGTAGTAAGGGCTAAAGCCCTGGATTGGGACTAAAGTCCCGACTACGAACCACAACTCTATATTAAGATTCGGACTTTTTAAATCCTGCTTCTACAATGTTGGGTTTCGTTCCTCAACCCAACCTACAACTCAAAGCGATCGATAATCTAAACTCCAGTTAATAATTCCGTTGGGCTTCACCCAGATAGCCTAGCTATCTGTTGGTTAATAGCAGTCGGCACGGTAATTGAATTGTTTAATGAGAAGCTAGCTGAGGAGGACGACCTCTTAGACCAGTCATTAACTGCAAAGCGTACTTTTTGACAGGAGGAACCCTGACTAGCAGCCATAAACCTAAGCGGCGAATCACTACTAACGGCAACCAGTTATTAGAAAACAACCGATCGAGAAAATCGGTAAAAGCTAAAATAGTCAAGTTTTCTGATTGACGCCAGCGTTCGTAGCGTTTCAGTACAGTACCTGCCCCAATATCTTCCCCTTGTCTGTGGGCTGACTGTAGCACCTGAGCTAGGGCGGCGGCATCCCTGATACCCATATTCAGCCCTTGCCCCCCGACAGGATGGCAACAATGGGCGGCATCGCCAATCAGGGCAAGTCGCGATTTGGTATAGCGTGAGCTTTGCATCAGTTGCACTGGGAACACAAAGCGGGAACCTTCCAGGGATAACCCCCCCATTCGTGAGCCATACCTGCGACTGAGTTCTGCTAAAAATTGCTCGTCGTCTAAGGCTACTAACGCTTTTGCTTGCTCGTGGGGTGCTGTCCACACAATGCGGCATCTATTTTCTGGTAGGGGTAAAATAGCAAAAGGACCACTGGGCCAAAAGCGTTCGTAAGCAGTATCGTTGTGGGGTTTTTCGGGTTTGACGGTGCAAACAATGCAGGATTGCCAATATTGCCAGCCGTAAGTATGGATGCCAGCGGCAGTGCGAATGGGCGATCGTGCCCCATCTGCCGCTACGAGCGATCGAGCGCTGATTTTCTCCACTCGCTTATTATTGCTCCCGGACAAACCTAATCCCCCCAAGTCCCCTTCCGTTGTAGGGAAGGGGGGCTCTGTGACGAAAACTTCTAATTCCACGGCGTCTGCAAGATATTCAACCCGCAGTACCTCAGCGGGGCATAACCAGTTGACGCCGCTACACTCTTGTAAAAACTCCTGCAAGCAAGTCTGCAAGACACCATGTTCTGCCACATAACCGAGGGCGTCTGTGTTTAAATCCTGGGGTTGAAATTGCACCACACCGGGATAATCGGCATCAGACAGGTGAATTTGCCGAAAAGTGCTAATTTGGGGTAGCATCTTCTGCCATACGCCGAGCCCTTGAAAAATGCGACTTGAGAGTAGTGAAATCGCGTATGCTTGTCCCTTGGCTACGGCAGCAGATTGGGGTTTCGCCTCAATCAGCACCACACTAAGCCCGGAATCTTTTAAAGCACAAGCCAGCGTCATTCCAGCTATACCGCCTCCGACAATGGCGATGTCATAGTGCAGCATCAAGATTGTTTGACTAAGTTATTCCAATTTTATTATAAACCAGCAGAATACCCCACCCATGAGTACATAAGTGGGGCAGTAATTTATTGCAGGTTGTCTGCGATGCGCTATGATAGATTTGTTGGGCGAGGAAAATATATATGCTGTCAAGGATAGATAATAGTCCAATGGGAAAAATTACGGCAACCCTGGTGGTTACAAATCGAGTAGATCAAGGTCTAGCGGAACGGGGTATAATTACAGTTGATGAGGTCCGATCGCTTACCCTAGAGCATGTATTGGTAGATACTGGAGCTACTACTTTGTGTCTACCAAGGGATGTTATTGCCCAACTTGGTTTAACTCTTCTCAGAGAAGTGTCTGTAGCAACAGCAACTGGGATTAGTGAGGCACGCATTTTTGAAGATGCTAAAATTTCCTTACTGGGAAGAGAAGGAACTTTTGAATGTTTAGAACTGCCGGGAGGCGTAGAACCCTTGCTAGGAGTGTTTCCCCTGGAAGCTTTGGGAATTGAATTAGATTTACAAAACCAAAGCTTAAAGTTATTGCCTATAAGTCCGACAAGTAGTTATTTAAGAATGTAAACTACCCGCCGCTAATCCGGGGTACCGAATATAGCGGGGGCTTTTAAAAGAGCCTAGAGTTTACCCGACTCAGTACCTTGTGTACTACGTAATAGATGCCATCACACCTAGGGATACGTAGCCAGTCCCCTGCCCTGTGGTTAACGATTAAACAGACATATCGGGTCGAAGTCAGTGTCGTTGACATAACAAACATCTATTACATTGTCCAGGCTAACATTACCCGCAAGGAGACTCATTCGTGAGTAAAGTTTTTGTTCTCGATACCAACCTAAAGCCTTCAAATCCTATCCATCCAGGTAGAGCCAGAATGCTGTTATCCCAAGGAAAAGCAGCTGTATATAGGCAATATCCGTTTACTATCATTCTTAAAAGAGAGATATCAAACCCAGAAATAAAACCACTTCGAGTTAAGATTGACCCAGGTGCAAAAACGACAGGACTGTCTTTGCTCGATGACAGCACTGGCGAAGTAATTTGGGTAGCGGAATTACAGCACCGAGGTTTTCAGATTAGAGATGGGTTAATTTCACGCCGACAATTGCGTCGGTCAAGACGCAACCGGAAAACTCGGTATCGTCAGCCCCGTTTCTTGAATCGTACTCGCCCAGAAGGATGGCTACCTCCATCTCTAAATAGTCGAGTTGCCAATATTCTGACTTGGGTGAGGAAATTATCATCTCTATGTCATATCAATGCCATTTCTCAGGAATTGGTTCGTTTTGACACGCAGCAGATGCAGGATACTGAGATAAGCGGAGTAGGTTATCAGCAAGGAACCAAAGCTTACTACGAAGTTCGTGAATTTCTGATGGAAAAATGGAACAGAACTTGTGCTTACTGCAGTGCGAAAGATACACGACTTGAGATTGAGCATATTCAACCTCGAAGTAAAGGAGGTTCTAACCGAGTCAGTAACCTATGTTTAGCCTGCGTTCCCTGCAATCAAAAAAAGGGAAACCAGGATATTCAAGATTTCTTGAAAGGTAAGCCTGATTTGCTAAAACTGATTTTGGCACAAGCTAAGAAACCGCTAGCAGATACAGCAGCAGTTAATTGCACTCAGAAGGAATTGTACCGACAACTGCAAAAAACTGGATTACCTGTTGAAGTCGGTACTGGTGGGCGAACTAAATACAACCGAACTATTCGAGGCTTAGAAAAAACTCATTACTGGGACTCGGTTTGTGTCGGTGCGTCAACGCCGGAGCATTTAATCACGACAGGAATTAAACCCCTGCTCATTACTGCAAAAGGGCATGGGACTCGTCAAACTTGCCGAACAGACAAATTTGGTTTCCCGATTCGACATTGCTCTAGGACTAAGTTCCACAAAGGGTTTCAAACAGGTGACATCGTTAAAGCGGTTGTTACTTCAGGATCGATAAGTTGGAACTTATGTTGGGCGTGTAGCAACTCGCGCAACAGGCAGCTTCAATATCTCAACAACAGATGGTCTAATTCAGGGCATCAGTCACAAATACTGCAAGCATATTCACCGAAAAGATGGTTATTCCTATGCACATTAAGCTGGATATTTTAGGGGTATCGAACCCCATAAAATATCCCCCGTTTCCTCCCACCACCAAGCTGAGTACAGCTATGGTGGGGGTCTCCACGGGGGGAGGAATATGAAATTGCCTAAGGGCGATTCAGACTGGACTGAAAACGGTGAATACCCATCAACCGAATTGAGAGACTGCTGCAAATGCCCTATATCGAACTACTCTTTTATTGTAGGATGGGTTCTTGAGCTAACCCATCCTACGAATAGAGCCAAAATTTTTCGGTTACTGGTTTTTCTTCAGCCAACTGAACATGGCTCGTAAATCTTTGCCGACTTCCTCAACTGGATGTTCTGCTTCCTGACGGCGCATGGAGATGAATCCGGGTTTGCCAGCTTGGTTTTCTAAAACAAATTCACGAGCAAATTGACCTGTTTGGATTTCATGTAAAATTTTACGCATTTCGATGCGAGTTTGGTCAGTGATAATCCTCGGACCACGGGTATAATCACCATACTCAGCAGTGTTGGAAATGCTGTCGCGCATTTTGGCGAGCCCACCTTCCACAATCAAGTCAACAATCAGTTTGACTTCATGCACACATTCAAAATAAGCCAACTCCGGCTGATACCCAGCGGCTATTAGGGTTTCAAAGCCAGCTTTAATCAGCGCTGTTAGCCCACCGCACAGTACCACTTGCTCTCCGAATAAATCGGTTTCTGTTTCTTCTCGGAAGGTGGTTTCCAGGATACCAGCGCGGGTGCCACCAATACCTTTAGCATAAGCCATAGCGCGATCGCGTGCTTGACCAGAAGGATCTTGATACACTGCAAACAGACTTGGAACCCCTTCCCCTTGCTCATAAGTCCGTCGCACCAAATGCCCAGGTCCTTTGGGTGCTACCATAACCACATCTACATTTGCAGGGGGAACAACTTGTCCAAAATGAATATTGAAGCCGTGAGCAAAAGCTAAAACTTTCCCTTCTGTCAAATGTGGCTCAATTTCATGCTTGTAGACCGACTTTTGCACCTCATCTGGCAGCAGGATCATAATCACATCAGCCGCCTGGGCTGCATCAGCGACGTTGTGAACGGCTAATCCAGCACTTGAGGCTTTCTGGGCAGACTTACTCCCTGGATACAGCCCGACAATGACGTTCATCCCACTATCTTTCAGGTTGAGGGCGTGGGCGTGTCCTTGAGAACCATAGCCGATAATGGCAATGGTTTTTCCGGCTAAAAGGTCTAAATTGGCATCATCGTCGTAATACATGCGAGCCATTATCGGGTCTCCTTCGGTGTAAACATTGTAATTTAATCCAAACTTTTCATCATATCATGTTGAAGTGTGATTAAAGATTTATACATTTCCCCTACCCCTACTCCCTACTCTGTACCCCTAGAATAGAGAAACTTCTGAATTTAGGGAGCAGTCCAATCAAACAAAATCCTGGCGGACAAAATCTGTCAGTGGCAGCAGCTTAAAAGCTGCTGAGAAAGAGAAAATAATCCAAAACCTTTTCCAGGCTGTAGGGGGCGGGCTTATGCCCACCCTAGAAACTAGCAAAAATAATCCTTGCGTCCAAAATATAAAAACGGATGGAATCTCAAGCACTAAAGCCGAATCTTCAAGACTTGCAGCAAAACGTTGTTGAGTTACTCGGGCAAGCCAGTTCGCTAATGCATCGCGCCAGTACAGCACTTAGCTCTGATAGTGCGAGCGAGAAGTTTGCGAAATTTCAGCAGGAAATCAACAATGCAGCCCGTAATGTAGAAGACTTCGAGCTGAGAATGGCGATTGTTGCGCCGATGAAAGCTGGCAAGTCCACAATTATCAACGCCATTATCGGACAGGAGCTGTTGCCAAGTCGTAATTCGGCAATGACAACTATCCCGACTGAGATTATTTTTGACGCTGAGCGGACAGAACCAATGCTTGCCCTAAATACTGACATCCGGCAAGTTTTCCAAGAGGCATTTCTCAGCTTGCAGGGCCAAATCCGTGAGTTAGGAATGCAGCGAGTGCAGGAAAAGCTTGGTCAGTACCCTCATCTAATAAAGCTAGCAGAAAAGATTGAAGCCAAGACGGGAGGTGTCATCGACGAGGAGATTTTAGGGCGTCAGCGGATTATCAACAACTTAGGTGCTTTGAATGATATTGTCCGGCTGTGCAGCATTATAGAGCCAATTATCGATCCTCTGGCATTACTGACGGATGTGCCACGGATTTACACTCCATTTTGGCTGGCGCAGTCTAATGAACAATCAGATTTACTAGGTAAACTGGTGATTGTCGATACTCCAGGACCAAATGAGGCTGGACAAAACCTGAGACTGGTGAATGTAGTTTCTGAGCAACTGGAGAGATGTTCTCTGGTGTTGTTTGTCCTGGATTTTACCCAACTAAGGACAGAAGCAGCAGAAAAAGTAAAAAAGGACGTGCAAAAGGTAATCAATTTACGTGGCAATGATAACTTGTACGTTCTGATTAACAAAGTCGATCAACGTCGATTGGGTGACATGACACCAGAGCAAGTACGGCAGTTTGTCGCTGCTGAACTAGAGATAAGCGATCCTGAAAATCGGGTGTTTGAAATAGCAGCTAGACGGGCGTTTGGTGCTGCTAACTTTATGCAAGAAATGGAGCAAAATTTAAATGTGCCGTTAACTCAGATGCAAACGGCGCGGGCACTGGCTCAAGAAGTATTCGGTATTGATTGGGAAGAAGAACTTGAGGCAGTAACGATATCAGATTTACTTCAAAAAGCTCAAAGGCTGTGGAACAAGTCAGGCTTTGCCCCATTTCTGGAAAACGCCATTAAAGCTTTGATGGCAGAAGCTGCGCCTCGATCGATCATTTCTGCACTTAACATGACTCATGCTCGGCTTGGGGAATTACAGGAAGATGTACAACTCCGCAGCAGTGCTATTTACCAAGATGAAGAAAACCTACGGCTGGAAATTGCGGCGCTAGAAGAGGATTTGCATAGCATTGATTTGTGTCGCGATCGGTTACAGGAAGTAGAGCAAATCAAAGCAAAACTTTACGAAGAGCTTAACAAGTTTCTTGAAGATCTTAAGAAAGAAACCAAACTCAACGTGGAAAGCTATTTCAATGAAGAAGAAAATGGTACGCATTCTAAAATTCAATGGAGTCAGAAGGATAAAAGTTCACCAATTGAATTTAAACGCAAGGCGATCAGGGAGTTTAGGACACTCATAGAAGCTGAAGAATTTGCAGACATAGCAGTGTCTTATGCAAAGGATAAAGCCAATATAATGCTAGAAAAAATTCCGGAAAAAATTAATGCTCAAATAGATCTGTCTCGCGAACAACTAACTTTTATTCTAGAGCGTGAGACGAAGCCCATAATGGAACGTGCCCGCACTAGATTGAATCAAAATTTTAACGTAGATTTATCGTTGCTGACACCAAAGCTGGATAAGAGTGAAATTGATTTTACTAAACCCCGCGTCAAGCGCCATACCAGAGTTTTAGGTCAGGGTTATCAAGAAAAATCAGTCATGAATAGAAGATGGTGGTATTGGTTTGGGATAATACCAAAGCAAGAAACTATTAAAGTTAAAATACCCGATCAACGGGAAGCATACTATACTGTTTCTCTGCAAGAAATAATTACGGAAGTAAATCAATTAATTGAGCAAAACATTAAAAAGATGAAGCAGGAAATTAACCAGTACCTTGATGCAGATTTCCAGCAGCGCATTGATGAATTTTTTGATAATCTCGATCGTTACCTGAGCAACTACTGCGAAAGTTTAAAGCAGGCGCAGTTAGACCAGCAGCTAAGTATCGATCAAAAAGAGAAATTAGTGTCAGAACTTCTTGCCTTGGTCCCAAATGCGATCGCACACATTAAGCAAGCAGAAACTTATCTGGAATATACTAAACAATTGCGGTGATGAGTGATGCTAGAACAGTACTATAGCACTGCCTCTACATATAGTGGTTCGTAGGGGCAATCCCCCTGTGGTTGCCCCTATATATGCTTGCAAGACGCTATATTTAGAGTCCTGATATTCCCCTGAAGCCTTCAATCTGCTAACCATCTAGTCGGTTTCGGGATTAAAAACTTCTGATACTTGGCTAGCTGCTGCCAATAAATGGCTTTTAGTTCAGATATGGATTTTGGGTGCTGCTCGTAGGAATTACAGGGGAAACTTGCCCATACAGCCCCGACTTTACAAGCCGCACTCTCAAATTTTCCCGCTTCCACATCTGGAAGGGCACCCTTTTCTTTGATTAGTTGGATAGCTAGAGCGTCTTGCGATCGAGGAGAAAAGTCTTTTAATTTCAAGACTACGTGCCACCGTTCCCACTCGTAATCCATCACTTGGTATCGCCCTGCTGCCGTCGAACAAGTCCATCTCCACCCGACCCAAGCGCATTGTGTAATTTTAGGATGGGTAGTGAAACTGCTAAACTTTCCTTGAAAAACTAGGGCCTGATAACCCGACGGCTCGACAGTACCCACTTCTGCCCAGGCTACAGTATCCAGAAAAGCCCGAATTCTAATGTATTGATAAGGAGTTAATGCTGAGGCTGGCTTAAGCAATGTCGCTCCTAAGATCGTAGCCTCCAGGAGCACCATACTTGTCCAAGTTAATACCGAGGATAGATTCACTTTGCACCCAATCTGTATAGGATATTCAGATTGAAGCACAATTGGGTTCAAATTAGCCTACTACCTGCTGGTTTTCCAGTTGTGTGGCTATGCAATTGAGAATTTGCGTAGCTGTAAACGGCTTGGTTAGATAATCATTAGCTCCCAGGTCTATCCCCTTTTTCACATCGGACTTGTCAGCTTTGGCAGTCAAAAAAATAAAGGGAATGTGGGCAGTCTGCCCTTGAGAGCGCAATTTGCTTAATACCTCATAGCCGTCCATCTCTGGCATCATCACGTCACAAAGAATTAGATCTGGAATTTGTTCTTGAGCCAGTTGGAAACCGAGTTTGCCGTTTTCTGCTGTAATAGGTTCAAAATCCTCAAGCTCTAGGATTTCCTGAATATTTTCTCGGACGTTTGGGTTATCTTCTATTACCAATATCTTTTTCATTGCTCTTTCTGTAACCAAAAGTGACAAGGACGGGGAGAGGGTAAAAATAGGGGTGGTCATAGCTAACCTTCGGGAAGCGAGGAAACTCTATCTAGCAGTGCTGGTCTGAATTCTATTTTGCTGCTTCCTTAAAACTTTTTGGGATTTTTTTTACAAATTGTAACATTCGACTTGGTGAAAATTAATAATACCCCCTGTTCAGTGTAAATAAATGAGAAGCCATATTTGTTAAAAGTATGAAAATTAAAGCCGTTCAAATGGTTAATTTGAAATTTGAGCAAACAGTTAAGCTGGATGATTTTAACCTGAGATAGATGTCAATATTTTTACTCGATCGGGACTTAGGCAGCCCGGGCATATGTAGGGGCAACCACGGGGGGTTTGCCCCTACTACGAACCGCTATATGTAGAGGCAGTGCGTAAGTCCTGTTTGTATTAAAATATCAAAAGTCATTGTAAGTGAGGATGAGCGATGAATTCTGGCGTAAAAGCAGCGTGGGCGAATATTCATGGCATGATCGACGGATCGATCGCTATGCTGCCCAGTCTTTTCATAGCATTGTTCCTCTTCTCGATCTTTTATATAGCGGGGAAACAAATCAAGTTGCTGGTGATGCGCGTTACCCGCAGGCATAGACACGCTCGGAATCTGGGGCTGGTACTCGGACGGTTGGCGCAAGGAACCGTAATTTTAGTTGGTCTGTTTGTAGCCTTATCCACTGTACTACCCTCTTTCAAGCCAAGGGATTTGATTAACCTGCTAGGTATCGGTGGTGTGGCAATTGGCTTTGCTTTCCGCGACATCCTCCAGAACTTCTTGGCGGGTATTCTGCTTCTTTTGACTGAGCCATTTCAAATCAATGACCAAATCGTCTACAAAGATTTTGAGGGTACTGTGGAAAGCATCGAAACCCGTGCTACTACTATCAAAACATATGACGGTCGCCGCGTCGTTATTCCCAATTCTGAGCTATTCACCAATTCAATAAGTGTTAATACTGCCTTCGATATGCGCCGCCTGGAGTACGATATTGGTATCGGCTACGGTGATAACATCGACCGGGCGAAACAGTTGATCCTAGAAGCGATCGCTAGCGTAGACGAAGTTTTAAAAGAGCCTCATCCTGACGCGCTGGTCGTAGCATTGGGTGATAGTACCGTTCATATCCGCGCCCGTTGGTGGATTACGCCACCGCGACGAGCAGATGCGCTATCCTGCCAAGACAAAGTTCTCATTGCGATCAAAAATAAGCTGGTGGAAAACGGTATTGATTTACCCTTCCCGACCCAGCAGATTCTCTTACACGACCAAACTGAAGAAACAGACGGCGATCGCTCTCGCCAACGTGAAGGATGGCCAGTCGGTAAATCTCCGAGTCCTACGCCTGGGAACATTAGCAGTTCACTAAAAAAGCTAGCCCAGGCGCGTGCGCCAAACGATGATCAGGGCAGCTCTGAAGACGGGAGCAGGAGGCAATAATAACTAAAGCTATTTCTAGGGATGATGGTGATACACCCGCTCCAGCAGCAAGATGGAAGCGAGTGTACCGGCATAGTGAGCGGCAATGCCAATCACATTCGCCAGCTCCACAAACACATCAAGCGCTCTAATAATATTGTTGGCGTCGATAATTGTCATCCCTGGCGACTGGGATACAGCTTTTGCCACTAACACATTCAGGGTTGAGCCTGCCCCTAGTAGGTTTAATAACATTCCCACTAAACCCACGATGATTCCCAGCCGCAGCAGGTTCATTGTATCCGCCTTGTTAGGACGCACAGCCGGATTGGGATTTCGTAGTTTTTTGGATACCTGGGTATAACGGTAATCAACCAACACACTGATGCACAGGGCTACAATTCCGCATACACCAAAAAATACACCAACTCCAATTCCGCGATTCGCGTCCGTACTAAATTCACTACCAAAGCTGGCAACTATTAAAAATACGCCACAAGTAAGTGCCAGTGCCAATTGTATGGCTAAGCTAGTCCATCCTATCAGACCAATAGCGGTGCGGTCAAAACCAACGGGTCCTGGTTCTAGGGAAGCCAGGGTGCTGGTGGGCAGAGCAGAGCTTGAATCTATATCCTCCACTGGAATTATCGGTTCAGATCTGGTGGGCAGAACAGAGCTTGAATCTATAACCTCCACTGGAATTATCGGTTCAGATTCTGATTTAATTTGCATTTTTATCCCTCTTTGGTATAACTAAGATCTATGCAATTCAAAGTTTAGCTCTACTAGGAGGGAGGACACAACTGTCTAGGGAGATAAAAAAGCTGTAACTGTAATCTTAAACTTGCCAGCAGTTGTGGTTAATGATTTCTAGATCGCGCATACCTTAATCAAAGCTCCCGTTTCACCGTTAGGATTGTGCCAGATTTCCAAGCGCGACACAACACTCAATCGGTCATCGAGTAGAACCTTAGCTGATACCAAGGCATCTAGACAACTCCCCAAAATATTGTCTAAATCGCCCCGATGTTTTCCCCGAACTTGAACTTTTACCATTGCTCTAGGTAAGGGCAAAGCCTGTAAAAACTGTTGCTCCGATAATTGGCAGTAAATCTCTACCTCCGCTCGATTTCGCCATTCCCTATAGCGTTGAGGTAAAAATGTGCCATTTGATGTAACGCGAGGTCTAGCTTTCGGAACCACAACTCCTGGAATATAAAAGGTAAGAGTAGCTGGTGCAGTCGCAATAACATCGCTGATTGCAATTGTTGGCTGTGATTCTATGGGAGTAGGACTGTGAACCAGCTCAGGGCTGGCAGTTACGTAGGGCGCAGGGAGGGGGATAGAAAGACTTTCTTTTTCTTCACTCAAAGCAGGGACTGTGGTTTTTTTTACTAAGCGCGGCCAACTACGCGCGATTTGCATATAAGTTTGTGCAGTCCATTCTGAGAAACCGCAATTAATCTTTAGCCAAGGTAGCCATTCTTCCTGTGATAGTTGCTCAAAAGCTTCGAGTAACCACTCGCCAGCATTCCGTGCGTGTAGCAGTGCTGTCGTTGGCGATGCTATACACTGCGAATGTTCGTTATTAATTAGCGCTGCCAGCAACTCATTCATAGCAATAGCTCTCATCAACATAAAGAGACACAGAAAACTTTGAGTTCTCTGTGTCTGGAGCGTTCCTCAGCATCAACAGTTTCGTTTTCCATCAACATCTGAGCCAGTCGATCGAGGACGTGCAACTTATTAAGCCTTCAGGAAATAAGGCTTGAAATGCAGGCATTACCAAGGTTTCAAGAAAATGGTAAAAATTTTCTCTCCTGAGAGTGACAGAAAAGCAGTAAAAACCCCGCTCTACACCAGTTTCAGATCTGGATACTCAGCGAGCAAATCGTCAGTAGTCAGGGTGTCTCCTTCTGCTTGAGGAGTCCAGAGAACTTCTAGAGCCAGTAACCTCTCGCTAGAAATGCTGCCAATCTGACGTAAAGCTTGACGCAAATTATCTGAGCTGTTGATAGCTGGCAGTTCCAGATTACCTTCAACACCCACCAAAATTGTGACAATGATATACTCACCAGGCTGTTGATTAGCTAAATCTGAGCTATCGCCAGATAAGGATTTTTTAGGAGTCGCTTGCCGCAACAGGTTGTTGACATTTGAGAGAGTTTCTTCACTGAATTTGCTGCGTTCAGCCAGAGCCAGCTGATTAAACTTAGCTTCTGCAGCTTCTAGTGCCGTTTGCTGGGATTGAGTTGCCCCATATACCCAGTATTCGGGGTGACGCAGCAAAGCCAAACTAGCTTCCTGAAGCACTTGCGCTCTACCAGCATCAGAACTGGTATCAGCACGACGAGCCAGCTCATCTAGTTCTGGTTGCAAATCACGGGCTTGTGACAACAAGCCTACTTGCACCCGTCCTACGGAAACTTTGGAATTGCTGTACCCTAAAGAGTCTACCTCACCGCTACCAGCGCGACGGAAGCTTTGCACTAGAAAATTAGCAATCCCCAAGAAAATCAGGATAGTGAATAAACCGCCAAATCCGTTCCCAAAGAAAAACAGCGGCAAAAGAAGATTACTCCCAAATCCGCCGCCTCCTGGGTAGTAACCGCCTGGTGACTGATAGCCGCCAGGAGCAGGCGCATAGGTACGAGTGGGTGCCCGGAAAGAACCGCCCCCAATTCGCCCCCCACTGCGAGCGGCTAGAGCGTCACCCGCGTTGCTGAATGCCAGGGTGATGACAAGACAAATGGCGAGTAGAGATTTCAAAAGTGGTTTCATGTTTGCAAACAATTTATTACGCATAGATTACTTAAACTTTAGCGGCTCTAACGGCTCAACACATCTTTCGAGCGACAAGTTATGGATGGATTCTTTTAGCAGCAGTTGTTGTGGTTTCCCGATTCCTTTTTCCAATTTATCGTCTCAGGCACTAAAATAGTTATTCAGAAAGTACGGATTAACTGTACGTATATCCGTACTTTTGTCAAGCACTAAGGATGAATTCGGGATTTTCCTGAGCCTTCAACCTTTTTTATCCTTTGCTATTAGCCGCCGCCGACGATGGTGACAATTTCCAAGCGATCGCCAGAGTGCATTTCGGTTTCCGACCAAAATTGGCGATGGAGAATTTCGCCATTATACTCCACCGCCACCAAACGAGGATTTAAACCCATCAGTTCTAGAAGCTGTGGCAGTTTGGTGTGGGGCGGACAGGTACGGGATTCACCGTTAAACAGAAGTGTGATTTGGGTTTTAGTGTTATACATGATATGGGATGACCTGAGTATCAATACTCCGGAGCGTTTGCATTCTTGTCAGCTCGGAGATGAAATACTGAGTTACCAAGGTAGGCTGCTCTGCCTCCACGATCGCGCGGACGACTGCCACCCGCTGGGCACCATTTTTCAGGACTTCATTTAAGTTATTAGTATCGATGCCGCCGATGGCAAACCAGGGAACAGTTGAGTTTTCCAAGGCGTAACGGACATAAGTGAAACCAGCAGCAGGCTTACCTGCTTTTGTTGGCGTCTCATAGACTGGCCCGACACCGATATAATCTGCACCTTCAGCGATCGCTTGTTGCATTTCCTCCGGGTTTGTGGTAGATCGACCAATCAAGCGTTGCGGTCCTAATAGTTGTCGGGCGAGGGCAATTGGGATATCCTGCTGCCCTAGGTGGACGCCATCAGCATCGACAGCTAGAGTCAAATCCACCCGATCGTTCATGATAAACAGGGCACCATAGTGATGGCACAACTGTCGCAGTTTATGGGCATTACCGAGTCGTACAGTATCATCTGCTGTTTTGTCGCGATACTGTAATAGAGTAAGTCCACCTTGCAGTGCCGCCTCGACGATGCTAAATAGATGCTCTGACGGAGAGGTGACAAGGTACAGATGCGATCGCATCAGCAACTGATGACGCCGATAAGCCAGCAAATTGCTTTCTAGGGTATAAACTCGGTAGCGCATCTGCTTTAAGGCAGAACTCATATCCAAGTTATAAAGCTTGCCGTATTCTTCTAGCACCCTCAATGCTTCTTCCACGCGGCAAAGGTTTGCCTGCAAAAGATGTTGAATACTAGAGCGCTGTTCTTCTTGGGGATGAGTCAGCTCTGTACCTGGATCTCCGGGGGTATTCCGCGATGCCCGAATCTCCGAGCTATGCCAGGTGGCTAACTCTTGTCGCATTTGCTTACATTCAGCCGCCAGTTGGGCGCTGTTTAGACCAAATCGACACCATTCTTCAATAATCCGCAATCCTTCTCTGGCTCGGTCTAAGTTGGCGTCTAGAATGCGGTAAACAGCAGTAGGCGCAAATTTTGAATGGCTGTTTTTATCGCCCATTGGGAACTACCGAAAAAAGTAATTGTATCTGAATCTGTGAGTTTTAACCGGGGGACGGGCGACTCCACAATAGGTTTTAACCTATTATGTCTTTGATTTCTACAATCTGAGTCATCGTTTTAGTTTATCAATACTTTCCATCGTACCAAGATTTGTGCCCGATTCCCCTTTAGATTCGGACGCGCCGCGACTCTCCTGGTGGAGAGCCCCTCCGCCTCCTGGGTGTTTCATCTGTCTTCCGACCGTGTCTACCCAGTCAATGTACACCTGGGGTCTTTCCCTGCTTACCATTAGCACTGTGAAATTCCACTGCTTGAGAGGCAATTAAGTATCAATTACTTCTTCTGCTTAATAAATGCCATGATCTGACTGATTTGTTTTTTCATCGCCTCAATTTCGGCTTGCATTTTAGCATTTTTCTGAATTAATGCTTGAACCTGCGCTTTTAATTCCTGAACTCCCTCAGCTGGGGCAGTTGATTTAGCGGCGGCTGCCTCTGTCGGTTTACTAGCAGTTGCTGCCGCTGCCTGTCGAGTTTTGGCTTTTGCCATTGCCGATTTAATTGCCCCTATTAAAGCCTTTTGATCGAATGGTTTTTCGATAAATTCATAAGACTCAAATAGTGTCGGAACTTTTTCTGTAACCTCGTCTTTTCGACCTGACATCACCACCAAGGGAATGGCGTGGAGTTCGCGATTAGCTTTAAGCTTTTCTAAGACTTCCCAGCCGTTCATGCGTGGCATGAAGAAATCCAACAAGACAATGTTTGGGCGTTCTTTGCGGATCATGTCGAGTCCTTCTACACCATCTTGTGCTTCTAGGACTTCAAAGGTGTTTTTCGGCAACATATCTCGGACTTGCATCCGAATGGTTTTACCGTCATCGACAATGAGAATTTTTTGACTTGCCATAACTGAATTGGTAAGCTATTTGTCCAGGTTAGGTTCAAAAAATGTATGTATTTTTTAAATTTCGTAAATTATAACATAGTTATATAACAAAAAAAGTAAATAACTTTACAGATATTTACCGGATCGCTGTAAGGCTCCACCCTCTTTCTTCGCAGGGTGGAGAGGTAAGGCGGGTCGGCGTAGGTAGGTCGCCGACCCATCTCTGACTTTAGGTAGAGCATTAAGCACATTGTTAGGGATTAAGATCATCTTACACAGGTAAGGTAATCAACCTGTATAAAAACCTAGTCACCTAACCGTGAACGCTGTACCAAGACACATTGAAAATATAGGGTTCTATTCCATAGTTCTAGTTTTCAACCCAGGAAAACGAAGCCTCATCAAGCACTAAAATATTTAGCTGCTGGGTGATAAGCAATAATCGCAGTTGTAGATTGCTCGGGGTACAGTTGCTCACTCTCATCCATATATAGATTAATCCGATCGCACCCTAACAACTCCAACAACTTAGACTGATCCTGAATATTCGGACAAGCCGGATACCCAAAACTATAGCGCGAACCACGATAGCGCTGAGCCAGAATATCTCGAATATTATCCGGCTCCTCGGCAGTAAACCCTAACTCTCGACGAATTCGAGCGTGTACCCACTCAGCCATAGCTTCTGCTACTTGCACCGCTAACCCGTGAAAATACAAATAATCTGTGTATTGGTTCGACTCAAACAGCGATTTAGCGAACTCTGTAGCCACATTTCCCACCGTCACTGCCTGCATCGGAAACACGTCAATCAGCCCTGTCTCTTGCGGAGCATAAAAATCAGCAATACACAACCTGCGCATAGACTTTTGCCGAGGAAACTGGAAAGTAGCCAATAACTCTCCCTTCTCTTTTCCCCCCTCTGGATTATACAGGTGTAACGAATTACCCTCAGCCTGACAAGGGAAATAACCATAAATTAACTGGGGCTGAAGCAAATTTTCCGCAATGATACGCTGCTTCCACTCATCCAGAATCGGGTAAACCTTCTGGGCTAAAAATTGATTGTACTCTTCCCGCGATTGCTCTTTAGGCTTGCGGTACTGCCACTGCCCAGCAATCAAAGCTTGTAAATCCAGATACCACAATACCTCATCTAAAGGAATATCAGCAGACTGGAACACCTTAGCGCCCCAGAAAGGTGGAGTCGGGCGTTCAATATCTATCTCTACTGCATCAGAATGCCTGGTATCTTCTTCTATTGGTTGGGCTTCCTGTTTAACTGTCTGTTTCTTGGTAGTAGAAGGGCTAGGAGTGGTGTCTTCATCTACTACAGCTTTACCATTTCCTGCCCCTTCATCTAAAAATCCCTGCACATCATCCCACTTACCAGTAGTTTTTGCTGGCATTAATTTATCCATGAAGTGCAAGTCCGAAAAGGCATCTTTGCCATAAACAACTTTACCTTTATAGGTATTTTGACAATCTTCGTGGACAAATTTTGGCGTGAGAGCCGCACCGCCCAGAATCACTGGTGCAGTAATACCCCGCTCGTTGAATACTGCTAGATTGTCTTTCATAAAGGCGGTGGATTTTACCAAAAGTCCACTCATAGCGATGCAGTCAGCTTTGTGCTTTTCGTAAGCATCTATGATATTGTCTACTGGCTGTTTGATTCCCAGGTTAATCACCTTGTAGCCGTTATTAGAGAGGATGATATCTACTAGGTTTTTGCCGATATCGTGGACGTCTCCTTTAACGGTGGCGATGAGAAAAGTTCCCTTAGAGTTGTTACCCGCATCGTTTTTTTCCATGTATGGCTCTAAGTATGCCACTGCTGCCTTCATAGTTTCGGCTGATTGCAACACGAAGGGCAACTGCATTTGTCCGGAGCCAAAGAGTTCGCCCACGACTTTCATGCCGTCGAGCAAGAAGGTGTTGATAATGTGCAGGGGGGGATAGGTTTGTAGAGCTTTGGTGAGTTGTTCTTCTAAGCCTATGCGTTCGCCGTCTATGATATGACGCTTGAGGCGTTCTTCTACAGGTAAGTTTTCGTCTTGAGATCGATCGCGTTTTGTCGTTACTCCTTCAAATATTGTAGTCAATTCTCCCAGAGGATCGTAAACGCAGACATCTCCCTGGAACTCCCGTCGATCAAAAATTAGCTTGCGGCAGAGCTCCTGATGTTCTGGAGAAATTTTTGCCAAGGGTAGTATTTTATTAGCACTGACAATTGCTGCATCTAATCCAGCTTCCATGCACAGGTGCAGGAACATAGAATTTAGCACTTGCCGTGCTGCTGGGTTCAGCCCGAAGGAAACGTTGGAGACTCCGAGAATGATATGGCAGCCTGGGAGCTCTTGTCGGATGCGACGGATAGCTTCAATGGTAGCTTTACCATTGGCTCTGTCTTCTTCTATACCAGTGGATATAGGTAGAGCTAGGGTGTCAAAAAATATTTCCTGGGGTGGGATGCCAAATTCTACAGCTTGATGATAGGCTCGGTGAGCGATCGCAAATTTCTTCTCTGCTGTCCGCGCCATCCCCTCTTCATCAATTGTACCAATTACTACACCCGCACCGTACTTTTTAGCCAGTTCCAGCAATTTAAAGAAACGCTCCTCCCCATCTTCGTAGTTGGTGGAATTTAGTAAACTCTTACCCCCTGCTACCTTCAGCCCCGCCTCCATTTTTTCCCATTCTGTGGAGTCGAGCATCAGGGGTAATGTTACATTGACTAAGCGCGACACCACCTCATGCATATCCCGACTGCCATCGCGCCCTACATAATCTACGTTGACATCGAGGATATGAGCGCCTTCTCGCACCTGGGACTTAGCTAAAGATACTAACCCATCCCAATCTTCAGCATTTAGTAAGTCGCGACATTTTTTAGAGCCGCTAGCATTGAGTTTTTCACCGACGATTAGGAATGAGTTATCCTGCTCGTAAGGTTGAGTACTATATATCGATGCTGCCGCTGGTTCGGGGTGAGGTAACTTGCCTGCTACACGACGATCTTTCGGCTGGAGGGTTTTACCGATTTCGGCTAATTGTTCGATATGATCGGGGCGAGTGCCGCAACAGCCGCCTATCACCTGTACGCCTAAATCTTCTACAAAATGCATCAATGCCATGCGCAATTCCATCGGCGTCAGCTTATAGTGGGCATGACCGCCAATATTTTCTGGCAGACCAGCATTAGGAATACAGGATACCACAAAAGGAGAATTTTGGCACAGGTAACGGATATGTTCTGCCATCCGGTCTGGTCCTGTGGCACAGTTTAGTCCTAAGATATCGATCGGGTAATGCTCTAAAATAGTCAACACGGCGCTAATTTCAGAACCCACCAGCATTGTGCCCTGGATTTCGATCGTTACCGACACCATAAGCGGGCGGCGTTCACCCTTGCGCTGGAATACCTGTTCAATCCCATTGAGCGCCGCCTTGATTTGCAGCACATCTTGACAAGTCTCGACAATAAATAAATCTACGCCGCCATCGTATAGCCCCTCGGCTTGCTCTGCAAAAGAGGCTTGCATCGTGTCAAAATCAATATGGCCTAGGGTTGGCACTTTGGTAGTTGGTCCGATCGATCCAGCGACAAACCGGGGTTTTTCTGGCGTCGAAAACTCTGCGGCTACGCTCTTGGCTAATTCAGCAGCCTTCTTATTTAGATAATAAGCTCGATCTGCCAGATTATACTCTGCCAGCACTATCGACGCAGCACCAAAGGTATCCGTCTCAATCACATCTGCTCCGACTGCCAGAAAGTCTCGATGGACTTTTGCCACTGCCTCTGGCTTGGTGTGTATCAGATACTCGTTACATCCCTCATATTCAGCTCCCCCAAAGTCTTCAGCAGTGAGGTTTTGCGTTTGGAGGTTGGTTCCCATTGCACCATCGAAGACGATGACAGGGCGAGAAGGGCTGTGCAGATGTTCGAGAAAGCGTGTTGTCATATTGGCAGGTTGCTAAGGTTGTATTAAGAAATATTTTCGCTTAGGCTGTGAATCATCACCTTCATCTATTATTATGCCAAATCTTTAGGAGCGATGAAATGGAACCTGTAGCGACTGCCGAACATACCACTGAGGATAGCCCGATTACCCGCATGACTACCACAGAGGCTAAAGATAATTTTGAGGATACCGTTAACCGTGTTGCTGACGGTGAGGAGCGGGTGATTTTGAATCAAGACGGCAAGGAT